>NZ_CAWMSA010000003.1:161774-196386 GCF_963870205.1 Anabaena sp. CA = ATCC 33047 | reverse complement strand
GTCTTTGATTCTGGCGATCGCGGGTTTGGTACGTCGTTTTGCCACTAGCGATGCTGAAATTGTCCGCAAAATAGTTCATATCGGTGCTGGCCATGTGATTTTAATCGCTTGGTGGCTGAATATTCCTGCTAATGTAGGTATTGGGGCTTCCATTTTAGCGAGTATCGTCACACTATTGTCGTATATATTCCCTATTCTCCCAGGTATCAACAGCGTAGGCAGACAAAGTTTAGGAACGTTTTTTTATGCTGCTAGTGTGGGTATTTTAGTGGCTTGTTTCTGGCACTTACAACAACCTCAATATGCTGCAATTGGGATGATGGTGATGTGCTGGGGTGATGGACTAGCGGCTTTGATTGGTCAACGCTTTGGTAAACACAAGTATAAACTTTTGGGGGCGCAAAAAAGTTGGGAAGGCTCCTTCACTATGGCTGTAGTTAGCTATTTTGTGTGTAGTCTAATTTTATTAGGTGTGGTCGGCAATGTCTGGCAGACTTGGATAGTAGCATTGGCGGTTGCTGTGGTTGCTAGTAGCTTAGAAGCTTTTTCATTTCTTGGCATTGATAATTTAACTGTACCCCTAGGCAGTGCAGGTTTAGCTTTTGCGTTAATGGAAATCTTGCCTTTTTACTTCAATTAATAATCGATCAAATCAATTATCTAATCTTGTAATGTTTGTAGTAAGGACTTTAGTCCTGATTGATTTTGAGGACTAAAGTCCTCACTACGAAAATTAAACCACTAAAGTAACCCTCTTTAGTGGTTTTTTAATATGAATTTTTTAGGGAAATAAAATAATTGGAATTATTACCAGTAGCAGATATAACTTAACTCAAGTTATTACTCTAGAGAGTGGGAGTCACTAATTTATAAATGTAAACCAAGAGTAAGCAAGAAAATCTCACTTGAAAATAAAATGAGTTTTTTTGATTATTCAATTCCACCTCTACGGCGCAAACACACAACTGTAGATAAACATGAATTACAAGGAATTTGGTATGTTAATTGGAAAATTGGTCAAATCCCAATTTATTCTACTTTTTATACTTGTATTGATCAAGCTTGTATATTTTGGAGTTTATTGCTAATTCCGATGTTTGTTACCGCCCAGTTTCTTCCTATTAGTTGGAGTTTACAGGCAACTTGGTGGTCATTACTCAGTTTAATTGGAATTGTAGCTATGGTAATTTGGACGCATTATTGGGTAAAAATGCACCAAGTTAGATGGGTGCTGTATTCCTGGGTGATACTCATGATATTTGGGGTGATATTAACTGATTTAAGTATTTTCTTAGGCTGGGGTAAAATCTTGGTGCATTTGTGTCCGTTATGGTTGGGATTGAGTAGCATCGGCTACTTTTGTACTGGGTTAGGGGTGCGATCGCGTGCTTTAATTTTCACAGGTATACTGCATTTACTGTGGATTTTTATCTTACCTTATATGATGGCTTGGCAATTTCTCAGCACTGGTGCTGTCATGGTTTTTTCCCTGTTACTACTAGCTGAATTCCAGTGGGATGGTTTATAGTGATCTCCCAAAACCCAGGATAGCTTTACTTGTAGCCCATCAGGTAACTTTACATCTACTACAAGTAGTAAACTTTCAACTTTGAATTATGTCTTCAGATTTATGAATTCCTCAAGAACAGGACGTATAGTTAAGTTCTTAGATGGTGTTCCCTCTAAGTTATGTAAGTGAGGCTAAGAAGATATGTTTATCCCTAAATTCTTTGTGCATCCGCCTACTAAACATTTGCAATGGCTGTCTTGAATAATTAAATGATTGCAGATGTAAATCTTGTGAAATTTCCCAAATAGCAGTGTAAAATTTGGGATTTGAGGAAAATAATACCAAGTTGGATATTTTGGCTCAATTCTCTTTGACGATGGGAATTGATAGGTAATTTTTCTGTCCTGCTTAAGTTAGCATCATTCTAGAAAATACTCTAGGAAAATTAACACCAGCTAATTTTTCAACAAGACTATTTCGACAGCAGCACAGCTACCTTTTGTTGGATAAGGTTAGGGTTATGCTATGGCTGCACTGGGTTCTTCAGCTTAATTTGCCTGAGTTCAGGCAGATAAGTAAGAACTAAATTCATCTATTTCATTTATCTGAAAACTACTATATAAGTCTTGGGGCTTTTAGTTGTCATGGCACAAAAAAAATTGTGCTAAAACAACTAAATTAATTATTGTTTCAGAAAGTAAAGGTTCAACATTGTGTGTCTACCCTGATTTAAAAAAGGGGAGAGGAGGTGATAGCAACTCGCTCAACGTAAGTGAGGATTTTGAGGGAGTTTGAGCGTTCTCCTCTGTTTTCTCTGGACGCTATTAACGTCACAGTTTTAAGAAAAGTCATGACTGTACTAGCGCACTCTTTTCTTAATCCCCACCTTTTATTATATCAATTAACAAACATGATGTTTGCTAATATTAGCAACATTTGTTGACATTTCGCGTTGACCTTTTAAGTCCTCAGAAGGTCGTTAAATGCGCTCGCCTATCCACCCTGGGAATTCTGTCTTTTTCGACTGAAAATAAGTAGTTTCACGATTTGTGGTGATGAACAGTGCTTGATAGATCAACAGGCACTTGATTCGCTGAGTCTAATTTCTGCACACATATATATAGAAGGTGCAACACTGTGAACACCTTACGCCAACAAATCAATAATTTTTGGCCTCAGTCAAATGAGCCAAATCCAGAGCAACTTCCGACATTAGAAGCCAACGAGTTTCTACCCCATATCGGTAAATGGACAACTATCGGTGGCGGAGTAGTCTTAAGTTTGTTTGTCGCCGGGGTTGGTCTGGCAAGTATACTCAAGTACAACGTCACAGTTAAAGTACCCGCAACTATTCGTCCTGTGGGAGATATTCGGGTTGTGCAGTCGCTCATTAGTGGCAAAATTCAAAAGATTGATATTGCAGAAAACCAGACAGTCGGGCCAGGAGAAGCTATTGCTTATATTGATAATTCCCGCCTTCAAAACCAAAAAAGTCAATTACAGAATCTCATTCAGCAGGTACAGTTACAACAAATAAACATCAATGCTCAACTCAGAGAAATTGATGCTCAGATTGCTGCCCAAACTAACTTAAATTACCGGACTAATCTAGCGGCACAAGCTGAACTCAGTGGTACACAACGCAACTATGGAGATCAGCAAGTTAAAGCTATGGCTGAGATGACGCAAGCCGAAGCGGCGTTATCTTTAGCCAGGATACAACGCGATCGCCTACAACGAGACAAGCTATTAAAACTGACTGTGCAAGAAACGGAAGCCGCCTTAAATTTAGCCAGAGTCCAACGTGACAGATTACAACGGGAAAAACTGTTAACAGCAACGGTAGAGGAAGCCGAAACCGCCCTGAAATTAGCCAGAGAACAACGCGATCGCTTACAAAATGAAAAACTCTTAACCACAACTGTAGAGGAAGCAGAAGCCGCCTTCAATTTAGCTAAAGCACAACAAGAACGTTTACAACGGGAAAAACTGTTAACAGCAACGGTAGAGGAAGCCGAAACCGCCCTGAAATTAGCCAGAGAACAACGCGATCGCTTGCAGAGAGAAAACCTGTTAACCGCCACAGTAGAAGAAGCAAAAGCCGCCTTAAATCTAGCGATCGCCCAACGTGACCGCATGCTACCCATAGTTGCATCAGGAGCCATTCCTCGCAACACCTTTGAAGAAAAAGCACAAGCCGTCAAAACAGCCGAAGCCAGACTTGCCCAAGCCAAAGCCAACGCCAAAAACCTTTTAGAAGAAAAAGAGCAAGCCATCAAAACAGCCGAAGCCAGACTTGCCCAAGCCAAAGCCAACGCCAAAAATTTGCGCGAAGAAAAAAACCAAGCTGTCATCTCCGCCAAAGCCAAACTTGAGCAAGCCAAAGCCAACGCCAAAAACCTTTTAGAAGAAAAAGCACAAGCCATCAAAACAGCCGAAGCCAAACTTGCCCAAGCCAAAGCCAACGCCAAAAATTTGCGCGAAGAAAAAGAACAAGCCGTCATTGCCGCCGAAGCCAGACTCGCCCAAGCTAGAGCCAACGCCCAAAATCTCCTTGATGAAAAAGACCAAGCTTTAACAACCGCACAAACAAATTTAATCAAGGCTAGAACAGGAGTTAATCCGAGTGATGCGCCGGTGACAGTCGCACAGGAACGAATTAAGCAAGAACAAGCAAGAGGTGAAGCTAACTTAGCAGCTTTAAACAAAGAAAGAGCAACCCTACTGCAACAACGCCTAGAATTTGAAAAACAATTGGATAGAAGCCGCAAAGAACTGCAACAGACTATCAACGATATTAACCAAAGTGTAATTCGCGCCCCCATTGCCGGGACTGTCTTACAGTTAAACTTGCGTAATCCAGGGCAGGTAGTGCAACCAAGCGAGGCGATCGCTCAAATTGCCCCCCTCAACGCCCCCTTACTGATTAAAGCTAATCTACCAGCCCAAGAGATTAACAAAATCAAACCCGGTCAACAAGTCCAAATGAGAGTTTCTGCCTGTCCCTATCCAGATTATGGCACTCTCAAAGGCACTGTCAAAACCATTGCACCAGATGCCCTACCCGTTGCCAATAATAACCCAACACCCAGCGTCAAAGCTTCCGCCTATGAAGTCACCATAGAACCACAAACTCCTTATGTTGGTAGAGGCGCAAGACAATGCCAACTCAAACCAGGAATGGAAGGTCAAGCAGATATTATTTCCCGTCAGGAAACAGTCATGCGGTTCATTCTCAGAAAAGCCAGATTAATTGCAGATATGTAGGAATTGGAAGGGATGGGGAATTGGGTAAAAATTTTTCTCCCCTGCTTCCCCTGCTTCCCCTGCTTCCCCTGCCTCCCCTGCCTCCAACAATAGGTACACCGCTCATGTTTGGTTTATTCAAATCCCGCAAAAATTACAAGTGTGTTTTGCAGTTGAGTGAGGAAGACTGTGGAGCAGCTTGTCTCGTGACGATTTACAGGCATTACGGACGCTTTTTAAGCATCAATAAAAGCCGAGAATCTGTAGGCACAGGACAGTTAGGTACAACCTTATTAGGACTTAAACGTGGTTGTGAACATCTAGGTTTTAATTGCAGAGCCGTCAAAGCTGCACCTGCAATCATCGACAGAATCAAAGAAATACCATTACCTGCCATCATTCATTGGCGAGGCTATCACTGGGTAGTTTTATATGACAAAAAAGGGCGAAACTATGTCATAGCTGATCCAGCCGTGGGCATTCGCTACGTCAGCCGGGAAGAGCTAACAGCAGCTTGGAATGGTGTCATGTTGTTAGTAGAGCCAGATCCCATACGCTTTACTCAACAACCCCAAGAAAAACCACAAAACGGCTTTGCTCGCTTTCTCAAGCGCATCATCCCTTATCGGGGACTAATCACCCAGGTGTTCATGCTCAATATTGTTCTGGGTGTACTCGCTTTAGGTACTCCAATTCTGATTCAACTGCTAACAGATGATGTTTTGATTCGCGGTGATACTCAGTTACTAACTGTTGTAGTCACGGCAGTTGTGATCATGAGTTTGTTTAGTAGCACGATGCAGGTGATGGAATCAACCATGATTGCTCACTTTAGTCAAAGGTTACAACTAGGTTTAGTCTTAGAGTTTGGACGCAGAATTTTACAATTGCCTTTGACTTATTACGAAGCTCGTCGCAGTGGAGAAATTACCAGCCGACTCAGAGATATTAACGAGATTAATCAGTTGGTGTCACAGATTGTAGTGCTTTTACCTAGTCAATTGTTCATTGCTGTCATCTCATTCTGTTTGATGCTGTTTTATAGTTGGCAGTTGTCAATAGCAGTGATTCTGGTTGGTGCGTTAATGAGTTTATCAACCTTGCCACTTTTACCTGTTTTACAACAAAAAACGCGCAGTCTATTAGTTTTAGGAGCAGAAAATCAAGGTGTCTTGGTAGAAACTTTTAAAGGCGCACAGGTTTTAAAAACGACCAATGCAGCACCACAATTTTGGGATGAATTGCAAAGCCGTTTCGGCCGGTTGGCGAATCTGACTTTTAGCACCATTCAAATTGGGATTATCAATAATACTATTGCTAGTCTTTTATCTACTCTTGGTAGTGTGGCTTTACTGGGACTAGGCAGCATTTTAGTAATACAAGGTCAATTAAGTATTGGTCAAATGTTGGCTATTAACGCTCTACAAGTGAATGTTTTGGCGTTAATTAGTACGTTAGTGGGTTTAGTGGATGAATATTTTCGTTCCCAAACTGCTGTTTCTCGTCTATTAGAAGTGATTGATGCTACCCCAGAAGTCGATGAAACGGCGCAAAAACCAGTAGCGCAAATAGCTGCTGATGCAGATATTCGGTTTTCCCATATCAACTTTCATCACCCTGGTAGAGTTGATTTATTAGAAGACTTTTCTCTGAAGCTACCGGGAGGAAAGGTTATTGCATTGATTGGTAAGTCAGGTTGCGGTAAAAGTTCTTTAGCAAAACTGATTGCTGGTTTATATCAACCAAATTCCGGCAACATTCGGATTGGTTTTTATAATATTCACGATTTGGCACTGGATTGTTTACGACAACAAGTAGTTTATGTCCCCCAAGAACCTCATTTTTGGAGTCGCTCAATTTTAGAGAATTTCCAGCTAGGAACGCCACATATTCCCTTTGAAGATGTTGTCACAGCTTGCGAGATGGCTGATGCTGATGGTTTTATCAGCCAATTACCGAATAAGTACCAAACAGTGTTAGGGGAATTTGGGGCAAATCTCTCTGGCGGACAAAGACAACGATTAGCGATCGCCAGGGGTATTCTGAATAATCCTCCCGTACTGATTTTAGATGAAGCGACTGCGGGATTAGACCCAGTTAGCGAAACTCAAGTTTTAGATAGACTCCTCAAACATCGACAAGGTAAAACCACAATTTTGATCACCCACCGTCCTAGCGTAGTCCATCGCGCTGATTGGATTGTCTTACTAGATCAAGGTAAGGTACAACTACAAGGTACTCTAGAAGAATTCCTGGCTCAACAAGGAGAGCATTTAAAGTTTCTCTCGGTGTAAATTTTGTTTTCGGCTTGAGGTATTAAAACTTTAAATTTTCTCATTCAGAATTGTAATAAACGCCTTATAGATGTGCAAAATTGTGCATCTTTTTTTTGGGAATTTACATAAATTTAATTAATATTCTCATACCTTAAATAAAAAAGCACATTTCATAAATTGTCTGTATGCTTGTCAAGGATTGTATTACTCAAAAAACATATAGTGCTTAACTTTTATATTCATGTTTAAACCTAGAAAACCTCAAATAATTTTATTATCAATATTATGATAAATTCCTAAATTTCATGTATCAGCAGAAAGAAAATATATATATGTAATTCCTACTTTTGACTCATTCAAATAACTAGGATTTCATTAATAATAAAAACATAGGTAATTAACACCTATTTAACGTAAGTGAGGTAAAGATTTTATGTCAGTTATAATGATGTCTGATTTAGTTGCAGACTTATCCGCCGAACAACAACAACTCCTAGCTGGTGGACAAGGTACATCACAACCTACTCAAGAGGATGACTTGTTAGATAGAGACGGCGAAGACGGCGGTATGCAAGGGTTAATGACTCTACGTTCTGGTACTTACAGAATTAGAAAAAACAGCCGAACCACAGCTATCGTCCGCATTCAAAGAATTGACCGAAACTAATCTTTGAATGTATGAAGTCAGGATAGTAGAAGATGGACATAATTGTTGAAAAATCAATTATTTTTGCAAAATTTTGCTCATTCTTCTACTTGATTTGACCGATTAACCAGAGTGACAACAGAGAAGCAAGTGCTAAATATAAGTGCTAATTTTTGTTGTCTCTGTTTCTAAATGCAAATGAATCTCACTGATGTTCATTTCTGTACGGTTTAACTCAAATAGTTAACCGTAAATTTGCACCCATCAAGGTATTTTTATCCCCAAGGGTGCTAACTAAAAACAATGTACAAAACTGAGGCAATTAATTATGTCAACTCAAGTCATTACATCTGATTTGTTGGTGCCATTATCCACAGAAGAACAGCAACTGCTATCTGGCGGGCAGAGAGAAGAAGTAGAAGCACAACGTTTTGGAGGTGGTTTTGAATGTCGCCGAATTAGAAGAAGATACTTTAGATTACGTCGATGTGTCCGCAGATGCTCAAGATTCTAATCCTACAAAACAACCGGATTAATTAGTAACTTAGTTTACTTAAAATTGCACCCACGCAGGTATTTTACCTGTGTGGGTGCAATATATTTATTCACAAAATTTACAGGAAAAAGTCCTAATTAATCCAGTTCAGAAAAATCAAATGTTTATATTTTTTCAACATCTAAAGACATAAGAATTATAGTTTTTTTTATGTCTAAAGAATAATTTATTTACTAGCAAATAGTTTTATAAATAAGTCATAGGTGATTAACACCTATGTAGGTAACGTAAGTGAGGTAAATATCCATGTTTAGTCAAACAATTGCATCCGATTTATTGGTCGAATTATCCACAGATGAACAGCAACTTCTCGCTGGCGGTAAATGTGGCTGTAATAAGTCAGGTTCAGTTCAGCCACCTGATGATGGAACTGAGCCTGAAGCAGTTGCGCCAGCAAAAGCACGTTTGGCTGTTGGTAAAATAATCACAGTAACACCATTTGCCAAGTGTTTAAATGGCGAAGAAACTGATGGTGGAATGGAAGACATGATGTAATGTTGATAACTCGCTAGCATCAACCCATGATCACAAGTCTGAATTGTACCTCTGCGTAATGCAGATAAAGTACATCAGACTTGTTTTTTTGCTATGAATGAAGAATTATGCGGGGATTTTTTGAGTCTTCGATATTCTGACGCGCTCCCAGATCCAATCTTGTAAAATGGGGTTGACTAATTCAGGTGCTTCATCTTGCGGACAATGACCTACACCTTCTAAGGGAATAAATTTGAGGACTTGGGGATAATTGGCTAACTCTCTACCTAAATCTACAGGTTCCCACGGGTCAGCTGTTCCCCATACAATCATTGCTGGACAAGGTAGTAAAGGTAAAAGGTCTTCTGGCAGAGGCCCTGTAGAATAAGAGGTAAATGCTAGGAAGACAGCCACAGCACCAGGATCACTGGCTGGTGCTGTGAGAACATCCACCAATTCCTCTGTGACTGCTGCCTGATCAGCATAAGCTTGCAACAAGATTTTGCGGACTGTTTTTGCTTGAGCAACTTGATTAAAAAAGAAATTGCCAATAGGCTTGACGGATAATACTCTTTGCAGTGCAGGCGCGCCTACACGACGTGACCAAGGTAAGGTTTCTCGTTTGCGATCGTGCAATAATCTTAAGGAACAGTTGAGCAAGGAAATACCTAAAGCAATGTCTGGGTTACTGACTGCTGCTTGCATGGCTACAATACAGCCAATAGAATTTCCCACTAAAAAAGCTGGCTCACCTACTACTTCCCGGCAAAAGTCTGCTAATTGCTGTCCCCAAGTTTCTAATGTATAAGCAATTTTAGTGTCTGGTTCTGGTTTAGCTGAACTACCAAAACCAATTAAATCAATGGCATAAACACGGCAATTTTCTGCTAACACAGGTATGTTTTTTCGCCAGTGTAACCAAGAAGCACCAAAGCCATGTATTAAAACAACAGCCGGCCCAGTAGTTCCTTGAGTTTGATAGCAAATGGGGAAGCCTTGCCAAATCCAGGTTTTTGTAGAACACAAGTTGATTGTAGAAGTAGTCATGGGAATCAAGACCTGAAGATTAAATAAACAACCCAACAGCCGAGTCACTCATGGTGGATGTGCGTTTTTAGTTCTAAGCAAAATCTATAAAATGGTCAGTCATGCGATCGCATTACACAATCATCACTACATCTCTAGAGTATTTGTACTAACTTTTGGCTTGATACTGATACGTGACTTTAGCCTCAAAGTTTTCCCGGCAGTCCAATTACTTTTTTAAACACCACAAGCAGTTTCATTGATTTTTTTATTTTCTTTAAATCCTACTTTTGATATTGACATAAAATTTTGATTTTGTAACGCCATTTAGGCTTGTATATGATTTCTATTGATAATACTCAAGCGTACATTCAGCATAATTAACCTCGCAGGTGAAATTATATTGAATTGATGTACAGTTTTAAGTATTAGTTAACAGAAATATGTGATTTGGATGTTTTTGACTCATAAAGTTTAGTTAAACTAAATATGATTTTTTTAAAGTTTGTGAGGATTTTGGGGGAGGAAAAGTTTTATTTTATGTCGGTGAAGGCATAAAACACTATCGATTTTGTAATTTTGAGTGGCTGAGGCAGTGACTATAGATATTTGAGAACGAGACTGTTAATAATCCTAGGTAGGATATAAGCAAAAGCTATCAATAATTGGCACAGGTGATGAAGCTAGCATGATGGTGATTTCAGTAGTTTCACAATGTACGATGTCGAAATTTATTTTTAGGATATATTCAATATTAAGCATCTGCCCAAGGTGATTTGCAACTGAGAATTCACGCAAAACTCCACCTATGTTTTTGTTGCTAGTGCCTTCCAGTAAAAGAAGATGACTACACTAGAAATCCTTGAGACTCCCGTTGGTGGTTATGCACCAGATTTTGAACTGCCAGGAATTGACAATCAAGTACACCATCTGAGGCGTTATTTAGAAAAATGGCGTGCAGTAGGTGTGATTTCGATGTGCAACCACTGCCCTTATGTAAAGTTATATCTCAGCAGATTAAAAAATATCCAAACAGAATTGGCAGCAGAGGGATTCCAACTGATAGGGATAAATGCCAGTGAGAATACGGAATATCCTGGGCAGAAGTTGGAAAAGATGAAAATGTTTGCTCAGGAACACCAGTTGAATTTTCCTTACTTGTGGGATTCCACCCAAGAAGTGAGTCGGAGTTTAGGCGCGACTAAAACCCCGATGGCATTCCTGATCGATAGTTGTGGTATATTGCGATATAGAGGACAGATTGACAATCATCCTGACAAACCATTTTCCCAAGGTGAAGACTATCTCAGAAATGCGATCGCAGCTTTGTGGAAAGGGGAAGAAATCCTCATACCTGAGACGGAACCAGTGGGAACTTCATTAATTTGGCGTATCTAGACATAGGTAGTCACTGTGCTGTTATCTTAAATTGGAGGCAATTGCAACTTTTTTGAGAAAGCGTGACTTCATGGGAACGAATTACCGACGGGTTTTACTTAAACTGAGCGGTGAAGCCTTAATGGGCAACATGGGCTATGGCATTGATCCAGAAGTGGTAGAAGAGATAGCCCAAGAAATAGCAGAGGTGATAGCCAGTGGCGTTCAAATTGCCATCGTCGTGGGCGGTGGCAATATTTTCCGGGGCGTAAAAGCAGCGTCAGCAGGGATGGACAGAGCAACTGCTGACTACATTGGTATGATTGCCACAGTCATGAATGCGATGACGCTGCAAGATTCGCTGGAAAGGATGGGAGTACAGACGCGGGTACAAACTGCGATCGCTATGCAAGAACTAGCAGAACCATATATTCGTCGTCGAGCCATCCGTCATTTAGAAAAAGGACGGGTGGTTATTTTTGGTGCTGGTTCTGGCAACCCATTTTTTACTACAGATACGACAGCAGCATTAAGAGCGGCAGAAATTGATGCAGAAGTAATTTTTAAAGCTACTAAGGTAGATGGGGTTTACGATGCTGATCCCCAAATCAATCCTAACGCTAAACGGTACACCAGTCTCACCTACACTCATGTGTTAGCGAACGATTTGCGAGTCATGGATAGTACCGCGATCGCCTTGTGCAAAGAAAACAATATCCCTATTTTAGTCTTTGACTTAACAGTGCGCGGCAACATTCGCCGGGCAGTTTTAGGAGAATCTATCGGTACCCTTGTGGGAGGTTCGTGTGAAATTAGCTGAAGCTGAAAGTAAAATGCAAAAAACTGTTGGAGCAACTCAAGAAGCCTTCAACACCATCCGTACTGGTCGCGCTAATGCCAGCTTGCTAGATAAAGTCATGGTAGAGTATTACGGTTCACCTACACCGTTAAAATCTCTAGCAAATATCAGTACACCAGATGCCACAACAATACTGATTCAGCCTTACGACAAAAGCAGCTTAAGCCTGATAGAGAAAGGCATTTCTCTCTCGGATGTAGGTTTAACACCCAGCAACGACGGTTCTGTAATTCGGCTCAACATACCACCACTAACCACCGAACGCCGTAAAGAATTTGTCAAACTGGCAGCTAAGTATGCTGAAGAAGGTCGTGTTGGGATTCGTAACATCCGCCGGGATGCCATAGACTCAATTCGTAAACAAGAGAAAAACGCCGAAATTTCCGAAGATGAGTCTAAAGACTTACAAGATAAACTGCAAAAACTGACCAACAAATACACCGCCAGAATTGACGAGTTACTGGCAGAAAAAGAAAAAGACATTACCACTGTCTAAATAGTTTCCTGTCATCGATGACAAGGGGAAAGGGCAAAGGGAAAAAGCAGATTTATATCGCTTTTTCCTGGGAAACTTTCCCCTTTTGCCTGAAAACTGAGTTTTTGAATTTTGAATTTTAAATTTTGAATTATGTACGACACCATCATTGTGGGTGCTGGGCCAGCAGGGGGAACAGCTGCTTATCATTTAGCTAAAAAAGGGCGTTCAGTATTAATTTTAGAAAAAGAATCCCTACCTAGATATAAACCCTGTGGTGGTGGTTTGTCACCAGCGATCGCTCAGTGGTTTGACTTTGACTTTACCCCAGCCATTTCCGTCAAAGTAGACTCGATTCGCTTTACCTGGAAACTAGATGATCCTGTAGAAGCAAAAATTGAGACAAAAGAACCAGTCTGGATGGTGCGACGGGATATTTTTGACCATTTTTTAGTGCAGCAAGCCCAGAAACAAGGCGCACAACTACAAGACAACACAGAAGTTACAGGTATTGAATTTCACAGCGACCACTGGCAAGTAAACACAGTCAACGGCCCCGTTACCGGTCGCTACCTGATCGCCGCCGATGGTGCAAAAGGGCCGATGGCAAAATGGCTAGGCTTCAAAGACCGTAAACGCCGCCTCGCTGGTGCTTTAGAAGCAGAAGTAGCGACGGATGTGGCAGATAAATCTACAATTCATTTTGAATTTGGTTTAGTAAAAAACGGCTATATCTGGAACTTTCCCAAAGCTGATGGTTATTCCATTGGCGTAGGTACATTTATCGGTGGAGAACCCCAAGACTTTAAAAAAATTGTGGCTGAGTACGCCCAGTCATTTAATTTAGATATGAAAAATAGTAAGCAATATGGTCATCCGCTTTGCCTGTGGGATGGTAATCAAAAACTACATACCCAAAACGCTGTGTTAGCTGGTGAAGCAGCTTGTGTAGTTGATCCGATGACCGCCGAAGGGATTCGTCCCGCTATTTTTAGCGGTTTAATAGCCGCCGCTATGCTTGATCAGGCACTATCTGGTGATATCAACGCCTTAGAGCAATACACTGAGATTATCCATGAACGATGGGGTGCGGAAATGGCTTGGGCTAAAAAATTAGCTGGCGCATTTTATCGCTTTCCTGGCGTTGGTTATCAAGCTGGTATCAAGCGTCCTTCGAGTACAAAAGTCATGGGTCAAGTTTTGTGTGGTGAACTTTCTTATAGTGATGTTGCTGGACGCGCACTTAAGAGATTAGTCCCTGGTTTTAGAGGCTAAATCTTAGAGGATGTCTGAGAAGTTAAGAAAGATACTAAAAACCCCTCTCCAAACCTCTCCCCTGCAAGGAGAGAGGCTTTTAAACCCCCCTTCCCTTGTAGGGAAGGGGGGCTGGGGGGTTAGGTTTGAGTGACTTTGGTGTTACTAAAAATACTTTTCAGACATCCTCTTAGTTAATTATTTCTTGTGGTGCGGGCAAGATGCCCGCACAGGACGGTCAAGATGACCATCCCACAGGAGTTTCCTGATACATAAATTAAGACTTACCTCGACTGGTGCTGATAAACCCTGGTGAATTTTGCTAGCGTGGTGAGATAGGGGTTAGCTAGGCAAGCAGAGGATAACATGGCGCATTTAAATCTTCGTCGTCCCCAAAATGTCACCGGCGATTTTTATGTTGATACTAGCTGTATTGATTGTGATACCTGTCGCTGGATGACTCCTGAAGTATTTTATCGTGTTGATGAACAATCGGCAGTGCATCATCAACCAACCAATGAAGCAGAAAGATTAGCTGCATTGCAAGCACTTTTAGCTTGTCCAACTAGCTCTATCGGCACAGTTGAAAAACCCAAAGATATCAAACTGGCTCAAGAAAGTTTTCCGATTTTAGTAGCAGAAAATGTTTATCATTGCGGCTATCACTCCGAAAAATCCTATGGTGCAGCTAGCTATTTAATTCAGCGTTCAGAAGGAAATATATTAGTAGATTCTCCCCGATTTACACCGCCTTTAGTCAAACAGATAGAAGCAATGGGGGGAATTCGTTATCTGTATTTAAGCCATCAGGATGATGTGGCAGATCATGAAAAGTATACTGAACATTTTCAGTGCGATCGCATTCTTCATACTGATGATATTTCTGCGGGGACTCGCCATGTAGAAATACAATTAACGGGTTTAGACCCTATAGAATTTCAGCCAGATTTATTAATTATTCCCGTTCCAGGTCATACAAAAGGACACACAGTTTTATTATACAAAAATAAGTTTCTGTTCACTGGCGACCATCTCGCCTGGTCAGAAAGCAAGCATCAGTTAGCAGCATTTCGTGATTACTGCTGGTATTCCTGGTCAGAACAAATTAAATCTATGCGAAAATTGGCAAATTACACCTTTGAATGGGTGCTACCAGGACACGGGCGGAGATTTCACGCTGATGTTGATACCATGCGTCAACAGATGCACAAATGTCTTGAATTGATGGAGAACCTTTAGATTTTAGGACGTGATAAAATCCTTTAAGGATAAGTTTGTGTACCACAAACTCGCTCATTACGCCACAATTGATATAACTTATTAGCTGGCATCGTCAAATACAAAACATCACCTTCATTGAGGTAACTTGTTAATAAATTCCAACCGTGGAGGCTTTGACCATTGCTTTCTACATACAACGGTACAAAGTCGGCAGACATGGCTATTTCTTTGACTAACTTACCGCAAAAAGGATGTGATGGTGTAATTAAAGTAGCAAAGGCTACCCACAGTCTATCTGCGGTGATGCCATTACCGAGAACACGCCCACCCAAAGCCGCCGCAGCAAAGGCTGGTGCTGCTAATTCTGCGGAACTGAGTACAGCCTCAAAGTCAAATACTTGTTGTGCCATCCCGGCAAAATCAGGATCAGCGTAGTGGACAATAACTGGTATTTTGGGTGCTAAACCTTTAGCTTTGAGGGCAATTTCTAAATTAGTGGCATCATTATTAGTGACAGTCAGCACAGCCGCCGCCGAGGTGACATTGCTAGTTTGCAGGATGGTGCGAAAACTAGCATCACCTTGAATTACGGGAATACCTAGCCCACGCACAGAGTTAATATATCTGTTATTCGAGTCTGTTTCAATAACTACTACTTCATAACCATTAGCATGGAGTTGCTGGACAATTCTATTACCAATACCACTTAAGCCACAGACTATATAATGATGTCGTTGTGGTACACGGGCAACATCCCAAAATTGTTTAAACCGACTACCCAAGACAAAATCGGTCAGCATGGCGTACCAAATGCCAATCACCACTGCCCCTACTAGCATCATTACCACTGTAAAAACTTTAATACTGTTAGGAGCGTTTTCTACAACTTTGTCATTACCACCTGCGCCGGTAATCATGCCTACGGAGAAGTATAACGCATCGACTACAGACAAACTTAACTCAGTAGACATATAGGTGAGTGTAGCAGTTAAAATCACTGCCAATAGCACAATTGCACCTACTACGACTGATTGCCCATGTTGTCGAAAATGTCGCAGACTGGTAAATATTTTCAGCAGTTTTTTAATTAAGGATCTGCGAGTGGAACGGATGCGGGGTTGGATAGCAACAATTAGGCGATCGCCTACTTTTAATTCTTCTCCCGACAGCACTGCCCCTACTAAATTTACCTCACCTTTTATGGGTAAATAATTAATCGGTATCCTGGTTGAATCTGCCCACAAATCATTTAATTTACGTCCTAACCACGGATGATATTCATTAATATATTCTTCTTGAATCGGCCAAGTTTGCTCATATAACTTAATTTGTCCAATCGCTTGATTTCCTAAAGCTGCAAAGCTGAATAATGGTGCTGCTAAACTCACAACACTCATGCTTAAGTGGTCTGATAATGTTTGATCCAGACGTTCACCTAAGTTCGTATTATATAAACGGTTGATGATGCGAATGCGAGAGTTTAGTACCCGTGCTTGCATCATGATTGATAAATTTATTTCATCATTTGAGCTAGCGATAACTAAGGTGTGCGCTTCATGAATTCCTGCTGCTGTTAGTGTAGCAGCTGCACATAAATTACCCACAATCACGTCGCCTGCTGCTTCGCCAGGGATGGGTTTGTGATGAATACCCACAACCAACGCTCCCTGTTGTCTGAGCAAACGAAAGATTTTATATCCAGTACGTCCTAAGCCACAAACTATAATTCTAGGTTTCATGTAACAGCAGCATTATTGATTAAAAAGGGCTGCGTATTGATTAATCAACATTGTGGCTTACTTTCCTCCAGCAAAACTGTAACTGAAGGTACGATACTTTTACAGTTAATGGCACTTTTATTTAAAGTATCGAGTCATTGTTATAGAAGTAGCTGGAATTTTAATACTTAGTTTTATGAAAAAACTAACTCAAATTATCGCTCTTGCTGGGATTTTATCTTCATTAGCTGTAGTAGGAACAATTACAACCAAAACACCTGCACAACCACAGTCACAACCAGGGCCGATTTTTACACCCAATGTGCAGTTACAGGTACAACGCACTAGGGGTAATTGTCCCAAAACTGTTGGTTTGTGGTGGATAGGACTACCCTATGAAGGTGGCGCAGAACATACTGTAATTGCAGATACTAGAGTCTTTGCCAATGAAACAAAATTAGTACCGTCTCAAAATAAGCGGTTTGTAGAATTTGTTTCAACTTTAAACAGTAACTATGCGACTTGTGTAGGGAAAGCCAGTTCAAAAGAATATGCTTTCTACAATGTAGAATTTAACAATAAAAAAGCATATTTTCGTGTAGATGTGCGGAATATTAATGCACCTGCTAGCGAGATTGTCTATAAAACTGTAACGGCTTTTCGTCCTTATGTCCGGTGGGCGATCGCAGATTAATTACAGATTAATTATGGAGAGTTGAGAGTGCATAGTCTCAAGTTGCAAATCTCGGATACATCCCCAACATAAAACTGTGTTACCTATCACTCTCTTTTCCCCGATATTTATGAGCATGACAATCCGTTTTATCTCCTATTGAATGGCATCGAAGTTAAAAATGTCATAACGTATCTCGGCTCTATCCACACCTTGAAATCTATCACCTATTCTCACAGAAGGGGCTGTTGGTTCTACCAGTGGTTGATTAACCAATAGTCTGACATTCTCATTGATTCGCCACACACCTGCATTTTCATTGGTGACAGTGAAAATGTCATTATAATTGCTCACCAAATTTGTAGATATAGTCTGGTTGTTTTGAAAAAATGCTTGATAGTCATCTGAAATTGACCGAGTAGCGATACCAGCTAGAGGTTTGCCGGATAATGTAAAATTATCTTGTTTTGGTGTAGCGGCTAATGCTAACTGTGGTTGTACTAAGATAGCCAGCCCAGCAACAGCTAATATGCTTTTGCAAGCCTTCACAATTTTGTCGATCATTTTCTTATAACCTAATTATTTATTATTAGTTTTATTGTCGGTAAAAACCAAGAAATATATCTCTATCTTGAGTCGAAATAATATCTAGAATAAATAATTATATTCTCCAGCTTTTGTTTGAAAGAAAAACCAGTTAATTATTTGAATATACAAGTTTTGAATCTATCAAAAGAAGGTTGACACTAATTGTTGAGCAAGCTGCTAGATAATAGACAAGGTAGAATTTTTTACCTAATCCCTAATCCCCAGCCTCCCAAGATTCTCCAACACTAAAGAACATGGGTTCTAAAGCCTAAAATGCTTGTTGGGAGATAATTTTGCGGCTTTAACCAGCAAATGAGTCTGTTACGCCGTGTTTAGAATGAAATAACTAGCAGCTGATTCTAGACACAGGCTACAGAGGAACGCAATGCTAATTTTTGAAGAACACTTTCAAGATAATCGCTGTAGCTGGGTGACACGGGATAGTTCAGAGTGTAGCCTTTACATGGAAGTGGGTCATTATGTATTTGACCACAAACGTACAGGTGATGCCTATTGGCTATCGTGGAACTCGGCGGAGTTCTTTTATGACAGAACTGATTTTCATATTCATATAGTTTTAGAAAAAGCTGCTGGTGTAGATAATCACGGGTACGGTTTTGTCTGGGGACTGTTAGACGATCGCAATTTCTTTGAGTTTGTGATTTCTGGTGATGGTGATTATCGCATTGCTCAAGTCAAAAACGGTAACTTTATTAACTACACAGACTGGAAACGCTGCGATCGCATCCAACAGGGTGATGCTGTAAACTTACTAGAAATCTGCCGTGTGGGTAACTTTGTCGAATTTTACATCAACAGTACCCTTGTAGATAAGTTTCCCGCCGATAAATTAATGGATGTCCCCGGACGAAATTTTGGTTTCGTTATCCATGACACTATCAAAATGAAAGTTCACAGCTTGATGGTAAGTGCGCCTGATACAGAAAAAGACTTCTGTGATTTCAATTCAGAACTTTATGATTCCCGCTATGAAACCAAAGCTTCTTTTGTTGAGCATGAACCACCACATAATGATAGCATAGAAAAAGTGTTTGCAGACTTACAGGCGTTAGTGGGACATGAACGCACCAAGCAGCAACTTTTTTCTTTAGCAAACTTCCTCAAAGTCCAAACTGCACGCCAAAACCGAGGACTGAAAACCGTAGAAACTTCACTACACCTGATGCTTTCCGGGCCACCAGGAACAGGTAAGACCACAATTGCGCGTTTAGTGGGGCGATTATATCAACAATTGGGTTTGTTGGAGCGTGGACACGTTGTAGAAACAGACCGCGCCGGGATTATTAGTGGATATATTGGACAAACTGCACTCAGAGTAGAAAATGCAGTGCAGCAAGCTTTAGACGGTGTATTGTTCATTGATGAAGCCCACGCTTTAGCTCCCGAAGATAGCCCGAATGACTATGGCAAAGAAGCATTGCAGATATTAATTAAACGCATGGAAGATTACCGCGATCGCTTGGCGGTAGTTATCGCCGGGTACAATGAAGAAATGGATCGTTTACTCGAATCTAACCCCGGTTTTAAATCCCGTCTGCATAGATTATTTTATCTTGATCACTACACTCCGAATCAGTTATTATTAATCTTCAAAAAATTCTGTCAAGATAATGGCTATATCCTTGATTCCTCAGCCAATATTATCTTACAAGCCACCTTTGAACTAGCTTACATCAACCGAGACAAAACTTTTGGTAATGGACGTTTTGCCCGTGCTTTATTTGAGCGCACCATTGAAAAACAAGCTAATCGTATTGTGCATGACATCGACAAGTTAGATAATTCTCAGTTAACTTTAATTACGGCTGAGGATTTATCGGTAAATTAAGGGTAATGTTGATTGTTGATTGTTGATTTTTGATTGGGTAAAAGTTACAGGACTTACGCAACGTAATATCCAGATACCCGACTTCTCAAAGAAGTCGGGTATCTATACCATCATCATTTTATCTTTAATTATGTTGACCTACTTATACCCTTTCTTGATGTAGCTTGCGTGGCGTAGCCATAGATGCACTTTATTCTGCGCTGTAGAGACTAAGCATGGCTAGTCTCTACATTGTTTTTCTGTGCAACTTCATAGAGAATTGGTATTAGTAGGGAGCGTCAGATTAATAATAATCATTCCTAGTGCGTTAGAATTTATAAAAAAGATATTTGGTTTTACTTGTGTCAGCCAAAGATATTTTTCATGAATCAGTTAAAAAAGCTTTACAGAAAGAAGGATGGAGCGTTACAAGTGATCCATTAAAATTTAAATTCGGGGAAGTCAACTTCCAAATTGATTTAGGTGCAGAAAAAATCATTGCCGCAGAAAAAGGAAATGAAAAAATAGCAATTGAAATCAAAAGCTTTTTAAATCCTTCACCAATTACAGATTTTTACTCTGCTTTGGGACAATTCCTCAGTTACCGTCTAGCGTTAGCAGGATATGAACCAGAGCGAGTATTATACTTAGCAGTTCCATTGGATACTTACAAAATATTTTTTCAACTTGAATTTACTAAAACTGCGATACAACAGTATCAAGTGTTGTTAATTGTTTATGATCCAGAGAATGAGGTGATTGTAGAGTGGATAAAATAGCAAAATATCAAGAATTAGTTAAAACATTGTTGACTAACTACGCCAGTGATGATGTTTCAGATAATGATGTGGAAGTGCAACTGATTTTAGACACAGAACGCAATCATTATCAATGGATGAATGTAGGTTGGCAAGGATTTAATCGGATTTATCGATGCGTCATGCACTTTGATATTAAAGATGGTAAAATCTGGCTGCAACAGAATTTAACTGATCGCAATCCAGCAGAGGAATTAGTGATGATGGGAGTACCACGAGAGGATATTGTCCTGGGTTTACAAGCTCCTTACAAGCGTCAGTATACAGATTATGGTGTAGCTTAAGGCGACACCTGATATCTTCAATCTACAACAGATGCGATCGCCTTGTTGGTCATAGTCAAACTCAGCGATAATATCAGGCGATCGCATACACTAACCCACTCAACCCAAAAACAATTTATACGCCGGGTTTTGGCTTTCATCCCAATAGCGATAACCAAGGGTATCCAGAAACGCTTGCCATTCCTGCATTTCCTGCGGTGGGACTTGCATTCCTACCACAATGCGTCCGTAATCTGCGCCGTTGTTGCGGTAGTGGAACATACTAATATTCCAATTAGGACTCATAGAGGCGACAAACTTCATTAATGCACCAGGGCGTTCGGGAAACTCAAAACGGTAGAGTAATTCATGATCAGCTAGGGGAGAATGTCCGCCAACCATGTGGCGCAAATGCAGTTTTGTCAGTTCATCATCGGTTAAGTCAAGAGTCGGGAAACCACAAGTTTCAAAGGTTTCTACCATCTTGCTTCTATCAGCAAGGTTTTGAATTTGCATCCCGACGAAAATATGGGCGATTTTCTCATCGGCGATGCGGTAGTTAAACTCTGTCAGGTTGCGTCTGCCAATACATTCACAAAATTTATGCAGACTTCCTGGTGCTTCGGGAATAGTGACTGCAAAAATGGCTTCGCGACGTTCGCCAAATTCGGCTCGTTCCGCCACAAAGCGCAGTCTGTCAAAGTTCATATTTGCACCACAGGCGACAGCTACTAAAGTTTGTCCTTGGATTTGCTCCCGTTCTACATAAGCTTTTGCGCCAGCGATCGCCAATGCTCCCGCAGGTTCTAAAATTGAGCGTGTATCCTCAAACACATCCTTAATCGCCGCACAAGTGGCATCTGTATCTACTAAAATAATCTCATCTACATATTCCTGACACAACCTAAAGGTTTCTTCCCCAACTTCCCGCACTGCTACCCCATCCGCAAATAAACCCACCTGCGACAACCTCACCCGCTTTCCGGCTGTTAATGACTGGTGCATGGCATCCGCATCAACGGGTTCTACACCTATAATTTTAATTTCTGGGCGGATGCGTTTGACATAAGCCGCAATTCCAGCAATTAACCCACCGCCACCAATAGCCACAAATATGGCATGAATCGGTTGCTGATATTGGCGTAAAATTTCCATGCCAATTGTACCCTGTCCGGCAATCACATGGGGGTCATCAAAAGGATGAATGAAGGTTAAACCTTTTTCAGCTTCAAGTTGTCGGGCGTAAGCATAGGCATCATCATAAGTATCACCATGCAAAACCACCTCGCCACCTCTGGCTTTGACTGCATCTACTTTAACTTGCGGCGTAGTCACAGGCATAACGATAATGGCTCTAGTTCCTAACCGCTTTGCACCCAAAGCCACACCTTGAGCATGGTTTCCAGCCGATGCGGCAATTACGCCTTGTGCGAGTAAATCAGGCGGTAGGTTTGCCATCTTGTTGTAAGCACCACGCAGTTTAAACGAGAATACAGACTGCATATCCTCGCGCTTCAACAAGAGTTGATTATTCAATCTAGCAGACAGATTGGGGGCATACTCCAGAGGAGATTCCTGAGCAACATCATACACACGAGCCGTCAGAATTTGTACCAGGTAGTCGCAAAGCATGGGGTAGAAGAAATGAGCAATTGCTGGATAAAGATTAATTTTACGTTAAGTTTGTCCCCATGCTGTGGTGTTTATTGGCGATCGCTAGCAATTCAGGGACATAAAACATCTCTTCACCCTTGGGTAGCCCGGATATTAGGGGTGGTATATCTGTTGATTGGCAGTGTGGCGATTTTGGTCGGAATGATAGTTTTAATTGTAGCGATCGCCAATTAATCACTAGCCAATCTTAAACTTATTCATAGGATGGGGGAGCGGAGGAAGCGGAGGAAAGAAACTAATGACTAATGTACGGGCGGGTTTACTAAGAACTTTCATGGCTATACAGATTATCGCAGCTTACCCGCCCCTACTGACTAATAACTAATTAGGACTTACGCACAAGTCACGGAATAATGAACCACGAAGAAACGTTCGCGAAGCGTTCCGAAGGAAAGAACACGAAGGAAATAGGGTTTGAGAGATATTTTGCATAAGTCCTGCTAATGACTAATGACTAATGACTAGAGTGAAAATGGCAATATCAGCAATCTAACAAAAGTAGGTATGAGATTATGGTGCGTTTAAAGCTTTGGCAGTGGGTAATATTGGCTACACCAATCACAGCCATCATCGTTTTCTTACTGGTAGCGGCGGGAATGCAAATCCATGCTTGGGGGATCAATTGGATTTGGGGTGTGTTCACCGTGGTATTTTTGGGTTGGCGTTGGTTGTTGGTGCGGTGGACTAAACCTGTAATTCAACAAGTAGAAGCAGCATTAGCAGAGGTTAAGGTTGAACTGACATCCCAGATTGAGAATACCACCACACCAGTCAGTAGTGATGCTACCCAACAAGCAGAAGCCGCACTACAAGAAGTCCTCACAGCCTCACAAAGCGATCGCCCGATTTGGGAAGATTGGACAACATTTTGGCAACGTTGTCAAGATTTAGTTGTAGCTGTTGCCCATATCTACCATCCAGAGGTGAAATATCCTTTACTAAATATCTACGTTCCCCAAGCTTATGGACTGATACGGGGAACGGTGGATGATTTAGATCAATGGATGCAAAAGTTATCACCTGTTCTCAATCAGGTATCGGTAGGACAAGCTTATCAAGCCTACGAAGTCTACCGCAAGTTAGAACCATCAGCCCGGAAGTTTTGGCGGGCTTGGAGTTGGGCGCAGTGGGTTTTAAATCCTGTAGCAGCAGTAGCTAACCGGGCTACTAAAGGTTACACTAATCAGGCAAATCAGCAATTATTGGCGAATTTGGGGCAATTATTCCGAGAAGCGGCTTTACGGAATCTGTGTAAACAGGCGATCGCCCTCTACGGTGGTGAAACTATCGCTATCGAAACCCCCACAGTTTCCACACCCACCTTACCTAAAGCTAAAACTCAAACTCTGCAAAACATCCTCAGCCAAGCCCAACCAGTCGAAAAAGTTGAACAAAAACCAGTCAGTATCTTACTTGTGGGCAGAACAGGCGCAGGAAAAAGCAGTTTAATTAACACCCTGTTTCAAGGTGATATCGCAGAAGTTGATGTATTACCCAGCACCGACCAAATTCAGGATTATCACTGGCAAACCCAAGACGGCGAAACCCTACATCTATGGGATACCCCAGGATACGAACAAGTGAAGCGGGAGGATTTGCGGCAGATGGTGTTAGATTATGCCACTAACGCTGATTTGTTGCTGTTAGTGAATCCCGTGCTTGATCCCGCCTTGCAAATGGATGTAGATTTTTTGCAAGCCATCAAAGATATAATTGCAGATATCCCAGCGATCGCAGTTGTCACACAAGTAGATAAGCTGCGTCCGATGCGAGAATGGCAACCGCCTTATGATTGGCAAACAGGCGACAGACCCAAAGAAATCGCGATTCGGGAAGCTACAGCCTATCGTGCCGAATTATTGGGTGATTTTTGTCAATTAGTCTTACCTGTGGTCACAGGTGATATTGCCAGTGGTAGAATTGCTTGGGGAATTGATGCTTTATCCTTGGGATTAATAGAAGCGATCGCACCAGCCAAACAACTGCGACTAGCCCGGTTTTTGCGTAACCTCGAAGCCCGAACCGTAGCAGCTGCCAAAATCATCGAGCATTACACCTTGCAAATGGCAACCACCCAAGGACTAACAGCAATGCTCAAAAGTCCTGTACTTCAGTTCATTGCTACACTGTCCACAGGTTCGCCCACATTAGCTTACATCCTAGCCGAACAAATCCCCGTAGAACAGTTACCAATTGTCATTGGTAAACTGCAAATGGCTTATGATTTGTTCTCATTGTTAAAGACAGAAGACTCAAACACGCTCAAATTTGACTTATTATCTTTGTGGCCGTTACTGTTAGAAAATCCAGGCACACCAGAGCGCAATGCTAGGGCATTTGGTCACGCACTGGTAGAATACTGGACGCAGAATTTAAGCATTGAACAACTGCGCCAACGTTTTGACTATTATATGCAGCAAGTTTAGAAGGGATTAGTGACTGGGGACTGAAAGGCAGACAAACTCTTACACCTAAAGAGTGAGTTTTATCTGTTTCTGTCAGAGCTAATATATATCTATCAAAATAGACAACACAATCATGTTTTGATTTGGACTAACCTAGCAATATTAGCTGTAGAAAATGGCTGGTTCAATGCTTTAGAACAGATAAATTTTTATGTCTGATTAAACAAAAACACCAGCTAAAATCGCCCATTTACAGCTAACATTCCATGCTATCACCCCATGAATTTATCGAGTTACTCATCCGTAATTCCCACCTTTCCCCTGACAGCTATAGTTGGTCATCAGGCGATTAAATTAGCGTTATTAATCGTAGCAGTAGACCCTGATTTGGGAGGGGTGGTCATTTCTGGTCGTCGTGGTACAGCTAAATCAGTAATGGCTCGCGCTCTCCATGCACTGCTTCCCCCTATTGAAGTAATTCAGGGTTCTTGCTGCAACTGTGACCCCAATAAACCAGATGAGTGGGATGATGAAACAGTTACAAGAGGCAGGAAGCAGCAGGATGGACAAACTAATTTCTCCTTACTGCCAACAGAAGTAATTCCCGCGCCTTTTGTGCAAGTCCCCTTGGGTGTGACTGAAGATAGATTACTAGGTTCAGTGGATGTGAGTCAGTCAATCAAGCAGGGAAAGACGGTATTTCAACCAGGATTGCTCGCACAGGCACACCGGGGGATTTTGTATGTTGATGAGATTAATTTGCTGGAGGAACATATTGCTAATCCGCTCTTGGCTATTTTAGCTGAGGGATGTAACCAAATTGAGCGGGAGGGCATTAGTTTTCAACATCCCTGCAAACCGTTATTTATCGCCACCTATAACCCAGAAGAAGGTAAACTACGAGAACATTTATTAGATAGAATTGCGATCGCCCTTTCTGCTGATGAAGTTTTGAGTATAGATCAGCGCGTCCAAGCTGTGGAGCAAGTTGTCAGTTACGCAGAGTCTCCGCAAAAATTTCTCCAGCAATATGCCGAAGACATCGCCGACCTCAAAACCCAAATTATTCTAGCGCGAGCATTACTCAAAAATGTACGAGTTCAACGTGAGCAAATTGCCTACTTAGTCAACGAAGCTATTCGCGGTCAGGTGCAGGGACATCGCGCCGAATTGTTTGCACTGCGAGTTGCGAAAGCTAGTGCCGCTTTGAATGGGCGATTAGAAGTGAATGCTGAGGATTTGCGCCATGCCGTAGAATTAGTAATTATACCCAGAGCAACAGTAATTGAGGTGACAAAAGAACAGCCACCACCAGCACCACCCCAACCGCAACCAGAACAACCAGAACAAACAGACACCGAAACCCAAGAGGAAACCAAACAGGAAACACCAAGTATCCCTGAAGAATTTGTCTTTACCCCAGAAGGAGTGATCCTTGACCCGGCGGTGCTTTACTTTGCTAAAATCGCCCACCGCAGACAGGGTAAAGCAGGGGGACGTGGGCTGATTTTTTCCCAAGACCGAGGACGCTATGTCAAGCCGATGTTTCCCAAGGGAAAAATTCAACGGATTGCTATAGATGCCACCTTGCGAGCTGCTGCTCCCCACCAAAAGATACGTCACCAACGTCAGCCAGGTCGCCGGGTGATTATTGAAGATGACGACATCCGAGTGAAGCGATTAGCCCGCAAAGCCGGAGCATTGGTGATTTTTGTCGTTGATGCTTCTGGCTCAATGGCCTTGAATCGAATGCAATCAGCCAAAGGTGCAGCTTTGCAATTGCTAGGGCAAGCATACCGCAGCCGTGACCAAATCGCTTTAATTCCCATCCGGGGTGAGCGTGCAGAGGTGTTGTTGCCTCCCACTCGTTCAATTACCACCGCTCACAAACGTCTAGACTGCCTACCCTGTGGTGGAGGTACTCCCCTGGCTCACGCTCTGGCTCAGGCTGTGCGAGTCGGTTTAAACGCCATGCAATCCAAAGATATTGGTCAAGTTGTCATCGTACTGATTACCGATGGTGGGGCGAATATTCCCCTGTCACGCTCCCTAGGTCAACCGTTTCTGGACGAAGAGCAACCAGATATTAAGGGGGAAGTGCTAGATATTGCTGTCAAAATTAGTACATTAGGAATGCAGTTATTAGTAATTGATACAGAAAATAAGTTTATTTCTAGTGGGTTTCCCAAGGAGATAGCACAACGGGCAGGAGGTAAATATTATTACTTACCTAAAACAACAGAGCGAATAATTGCGGCAATGACGCAGGGAGCAATAGCAGATATCAAAGCTGGTTTTTAGTGGTGATATCATGTCCGGCTAATTACTTATGATCAGTTTTCGATGCTGAACTTTTCCCTGTTGCCTGTTGCCTGTTGCCTGTTCCCTGTTGCCTGTTGCCTGTTCCCTGTTCCCTATTTCCTCAAGCGATTCCCCGCGTTAGCTTCTTTCATCTTCCGTCACTGGGGTGCTTGTTCTTACAGGCATCCTACTAGACTTGACTATCGCTCTTCATGTAGTCTACAGTCTAATTTAAGCATCTTCTGGTTCAAGTTGAGCCACGGTAACAGCATTGAGGGCGAAAGCAAAAACCAAGGGCATCGGACATCTAAATACCAAGGTAGTAATAACAGCTACTATCGTGCTAATTAAAGCTGTATATGACCACCATTTTTCTTCCCTTGTTAGCCCTTTTTCAGATTTAATTTCTCTCAGCACATGATTAGGGATTGGTTCGGGCATGACACAACCCGGAGGAAACGCCCAATAATGATTGCGTCGCTCTACAAATAGTTCTGTCCAGCCATTTGCTTGGCACCATGCTTCGATCCATTCAATAGAGTAGTGTGTCATGATTGCAATTACTTAAGTAGCTTGTTGAATTAGTCTAGTTAGGGAAGATAAATATACTCAAGATTTAGCGATAGTTCAACACTCAAATATAAAAATATGGTTAATACTCCCCCGATAGAGCTTTTTAAGCATCAGAAAGATAACATCAATCATGCTTAATGCTCGCCTTGATTAAAGATTAGCAGTCAACATTCCCAGTCCCACATAAATGACAATAAACTTTACTTTGAAAAATCCAAATTGAAGAATTGTAAATTGGATGGCGATCGCTGACATTGAGTACAAATATATATCCTCAACATCCACCGGAAAAATCAAGAATTGTAAATCAATGACTGAGCCATTACTTGACAAGTTGACTTAATACTTTTAATAACTCCTAAAGTGATGATTTATCTACTATCTAGAGTTGTATTTACTTCATTATCCCTCAGCCTTTAGTTATCAATCTCTGAATATTTATCTCCAAAAACAGACTTTTATGACAAAATGTTAAGCTAGATGCAAAACGCCTGAAAATGGGGAAAATCCACAATGAATCACAAAACTAACTACCTAAAGATGTTTTGGCGGCAATTATTGGTTTTAGTATGTGGGATCATAGTATTGTGCTTGCCATCCCCAGCGTTAGCAGACTGGACACATCCCCTATCATTTAGCAATGCAGAACTCTCTAGACATAATTTTGCCGGGGATAGTTTACAAGCGGCGGAGTTTTCTAACGCTAACTTAGAAATGACAGACTTTACAGGTGCTGATTTGCGAGGCGCAGTCTTAAGTGCTTCCGTAATGACACAAACAAATCTCCACCAAGCAGATTTAACTAATGCAATGGTGGATCAGGTAAACTTAACAGGGGCAGATTTAAGCGATGCCGTTTTTAAAGAAGCCCTGTTACTCCGTGCCATCTTTAACGATGTCAACATCAAAGGTGCAGACTTTACTGATGCAATTTTAGATAAAGCGCAAATTAAAGAACTGTGTACCAAAGCTAGCGGAGTAAATTCTCAAACAGGCATAGCAACTCGTGATTCTTTAGGATGTTAATGAAGCGTGTAGGTGTAATTGGTGGTGGGCAGCTAGCTTGGATGATGGGAGGTGCAGCCAAAAAACTAGGTGTAGAATTAATTGTACAAACTCCTAGTCATCAAGACCCAGCTGTTACCATTGCCCAAGATACTGTATTAGCAGCAGTTGATGATGCTCAGGCTACAAAATTATTAGCAGCCAAAAGCGATGTCATCACCTTTGAAAATGAATTTGTGGATTTAGCAGCATTATCACTGTTAGCACAACAAGGTGTCTACTTCCGTCCTCGGTTAGCAGCATTATCACCTTTATTAGATAAATATCATCAACGTTGTTATTTACGGGATTTGGGGCTACCAGTTCCGCAATTTTTCGCCGTTGAACCGCAGGAAAACCTGACAGAAAAAATCACAGCTTTAGGATTTCCGTTAGTGTTAAAATCTCGCCGTCACGGTTATGATGGACAAGGGACTTTTATCATCGATGATTTAGAGACTTTGCAGCAGAAATTAGCGATTAATCACAGCCAACAACCGAGCCAAAGTCTATATTTAATCGAAGAATTTGTACCCTTTGAACGGGAACTAGCGGTAATTGCTGCCCGTTCCGTAGATGGGGAAGTTGTCATCTATCCAGTGGTAGAAACCCAGCAAGAACAACAAGTATGTCGGCGAGTCATAGCCCCTGCTGATATTACACCAGAACAAGCAGCAGAAGCGGAGGCGATCGCCCACACTTTATTAAACAGCTTGCAAGCAGTCGGAGTCTTCGGCATCGAATTATTTCTTACACCACAAGGCAAAGTCTTAGTCAACGAAATCGCCCCCCGCACCCACAATTCCGGGCATTTTTCCCTAGATGCCTGTCAAACCTCCCAATTTGAGCAACATCTGAGAGCCGTTTGTGGACTACCTTTAGGTAATCCTAATTTAAACTGTGCAATGGCAGTCATGGTCAACCTCTTAGGTTACGAAACTTCACACAGCGACTACCAAGACAAACGCCAAAAATTAGCAGCAATTCCCCAAGCGCACCTCCACTGGTACAACAAAACAGAAGCCCGCCCAGGGCGCAAACTAGGACACGTTACACTCTTGTTAGACAAGCATAACCAAACCCTAGCCGATGAAATCGCCCACATCGTAGAATCTATCTGGTATTAGAGGCTGTTTGTAGTGAGGACTTTAGTCCTTACCACAAACCTCACAAGAAAAAAATTTCCTAACACACTACACAACCAATGAGATAAAGCTATAATGGTTTGAGTTACACTGCGACGTTGGTGACTGCCATCAAGTTTTTTGATCTATGTCTTTAAGAAAAAGGGAACCAAACGTCCTTCGTGGCAGTAGACTGGGCAAGTACCCAGAAACTTTAAACGAAGAAAATCGGTACCCACCTGGTTTAACCAGGTCATAAACTTAGGTAAAACGGCGTTGCGGTGAACTTAAAATTTTAAGCTTCCTAAGTTAAGTAAAACTGGGAAGCTTTAATATTTTTAATTAGCATCTTCGTCGGGTGCGTCAGATATCAAAAATACGTTTATTGACAGCATTTAAACAGTCTGACGCACCCTACAAGACTAAAACCGTTTATTGATGTAGCTTGCGTGGCGTAGCCATAGATGCACCTTATTTTGCACTGTAGAGACTAGCCATGCTTAGTCTCTACATAATTTATCTGGTATGTGAACTACTTGCATCTCAGACCAAATATCACATCTGTATAACCTGATGCAAATTGAGATACCATTCAGAGTTATGATCACAAAAAAAGACATTAATTCTTAGTTAAGAATCCAAAAATTGTCAAAACAGCAACAAACACATCCTTTATTTCCAGCTTCGGTCTTGCGGTTAGATAATGGTCTAACCTTGATTCATCAAGAAATTTCCACAACTCCTGTAGTTGTAGCTGATGTTTGGGTAAAGGCGGGAACATTCCACGAGCCAGAACCTTGGTTCGGGATGGCGCACTTTTTAGAACACATGATTTTTAAAGGTACAGCCACCCTAGCACCGGGAATGTTCGACCATAATATTGAAAATACGGGTGGTGTGAGTCATGCGGCGACAAGCTACGATTATGCTAATTATTCCTTGACTACTGCTGCTAACTACTTAGAAGATACTCTCCCCCATTTAGGAGAACTACTACTTAACGCCGCCATTCCAGAGGATGAGTTTAGCCGGGAACGGGATGTAGTTCTAGAAGAAATTCGCGCCAGTTATGATGATCCTGACTGGGTAGGGTTTCAATTGTTGCTGCAAAGCGTTTACCAAAATCATCCTTATGGGCGTTCAATTTTGGGAAGTGAGGAAGAACTCATCCAACATTCGCCAGAGGAAATGCGCTGTTTTCACCGTGCTTACTATCAACCAGAAAACATGACGGTAGTAATTGCGGGAGGTATTCAGCAACAGCGAGCCTGGGATTTGGTAAATCGTTCATTTGCGAATTTTGCCGCACCTGTGCAGTGTCCGCAAATCACACCAGCAGCCAAGCCAGTTATTAACGGTATACAACGTCAAGAAATACATTTACCACGTTTAGAACAAGCAAGGCTGTTATTAGCCTGGGTAGTACCAGGAGTAGAACAACTCCGCACTGCCTACGGTTTAGATTTATTATCAGTGTTATTGGCTCAAGGGCGGACTTCGCGTTTAGTGCGTGATTTAAGAGAAGAATTGCAATTAGTCCAGGGAATTTGTTGTAATTTTTCTCTACAACGAGAATCAAGCTTATTTACGATTACCGCTTGGTTAGAACCCGAAAATGTAGAAATAGTTGAAAACTTAATTCTCAGTCATTTGGATGATATACAAAGCACAGGCATTAATGAGCAAGAATTAGCCCGTACACGTAGATTGTTGTGTAACGAGTATGCTTTTTCGACGGAAACACCCAATCAACTCACGGGGATGTATGGATATTATAACACCATTGCCCAAGCAGAATTATCAGTGACATATCCGCAGCAAATTCGCTCATTTGCGCCTCCAGAACTGCAACAATTAGCTAAACAGTATCTTTCACTGCAAAATTACGCCGTAACTGTTTTGAAACCTTGTTAAGTTGGGGACTGGGGAGATGAGGGGGATGAGGGGGATGAGGAAGAAAAACTCTTACCCAGTCAAGCGTCAACCGTCAACCGTCCCCAATGACTAATGACTAATGACTAATGACTAATAACTAATGACTAATGACTAATGACTAATGACTAATAACTAATGACTAATAACTAATGACTAATGACTAATGACTAATAACTAATGACTAATGACTAATGACTAATGACTAATAACTAATGACTCAAACTGTGAATAATTCTTTATCTAACGCTTCTATTCATCGGACTGTATTAAATAATGGTATTGTGGTGTTAGTCGCTGAAAATCCGGTGGCTGATATTGTGGCGACGCGAATGTTTATCCGGGCTGGGAGTTGCAGCGAACCACGAGAAAAAGCTGGGTTGGCGCATTTGCTAGCAACTGTGATTACTAAGGGATGTGATGGACTTTCTAGCTTAGAAATTGCGGAAGAAGTCGAGTCTGTGGGAGCTAGTTTGAGTGCAGATACTTCGACTGATTATTTTTTAATGTCGTTGAAGACGGTAACGGCAGATTTTCCGCACATACTAGGGTTAGCAGGGCGGATTTTGCGATCGCCTACCTTCCCCACTACTCAAGTAGAATTGGAACGGCGTTTAATTATCAATCATATCCGTTCCCAAACTGAGCAACCCTTTGCTCTAGCGATGGAACAAATGCGCCGGGTAATGTACCAAAATCATCCCTATGCAATGTCGATACTCGGTGATGAAAGCACTGTCAACAGCATCACCCAAGCTGATTTAATCCAGTATCACCAGACTTATTTTCGTCCAGATAATCTAGTAATTAGTATCGCTGGACGCATCACACTTGATGAAGCTGTAGCTTTAATAGAATCAGTGTTTGGTGATTGGCAAGTTCCCAACCAAACCCTACCAAAATTAAATTTACCACAAATCCGACTACAGCCACAACACCAGTTACAGCCTCTACAAACACAGCAATCTATTGTCATGCTTGGTTATTTGGGCGCGTCGGTGAGTTCCCCCGACTACGCAGCTTTGAAGTTGCTGTGTACCTATTTGGGGAATGGTTTATCTAGTCGCTTGTTTGTGGAGTTACGAGAAAAACGCGGTTTAGCTTACGAAGTCTCAGCATTTTACCCAACTAAGCTACATCCAGCTTCATTTGTCGTGTATATGGGGACAGCACCCGAAAATACCACTATAGCCCTAGAAGGTTTGCGTACAGAAGTAGAGTTACTTTGTCATACAGAAGTAACTGAAACCAATTTACAAGCGGCGAAAAACAAAATTTTAGGACAGTATGCTCTAGGTAAACAAACTAACGGACAAATCGCCCAAATCTACGGCTGGTACGAAACTTTAGGTTTAGGAATCGACTTTGATAGTCAATTTCAAGAATTAATTGCGGCTGTGAGTTCTCAAGATGCTTTAATGGTGGCAAGTCGCTACTTACAGGAACCTTATTTGTCTTTAGTTGGTCAAGAAGAGGCGATAAATCGTGCAATTCTTGAATGATGAGTTATGAGTGGCAGTAAAGTTGTTCACAGTAGGGGTTTAGCCATGCTAAACCCCTACAATCTTGAATTTGATCAATAATTCCGTCTACTTACTCAGCACCAGGCGATGCACAGCCAACAACTTAAACTAAGAGTTTGAGCAAATCTCAAACTATGCCCATTCTACAAAAGTTGTCATCAAGCAACAGGTACAAGTTAACTCGTATCTTGCACTATTCTCAATAAACTCCAGGCGATGCACAGCCAAGAACCTAAAACTAAGGCTCTGAGCAGCAGACAAACAATGCCCACCCTACAAAAGTTGTCATCAAGGAACAGGTACAAGTTAAGAGTTAACTCGCCTCTACTACTCAATCGCCGCAAGCGGCTGTAATATTAGCAACAGAAATTCTGGGAGCAATTTCCATGAAAGACAGCCTGAGAGCAAGTATCATGAATCACCTAGAGTCACCCAAGGCATTTTGTAAATTTCGCGCCAGTAAGATTTATGGGCTACTACTGTTTTCTTGTATGTCTGTTTTTATTGGCTCGTCGCCTGTAGTAGCAGTTGCAGCACCGCTACAAATTGCCCAACAAGTTGTAATTAATCGCCCTACCCTCAAGGTTGGTAGTCAAGGTGAGCGTGTTTCGGAACTGCAAGCAGCTTTGAAGCTTTTGGGCTTTTACTCAGGTGCTGTGGATGGCATTTATAACAACAATACAGCCAATGCTGTTTCTCAGTTTAAACAAACAGTCGGCTTGAGTCCAGATGGTATTGTTGATGCTGCTACTTGGCAGAGGCTTTTCCCTAATGAAGCAATGGCGGTAACACTACCCAATTCCACACCTAGTGTAAACAGTGGTTTTCCTGTTCCTACCCAACCTGTTACTGTTATCAAACCTGCGACGACTCAGGTTGTCAATCCGAAACCAGCCGCAAAACCTCCTAATACTCAACCGGCGACGACTCAGGTTGTCAAACCAGCCGCAAAACCTCCTAATACTCAACCATCTTCCACAACTCGCCCTCAACTGACTCCACCAACTACCCGCCTGGCTGGTGTACAGTACACTACAGAAGGATGGCCGATTTTGCGTGTCGGTATGAGTAATGCGGAAGTTACCAAGTTACAAGAAAGATTGAGTCAGCTTGGTTTTCTCAAAGGTGGTGTAGACGGATATTTTGGGATATTAACTGAAAACGCTGTGAAAGCAGCACAAAAACGCTATGGTTTAAAGGCTGATGGCGTGGTTGGTGGTGCAACATG
>NZ_CAWMSA010000003.1:122057-161650 GCF_963870205.1 Anabaena sp. CA = ATCC 33047 | reverse complement strand
GTAAGCTGCGATAATCTGTATAGCCATGAAAGTTCTTAGTAAACCCGCCCGTACATTAGTCATTAGTTGTTCTTCTCGGCTCCCTCTGCTCCCTCTGCTCCCCCTGCTCCCCTCCTTGAGCCACAGCAACTGTGACTGTGCCTACTTCTCCTGGTAAGCGGAAAATTTGCTTGGGAACTAATAGCTTGACTGCCTGATTCTGGCGAGTGGCTGCTAAAATCGCCGCCGCTTCTGCTACACTTGGGGTTCTGACTTTTTGCGCGATCGCTGCGTTAGGATTGGGAACAGCTACAGTAGATAAAATCTCGGCGGCAAAGGTTTTTAAAGGTAATTTTGTTAGGCGACAATAGTCCAATATCCCGGCTTCTGTGGCTTTGCTGTCAATCGTACCAATTCCGGCGATCGCATTTTTATCTAATTCATACTCTCTAAAAACGCCCTCAATTGCTACATCTACCAACTTATAACTAATCCCCGATTGACAACCAATTCCCACCCACAACCTTTGTTGTGACTGCTGTTCCTCAGATTTTTTTTGGCTCACTCCTAATTTACTGTCGAGTACAATTTTCTACCTAAAACTTTTCAGGATTTTATTCTTGAGTCACTGATTAATTTTCAGCGTTTACTAAAATACATGAAAACTGATAATTACAATACTGTTATCAGAAATGAAAACCTATATATTAAGCATATCTAGCACAGTAGGAAACGCCGGAGGAATGACAAGGTAAACAGCAGAAAGTAATTTTACTTCTTCAGTTTGGCTCCATTGGTATCCTTGAAGCTCAAGCGTTTTACCTGGTCTACTTCGGTGTTTCAATTTCTTCCCATCTTTGCTGTAGCTATTTTATCCCAAGCCGCTACAGATGTTTATTCTTTTAGTTTTTCATTTCTGAAACAGATTTTTTATACCTCCTTATTATCTAATTAAATACCGTGTTTTTTCCTAGTTGTCAAGTTGTTTCAAAAAAATCGTCTCATGGGGTAATTATAGAAAGAATTTGTCTAAATAACCACAGATTTTTTTGACTTTTATTGCTGTGTTTTTACTCAAAATTTAGGTCTGTAAAATATCCAGAAATCTTGATTTTTACTAACGCCATTATTCTTGTGCGCCAGCCTGTTTTAAACTGAGAACGATATTTCGATAACCATTAAATTCGGCAATCATCAAAGCAGTATAACCACCGCGATTTTTTAAATTTGGCTCTGCGCCTCCGGCGAGTAAGACTTGCACGGCTTTGCTATAACCGCCAGCAGCAGCCCACATTAAAGCTGTAGCTGCCGCCGAGTCTTGATAATTGACATTTGCGCCTTTGGCTAACAATAATTGCATTATGCTGGGATAATTGCGCTCTGCGGCTTTAATTAAGGCAGTTTTACCATCATCGGCTGGTAAATTAACATCAGCACCGTAGTCTAACAATAACTTTACTGTGTCGGTGTGTCCTTGGGATGCGGCTAAAGTTAACGGTGTCTCACCGAGATTTTTTACCTGTGAATCTGCACCCTCACGTAGCAATATCTCGACTATCTGAGTATGTCCTTGTAAGGCAGCAACTAATAATGGTGTGTCACCTAGGTTGTTTCTAATTTGGGGATTTGCACCCCGATTGAGTAAAATTTGGACTAAATCCAGATGCCCTTCCACGACGGCGAGATGTAAAGCTGTTTCACCGTCGTGGTTTTGATGATTAATCTCAGCTACTTTATCTAGTAAAACGCCAGCGATCGCACCTTGTCCAGCCGCCGCAGCTGCAAACAGTGCCGTGTCACCATTTTGGTTTTGCTGGTTGACATCAGCCCCAAGAGTCAGCAATACTTCCACTACATCCTGCTTTCCCAAGTCGGCTGCTATCATTAACGGTGTTTCACCTTCTTCATCTTGGGTGTTAGCATCTGCACCATGTTGTAACATCACTTGCACTACTGCGGCTTGTCCTTGTTTCACAGCCAGCTTTAAAGCTGTATCATCATCTTTGTCGGATAAATTCACATCCGCACCAGCAGCCAGCAACACCCGTACTATTTCCACATAACCTTTTAAAGCTGCTGCCATCAAAGCTGTACTACCATCTTCATTAGTAGCATTGACATCAGCCCCTTTAGAGATAAGAAGCTGGACAATATCAAGCTGTTTGTTACTAGCAGCCAACATCAACGCCGTCAAACCGTAGAGTTTTCTGGGTAAATTGATATTTGCCCCAGCATCCACAAGCGATCGCACAATTTCGGTATAACCTAGATTAGCAGCAAACATTAACGGCGTAGTGCCATCGCGATCGCACACATCCGCCCTAGCACCAGCCGCCAGTAGTGCAGACACCTGCTTCAAATCGCCTATTTTAGCCGCCTTCAGCAGCAAAGCATCATTGTTATTATTCATGAATTCGGTTCTAACAGGGAAATCTTATGTTGTTAGTCTCAGATGATTGAGCAACTTTTGCAAGGGGAATTAAACAGTGCTGAAAAACTTGCTCAAACTTACTCAAAATCCACTATGATTAGGGATAAGCGAAAACCAAGCTAAAAAAATTTTAGGCTTGAGAACCTGTACAAAACTTTTGAGAGTAGCCAGCCTGTAGCAAGGTAATTGAGAAAATCCAGAAATTTTAAATGGCTGAAAATCAGGGAGTAAAGTAGCAAAGCCTCTCAATGTAAAAACTCCAAAATAGGGTGAGTTACGCCCGATTTTAAGCCTGTGGACTGGATAATGCCGACATTACCAGAATGAAACAGGAAGCTAACGTCTTAAGTCTTTGAACAGATTTAAGCAAGTTTAGTTTAACGGACTTTTGATAGTTGATAGTTGACTGTTGACTGGGTAAAAGTTATTCTTCCCCTGCTTCCCCTGCTTCCCCTGCCCCCCTGCTTCCTCATCCCCTCCGTCGCCCACGGTACATCAAACTATGCTAATTTTTATTAAGATTTAAGAATTGGGCGAGAACACGATGAATCTGGAATTGTCTCCCTCGGTTAAATATTGGCTGAATTTCTTTCACCCCATGCTCATGTGGGCATTATTAGCACTCTCACTGTATGCTGCTTACCTAGGGTTGCAAGTACAGCGTACTCGCAACGCACAAGGGGAACAAAAAAAGGAACTAATTAAAGGTAAGTATAATATCAAGCACTACCAAATTGGCTCAGTCATTTTAGCTTTGATGGTAGCTGGTACAATTGGCGGCATGGGTGTCACCTATATCAATAACGGTAAGTTATTTGTGGGGCCGCACCTACTAGCTGGGCTGGGTATGACTGGTTTAATTGCATTTTCTGCTGCATTATCTCCTTTCATGCAAAAAGGAGCAAACTGGGCGCGGGTAACTCACATTGTCTTAAACTTTGCCATTTTAGGACTGTTTACTTGGCAAGCTATCACTGGTGTAGAAATTGTGCAAAGAATTCTTTCTAAGGCTTAGTCATTAGTCATTAGTCATTAGTCATTAGCTAATGTTAGGGACTGATGACTATTGACTACTGACTATCTAAATCATTATTTATGGAATTTACCAGGGAAGGGAAGTCCTAGAAATGTGTGAAAATCTTCTTGGACTTTGCGAGTTAAGCGGCGAGAAACTTGACGCACGATTTGGTTTAGGAGGCGATCGCCTGTAGACTGAATTAAAGACTTGGGCAAACGCTGGATAAATCGCGGAAAGTGCAGACAAACGACTAAATCTAACTCCCATTCAACCCGCGTGATTTCGCTGCCATCCTCTTGTAACTGTAATGATGCCCGATAATCCACATCATAACCAGGCGGTTGATAGTCAGGAATCGGAATTGTGCGAATGCGATAAACTCCGTCTTCGGGAGGTAACAGTTCTAAGCCAATTTTCGGCTCGACTTCATAACCAAACGAGCCAAAACGACCTATAATCAGCGCGTAACCGTTTTCCCCCAACGGTTGTACTTTCATCGGTTCAGCACAGCGCGAAAACCAGCTAGCATGAGCATTAAGATACTCAACCACGCGATGCGCTGGAGCGAACATTTCCATACAGTCGCTATAACGACCGTAAAATTTAGTTGGTGTGCCTACAGGTAATTGTGTGTCTGTAACCTCATTCTCTGGGAGGTTGGCAGCGACGGGTACAACTGTTTCTGTTATATCCAAAGATTGATACTCGCCGTTTGCTGAAAGCATGAAGCATTCCCCTCTGATTTGGCGTTTGTCTATATTAATGATTCCCAATTTGTTTGGGTTGTGTAGCACTAAACTTCTATTTTGACCGAAAGCTTAGAAATCTGTCATGAAGTTCATGAAATCACTACAATATAAAACGAATTAATCACCTACTTAGTTTCTCAGGATAGCGTTGATCATGAAAGCATTTGTAGCCGGGGCGACAGGTGAAACAGGTCGCCGTATTGTACAAGAGTTAGTAGCGCGTAACATCCCGGTTCGCGCTTTGGTACGCGATATGCAAACAGCTAGAAACATTTTGCCTCCTGATGCTGAGTTAGTTGTTGGTGATGTCTTAAACCCACAAAGCCTAACTACCGCTTTGGGAGATAGTACAGTTGTGCTATGTGCGACGGGTGCAAAACCAAGTTTAGATCCCACTGGGCCGTATAAAGTAGATTTTGAAGGGACAAAAAATTTAGTAGATGTCGCCAAAACCCAAGGCATTGAAAATTTTGTGTTAGTGAGTTCCTTGTGTACTTCCCAGTTATTCCATCCGTTAAACTTGTTTTGGTTGATTTTGGTGTGGAAAAAACAAGCAGAGGAATATCTTCAGAAAAGTGGTTTAAACTATACCATTGTCCGTCCTGGTGGGCTAAAAAATGAAGATAATTCCGATTCTATCGTCATGCAAAGTGCAGACACATTATTTGATGGTAGCATTCCTCGGCAAAAAGTCGCTCAAGTCTGTGTAGAAGCGTTATTTGAGCCAGCCGCACGTCACAAAATCGTCGAGATTATCGCTAAACCGGAAGCTAGTCCCAAAAGCTTTACAGAATTATTTCAGCAGTGCTAGTCAACAGAAGCCAGTCAACAGTCCCTAGCATTACCCAATGACTAATGACTAATGACTAATAACTAATGACTAATGACTAATAACTAATGACTAATTTTGCACTTTGCCGAAATGGGTACATTAACTGTTGTTTTTAGCTAGGATAGCGAATTTGCAAGGAGTGAGAATCTGAAAAGTTTTGAACTCAAAGGCGTAGAAAAACTAATTGCCCCTTTAGCCGCGCTTCTCGGCTTCGTGTACCTATTTCAATGGTATATTTTCGGGGACTTGCGATCGCCTTCTGAACCCATCTTTAGTCAAAATTTACCACCTTTGGTGATGAAAGGCGGCGACCCTTACATCCGTGCTTTGATGCGAACCATTGCCGCCAGCGAAGCCAATGGCAAACGTCCCTATTCTCTCTTGTATGGTGGACAACAGGTCAGCGACCTCAGTAAACATCCAGAGATATGCGTCACTATCGTCACCGGGCCAAACAAAGGTAATTGTTCTACTGCGGCTGGTAGATATCAAATAATTAATACTACTTGGTATCATATTGCACCTCGTTATCATCCTAAACGTTCACAAATGATGTTTTGGTCTACTTATAGTTTTGAAGCAGAATATCAAGATGTAGTAGTCTACCGTTGGTTGAAAGATTCCGGCGTTTGGGGAGTTGATATTCCCCAACTATTGCGCCAAGGAAAGATAAACGACGTTTTGCGCCGACTCTCCCCCACTTGGACAAGTTTAGGATATGGTATCGAAACCAATTCTATTAGTAGTTCTTTGCCCAGAATTTATCAGAAAATGCTGCAAGAAGAATTAACAATAGCTCAACAACCAGACACAGCTAATGCTGCTCCACCCCCCACGCCAAATAGTCATACCACCGATAAGCAAAAACGATAAGTAAAAAAATTGTAGGTTGGGGAGCCATCGCCGTGGACGGGTTTCCCGGCTTGGGGCGAATGGCGTTTGACGTAGGAAACCCAACACCAAGATTTTAGTTGGGTTGCGCTGTGCTTAACCCAACCTACATCTAATGCACAAAATTAGCTGTGTCAGTCCACTACTACCTTGACAAATTATCTCTCAAGCAACCTGTAAGGTGGTGGACAAACTCTAAAGTATTTTCAAAGTGAATATTATGGGCAGAATTCCGAATAATTTTTAGCTCTGCTAATTGGCAGACACTAGCCGTTTTTTTATTAATCTCTATAAATTTATCATCATTTTCACCGACTAATAATAGTAGAGGAATTTGATTATTTTTAAGTTTCTCCCATAAGGATGGTTGACTACCAGTCCCCATAAATTGCAATGATTTAGTCAACTCAACTGGATGATTCTGCAACCTGTTTTCTAGCAGACTATTAAAATCTGGATGAGTTTTCATAGCACCAAAAATCGGCTGATTGTACCAATTTAATAAAAAAGCGGCGAAATCAGCTTTGGCTTCACTTCTGGCTAATTTTCTCGCTATTTGAGCATCACTTTTAACTCTGGCTAATCTTTCTGTTTCGGTTGCTAAACCAGGCGAAGCAGATTCTAAGATAACTTGATCAAAACGTTCAGGAAAATTTAGAGTTAGATATAAGGCTAATCTACCACCCATTGAATAACCAACTAAAAAGCATTTCGTAATCTTTAATTTATCTAGTAAGTTAATAATAGCTGTGGCTGTATTTGCCATTGTATAATATTCATCCCCTCCTAAAACTTGAGTCTTGCCATGCCCAGGAAGGTCTATGATTAAATAAGAAAATTCATCTGCTAGTAATTTTATAGCTGCATCGAATTCATGAAGATTACCCATGAAGCCATGTAAGAAAACAATTATCGGTTTATTGGGATGAATAATTAAATTATAGTTGAATTGATAATTTTCCCCAATCATAAGTAGAACAGCGTAAATAATTAAAGGTTTGTAGTCAGGACTGAAGTCCTAAAATAAGGACTGAAGTCCTGACTACGAACTCGATTTACAGAAGTTTACATTACTTAACATAGTTATATTTATTCCCACCGACTGACTTACAGCATATTTCATCTTAGTGAAGTACAGCAGGGTGGGCTTTCCTGTTCCCTGTTCCCTATTCCCTATTCCCTATTCCCTGTTCCCTGTTCCCTGTTCCCTACCCCAACAGATATGATAACTATTCAAACGGACATGATATTACAATCTAAAATTTAATGGTTAATTTATAAAACATTTGTAAATGTATATGCAAGCTAGTCAGGAATTATATCTACCAAAGATGGGTTGTGGAACTTGGGCTTGGGGAAACCAATTGCTTTGGGGATATAAAGAAAGCATGGACGAGGAATTACAAGGAGTGTTTAACCTGTGTGTGAGTAATGGTGTGACTCTCTTTGATACAGGTGATTCTTACGGAACTGGACGCTTGCAAGGACGTAGTGAGATATTGCTAGGACGATTTGCCAGGGAGTATCAAGGGGTAAACCGTGAGCATATTTGCATTGCCACTAAGTTGGCTGCTTACCCTTGGCGATGGACACGTAAATCAATGATAAAAGCTTGCACAGCTTCGGCGCAACGCTTGGGTAGAAATGTTGATTTAGTACAGATGCACTGGTCAACAGCAAATTATGCACCTTGGCAAGAAGAAGGACTTTTAGATGGTTTAGCTGACTTGTATGAACAAGGTTTAGTCAAGGGTGTGGGACTATCTAATTATGGAACGAAAAGATTACAACGTGTATATCAAAAGTTTGCTAGCCGGGGAGTACCGATTAAGACGTTGCAAGTGCAATACTCGCTGTTGTCTACATATCCTGTTACCCAGTTAGGACTAAAACAAGTGTGTGATGAATTAGGTATACAATTAATTGCTTATAGTCCGTTAGCGTTGGGGATATTAACCGGAAAATACACTGAGAAAGGACAATTACCCAAAGGTATTAGAGGTTTATTGTTTAGACAGTTATTGCCGGGGGCGCGATCGCTTTTAGAATGTTTGCGAGCCGTGGCAGAATCTAGAAATAAAACTATGTCTCAAGTCGCAATTAACTGGTGTATCTGTAAAGGAACAATTCCCATTCCTGGGGCGAAATCTTTAACCCAAGCGCAAGATAATCTTGGCGCGTTGGGTTGGCAATTAGACGCTGGTGAAATTGCCGAGTTAGATCAAGCTGCTGCGAATACAGATAAAAAAATGGTGCAGAATATTTTTCAAACTAATTAGTCATTGGTTATTGGTCATTAGTTTCTCTTTTCTGCTCCCCGGCTGCCCTACTCCCCGTTTTTCTGGAATAAAACCCCCCTTGCTAGGTAATTAAACATGGGGGGAATTGGAGCTAAAGCCCGGTTGGGCAATCGGGCTATTAATTATTTAGTGTTTATGCTCTCTAATTTAATTCCTCCTAAAGATAGAGCCAAACAACTTCTTAATATTTTCTTAATTATTTGCTGATTAAAAAAAATCTCCCGCTACAATTTAGTAACGGGAAGAGATAAAGTTCAAGTTCGTCAGGTGATCGGAATAGTTATTTATTTAGTATTTATTGTCTTTTGAGCAAGTCTGTCATGAGATAGATAAATAATCATCTTATGCGTTGAAAAATGTATACTTTAACACTGGATTATCAATAAAAGCTCAAATTTAGGAGCTAGAAACTAGCAAATTCATACTTTTAATGTTTTTTGTATATAAGTTGTCTATATTTTTATTTTAAAAAAGCAAAATAAATCATTCTAAAGATACATTATTGTTGAGCAGGACAAATGCACTAATAAAAAGCTTAATTACTCAGTTTGTTTAGGTGAATGATGAAAAAATATGGCAATAACTATCTAGATAAATTTTCAGGTAATTGCACTGTAAATGTTGTCAAACCATAAGCACTTGTCACTGTAATTGTGCCTTGCAGATATTCTACGAGTTTCTTGACTAATGCCAAGCCTAAACCAGTACCGCTAGTTTGCAGAAATTCATTTTGATTTATCTGGTAAGATGAGTCAAAAATTGACGATTTATCTGGGGCTGGGTTTTGAGAAAATTGATAAAATGGTTCAAAGATTCGAGATTGTTGGGTGGTGGGGATTTCGACATCAGAGTTGTTAATTCTAATTTCAAAATAGGGAACTTGTAAAACTGGGGATATACTAGATTGAGCATCCTGAACTTTGGAAAGTTTTGGGTTGTTGTTGAGGTGAACAGTGACTGTAATTCGCCCTAGAGGTGGAGTATACTTACAAGCGTTAGTCAGTAACTCTGAGACAATCCGATTGAGAAGATGTAAGTCAGAAAATAGAGGCGGTAAGTCAGGCGCAATACTCAATTCTAAAATTTGTTTTTGAGTTTGGGCAATGGGTTGAAAACTGGCTACCAAATGGGTTAGCCATTTTTGCAGTTGAATTGCAGTTAATTCTAGGGGATAAGCATCTGCGTCAATGATTCGCATAATCAGCAAATCATCTACTAAATTTAATTCGCGTTCACATTCATGTTGAATGATATTTAAATAATGGGATGTAGATGTAAAAGCTTCAGGTGCATAGGCTTGAAAAATCTTCTGTTGATTCAGAACATTTTTGAGCATACTGATAGCTAATTTAATGTTTGATAATGGCGTTCGCATTTCATGAGAGGTTGCTGCTAAGAAATCTTCTTTGAGTTGATTGATTTTTTGCAGTTCTATTACTTGTATTTCTAATTGACGGGAATGCTCATTTGCTAGGTTGCTCTCTTGTGTGAGTCGTCGTTGGGTGTCATCCCGAAACACCATCACCGCGCCTGTAATTACACCAGTGTTATCTCGCAGAGGGGTAGCACTATCGGCTACGGGAATCATGATCCCATCTTTGTGAATTAGCAGGGTGCGATCGCCTAAATAAATTGTATGTCCTTGTTCAATAGCCGACAGCATGGGATTCTCTACAGGATATAGAGTTTGTTCATCAATCAGTTGTAAAATCTCGGTTAAACTTTTGTCTTTAGCTTCATCTAGTCGCCACCCGGTAATTTCTTCCGCTACCTGGTTCATGTACTTGATTTGTAATTGCGAATCAACTACCATCACCCCATCCCCCATTCCTCGCAATACAGAACTCAAAAATTGTTCGCGTTCATAGCGATTAAGTGCTGTTTGAATCGCTACATAAAGTTCTTGTTCGCGCACGGGTTTAAGGATGTAACCAAAGGGAAATGTTAATGTGGCTCTTTCGACAGTGCTTTTGTCAGAATGTCCAGTAACGTAGATGATAGGAATTTGTAGATGATTCCAGATGTACTCGGCGGCTTGGATACCGTCCATTTCACTGCGGAGTCGAATATCCATTAAAATCAAATTGGGATGCAACTGTGTTGCTTTCTCAATGGCAGCTTCGGCAGTATCAGCAAGATCGACAACGGTATAGCCTAAAGATTCTAAACTTTCTTGTAAGTTGATGGCTAAAATATATTCATCTTCCACCACCAGAACCTTAATTGTTTTTGTGTTTTGGGTGTTTGAGGAGACGCTAATCATGTTTACACCTTGCTGGTTGTAAAAGTAATTTTAAATTCTGTGCCTTGCTGGCTGTTAATCTCAAGATTACCGCGCAATTGTTTAACTAAACCTTGGATAAGAGTCATACCCAGAGTTTTGCTTTTTTTGCTATCAAATTCCGCAGGTAATCCCACGCCGTTATCGCGGACAATGAGAATCAAAGTGTGATTATCTTCTAGCCATAACCTGACTTGAATCTCGCCTAAACGATGAATAGGAAAGGCGTATTTTAAAGCATTAGAGACTAATTCGTTAATAATCAAGCCGCAAGGAATAGCGGTTTCAATGTCTAAGCTGATATCTTCAACTTGAATATTCAATTGAATATCGTTAGAACTGACGTTATAAGAATCAAATAAATGAGTTGTTAAATCTGGGATATATTGAGCAAAATCAATGTTAGCCAAGTCATCAGAACGGTAAAGTTTCTCATGTACTAAAGCAATAGAAGCAATGCGGTTTTGACTATCGCGCAGAATGGCGGTAGCTTGAGATTCTTGAGTGCGTCTGCTTTGCATTTGTAAGAGACTGCTGACAATTCCCAGGTTGTTTTTAACTCTATGGTGAATTTCTTTGAGTAATACCTCTTTCTCTCTTAAAGATGCTTTGATTTTCTCCTCCGCTTGCTTGTGTTCAGTAATATCCTGTTGGACGGTAACAAAAACTTTACCATATTCAGGATGTGCAAATACTGACGTAGTTGCACTACACCAAAACGGAGTACCATCTTTTTTGACATTGTGGACTTCGTAAGTAGTTTCACCGTATTGTATAACAGCAGATGCGATCGCTTCATGAACTTCTCTAGCTGTCATCCGCCCATCTTCGTAGTTGATGATAGACGCGTGTTGATCAATTAATTCCCCTGCCTCATAGCCAAACATTTGGTCAAATTTAGGGTTAGTATAGACAATCACACAATCATCGGCTCTAACTAAGCAAATGCCCTCAGCCATGTTCCGGGTAATCACAGCTTGTAGTTCTAACATCTGTTCAGAACGTTTGCGATCGCTAATGTTGATACTATTACCGACTATCCGGTAAACGCGTGAGTGTTGATCCCGTAGGGGAGTCAAGCTAGTAATCCACCAAGTTAGTTCACCCTGAAATGGTAAACACTCCTCATAGGTGATGCTTTCGCCAGCATCTATACAATCTTGATAATGTTGGCGTACCAGTTGGGCTGTTGCTGGGGGTAGAATCTGTTCTGGGGTTTTCCCTTGCAAATCACTAGAACATAAACCCGTCAGCGTTTCGTGAGTCCAATTCAAACCCGCGTAGCGAAAATCATTATCCTGAACATTAACTACAAAAATCGCCTGTTCGACGTTATCGTAGATACTGCGTAAAAAAGCTTCTTTTTCTTGCAGTGCTTGTTCTGCTTGTTTGCGTTCGCTGATATCCGTAACTCTGACAAGATACATTTCTCTTCCAGCCGCAGAGATGCGTTTGGTTGCTAAATTTCCCCAGAAACAATTCCCCTGCTTGCTGATATATTCAATTTCTTGACTCCAAAATTCATGCTGATCGGTTGCAGTCATACAAGCTGCTAATTCTTCTGGAGACAAGGGTTGTTTCTGCAAAGTATGACCTGCTGTGCCAATCAGTTGAGCTTTGCTAGCAGCTTCAAATAATTTTACTGCTTGTTGATTACAGTCCGTAATCAATAATGTTTCTGGGTCTACTAAAAACAGCGCATCAGCAGATTCGTTAAAGATGGCTTCTCGCAAGTCACGGCTGTGGATAATTTCTAACTCGGCTTGTTTGCGTTCTGTAATATCTATAATAGCTCCAAATAGCTTTGGTGCTGGGTTTTTCGGCTCATAAATAACTTCTCCCCTAGATTCCACATAACGTACTGCACCATCAGGGCGGATAATGCGGTATTCTAAGTAAAATGGGGTATTGTGTGCGATTGTCTGGATAAACTGATTCTGGACTGTAGCGCAGTCTTCTGGGTGAACCAGTTGTAAAAATTCCGCGTGGCTCGGTTCTGGTTGCTGGGGGTTGAGTCCAAAAATATGAAAGGTTTCCGTTGACCAATGACGTTGTTGAGTATTGAAGTCCCATTCCCAACTACCGACATGGGCAATTTTTTGAGTAGTGGCTAACCTGGCTTGACTGTAGCGGAGTTTTTCTTGAGCGCGTTGGCGATCGCTAATATCTCTGACAATATGGGAAGCTCCGATTTGTTTACCATTGGCATCTTGAATGATGCTGTAGTTGATTTCATAGAAATGGCGTTCATTGGGATTGCCGAACTCTCTAATCACAGTGAATTGTTCTCCAGCCAACGCCCGCGCCCAAGTCTCGACGTTTTTAGCTTGTTCTTGGGGTAGATGCGCCAATGCTTCTACTATGCTCATACCGAGTTGGATGTGACGACCAAAAATTTTGAGAAATTCGGCGGCGTAAGCTTTGTTAAAGGCAATAAATTTAAAATCTAAATCTAAGGCGGCGATTAAATCTGTGGAACCATTAATTAAGTTATTGAGCAGAGTTGCCATCTGCTGGCGATCGCGTAGTGCTGTTTTCTGTGCTGTAATATCTTTCGCCAGTACAAATTTAGCTGGTTTACCTGCCCAAGTGAGACTATGGGAGTTAATTTCTACATTAATGATAGTACCGTCGCGTTTCCAGTGTTTTGCTTCACAGACAAACATCGACGGTGAACAACTTTGAAATGTTGATAAAGTCGTATGTAAGTAGGAAATTTCTTCAGGAGGGCGAATATCTGCCAGTGTCATTGACAGAAATTCTGACTCAGAGTAACCATATTTGTGAATTGCAGCCTGATTAACTGCTAGAAACCTCAAAGTTTCTAAGTCAAAAATCCACATAGGATTGGGGTTAGCTTCAAACAGCAATCGATATTGAGTTTCTGATTGCAACAGTTCCATTTCTACACGTTTGCGTTCAGTAATATCTCCCAAAGAACCAACCAAACGGATGGGATTTCCTTGTTCATCCCAAACTGCTTTAGCACGGGAGCGAAACCAGCCATAGCTACTGTCTTTACGCCGGAGGCGATACTCAATACTATAACTGTGGGTTTGTCGTTGCAAATAAGCCGCTTGAGCAGTTATTACTCGTTCATAATCATCAGGATGAATGCGTTTGCTCCATTCATCATCCCAGTTGCTCAGTTCGTGCCGTCGATATCCCAACATCTCAAACCAACGGTCTGAACGGAAGGTAATATTAGTTGTGATATCCCAATCCCAAATGGCTTCATCTGTGCCGGCAATAGCTAATTGCCAACGTTCTTCACTGTGGCGGAGGGCTGCTTCTGTTTGTTTGTGTTTGGTGATATCAATACTAATTCCGGTGACAATCCAACAGTTGTCTTCAGAATGATAGCGGGATGTATAGGTTGTAGAAATCCAACGCAGAGAACCATCTTTGTGATAAAACCGAACTTCCACATTGGTAGTGCGTTCAGCCAGGAAATCTGCGAACAGGGGAATAATCACTGTTTTTTTATCTTCGGGATGCACTCGTGACATCCATAAGTATTTATCTGCCAAGATTTCCTGTGATGTATAGCCAAAGATGGTTTCACAGGCGGGTGATTGGTATTCATATTCCCAATCGTAATTGGGAAATACCCGAAAACTAAACAGCCAAGTTGCGATCGCACTATTGATAATGTCTTGTAATCGAGTTTCTGAGGCGCGATAGTCTGCTGCTGTTGCTGACAACAAATCAATTAATTGCTGTCGCTGCCTAATTTCTTGTTTTAATTCTGCGGTTTGAGTGGCGATGATTTGCCGCAGATTGGTAATCTCTTGATATAGTTCTTCCGGGTTTAAGTTTTGTCTCGCATTATCCATCTGTGTATTAATTTAACTAGCTGCTGTCAATCATAATGCCCTGTTAAAATGAATTTTTGTTTGTAGTCAAAAAAAGCCCCTGAAAAAATACCTCCTTGCACAAATCCCCTAATTTTAATGATGGAGATTTCCCTGTTCCCTATTCCCTGTTCCCTGTTCCCTACCCCAACAGAATTGTAGAGTGGGCAATGCACACAACGCCAAAATCAGGATTGCAGCGAACTGTCAGTATTGCCCACCACAATATACCCTAAACAGCAAAATCGAGAGTTTTGACTAAAAATGCCCACTTGTCTGCGGCTTCTTCAATCATTTTAGCTGTAGGTTTACCAGCACCATGTCCGGCTTTAGTTTCAATTCTAATTAAGACTGGTGCATCACCAGCATGAGCAGCTTGCAAAGTGGCGGCAAATTTGAAACTATGGGCAGGAACAACGCGATCGTCATGATCTGCGGTAGTAATTAAAGTAGCTGGGTAAGCTGTACCTGGCTTGAGGTTATGCAGAGGTGAATAAGCGTAAAGTGTGGGGAAATCTTCCGGGTTATCTGGAGAACCATATTCAGAAGTCCAAGCCCAACCGATGGTAAACTTGTGAAATCGCAACATATCCATGACACCGACGGCTGGTAAAGCTGCGCCGAATAACTCAGGACGTTGAGTCATACAAGCACCGACTAATAAACCGCCATTACTACCACCTGCGATCGCTAGTTTTGCAGATTTTGTATAATTATGCTCAATCAACCATTCAGCCGCCGCAATAAAATCATCAAACACATTCTGTTTTTTCTCCTTCATTCCGGCTTGATGCCATTCCTCACCATACTCACCACCACCCCGGATATTAGGCATAGCATAAACACCGCCCATCTCCAACCATACCAAAAGACTCACAGAAAAACTAGGAGTCAGCGAAGCCTTAAAACCACCATAAGCATAGAGATAAGTTGGATTATTCCCATCTAACTTTATCCCTTTTTTGTGAGTAATAAACATCGGTACTTTTGTACCATCTTTACTGTGATAAAAGACTTGTTTTGTCTCGTAATCATCAGAATTAAAATCTACCTGTGGCTGTCTAAAAAGTTGACTTTCTCCCGTCACCATATTGTAACGGTAAATAGTTCCGGGTGTAGTGAAGCTAGTAAAACTATAAAAAGTTTCCGTATCATAACGCTTACCACCAAACCCACCCACAGAACCCAACCCAGGTAATTCTACATCCCGAATTAATGCGCCATGCAAATCAAAAATTTTGATTACTGAGTGAGCATCTTTTAAATAATCAGCCACAAACTGATTATTTAAAATATTCACCCCATCTAAAGTAGCTTCAGATTCAGGAATAATTTCCCGCCATGCTGATTTCTCAGGGTGATTAATATCAATTGCAATCACTCTACCCCGTGGCGCATCTAAATCAGTCGAAAAGTAGAAAACGCCGTTATCATGCTCAATAAAACCATAACTCGCTTCAAATTGATTAACTAATTCGACAACTTCAGCATTGGGATTAGTTAAATCTTTGTAAAAAACTAAATTGCGTGGGTCAGTGCCTAACCAAACTGATATAATTAAATAATTGCCATCTTCTGTGACATTACCACCAAACCCCCATTCTTTTTGATCAGGACGATGATAAATCAGGATATCTTCAGATTGGGGTGTACCTAAACGGTGATAGTAAAGCTTTTGATAATAATTAACATCTTCCAATTTAGTTTGTGCATTGGGTTCATCATAACGACTGTAGAAAAAACCTTGACTATCACTTGTCCAAGATGCACCAGAGAATTTAATCCATTGTAAATGATCAGATAAATCCTCACCAGACTCTACATCTCTGACTTTCCACTCTTGCCAATCAGAACCAGAAGTAGATAAACCATAAGCTAATAACTTACCATTATCACTGACAGCCAAACCAGAAAGAGCAACAGTCCCATCTTCAGATAACTTATTAGGATCAAGTAAAACTCTAGGTTCACCATCCAGAGACTTCAAAGTATAAATAACACTTTGATTCTGCAACCCATCATTTTTGAAATAAAAATAATTGTCCCCCTCCTGAAAAGGAATACTATACTTTTCATAATCCCAGAGCTTAGTGAGACGCTGCTGAATTTTCTCCCTAACAGAAATCCCACCCAAATAATCAAAAGTAACTTGATTCTGTGCCTCAATCCAAACTTGACTTTCATCCGAATCAGGATTTTCCAACCACCGATAAGGATCAGCAACTAAAGTACCGTGATAATTATCAACCTGCTCACATTTACGACTGCTTGGATAAATCATCATAACTCCCAACTCAAACTACTAAAAACCCCAACCAAAAAACCCTCAAAAAAAACTCCGCGTTCCTTTGCGTTTACCTCCGCGCGACGGCAGTCGCTACAAGTCGGCAAAGCCGCCCAACGCGCTGCCTCCCCTCCGCGTTTAAAAACCTCTTAACCCCTCCCCTCCATAACTAAATAAACACCCCAAATCGCCATAGCTCGTAAATACGTACTAGCCCGAAAAGTCCCAGATGCAGTAATAGCTTCAGGTGTCCGAAACTGCAAACCATTATCATAAATTTGCTCAACAACAGCCTGAGTTAACCGCAAAGCTTCATCCTGCATACCCATCTGCACCAAAAAAGCTGCTAAACCAAAATTAATCCCCGTCCAAACCTCTAGAGGATGGGTAGCTTTCGGGTTTTCTGGTGAACCATCGGGACGCACACCATTAGCCGCACCAAATTTACCATTGTAGAATTTGAGGAAGCAAGCATCATAAACAGTTCTTAAAGCAGAAAGGGCGCGATCGCTAGGAACAATATCCGGTAAATTTAATAAAGCAGCGTAAAATTGTCCACACAATTGATCTGCCATCACCACATCAGAACCGCTTTGACTATCTAAGCGATAATATTGACCATTCCAGAGTTTTTCTTGATAGATAGGTAGAGACTTGTTTAACCAAGTTTCATAGATAGATTTTTGGAAAAGTAATTTTTCTCGGCTGTCTGCATCTGACTGATTTTTGCTTAAAATCTCACTAATAGCAATAGCCGCTTCTAAAGCTGCTAACCATAAACCACCACAATACGCGCTAACCCCTTGCAGTCGCCAGTCATCAAAAGTTTGATCAGGTGCGCCGGAATTTTCAGGAATGCCATCATTATCTAAATCAAAGGTTTTGACATAATCTAGAGTTTGGACAATAGCATTCCAGCAGTCTTGAAGAAACTCGATATCATTAGCACCAGTAAACAGGAAATCACGGTAAACTTGTAAGACAAAATCACAGCCTAAATCCTTCCACAAATTACAGTCTTGATAACTGGTGTAGTTGGTTTTTTCCCAGACGTGTTCATTAGGTGCGCCTAAATCGTGGGGTGTTGCACCGACAGCTTTACGTACAGCCATCGGACTTTCTGCACCGATAGTATAGTAATAACCAATCACGCGAGTTGTATCATCACCTTGGGGAATAGCCCGCGCAAAAGCACGGATAACTGATTTTTCTAGTTCTGGGAACAGTAGCAGTAGTCCGAAAGAACCGTATAACCGGACATCTAAACTTTCATACCAACGGTAATCTAGACATTCTAATACAGCAAACTGACCAATAGGGTCGCGTTCTGTAGCTGCACTCCAGAGTGTACCACCACTGGTGAGGTCGTAAAGCTCATTAAAGAGAGCCATTTTAAACCAGTTGGGTAAGTCTTCCCGTTCTAGAATAGGTTGTTGCCAAGCTTGAATTTGTTGTTGCCAAGAGTGATATTGTTCTAAAGCCAGAGAAGCGATCGCCCAAGCATTGTTACCATTAGTACCAAAAAAATCTGTATATCTGCGATAATAGTTAACTCCGGCAGCAAATTCAGTCACGGGGAAATCCCAAGCTAGAACAAAGGGAATTTGCAGACTTGCGCCGGGTGCGAGAGTCAAACGAACTGCGATCGCTGCTCCTATTTGTTCATTCTCTCCGGCTGGGGTAGTATCTATATAATCAGGTAGTGAACCATCCGCCGCAAAGCTTTGCCATATCTCATCCCCCTTACCAACACTATTCCAACGGCTATGATGAAAAACTTCCACTTGGGGATGTTTCTGAGTAGCAATACACCAACTACCCTCACCTTCCTGTAAAGGTTCTGTAATTCCCACCCGTCCCAAAAAGCAACCGATAGATTGGGGACTTTCCACCAGATAATTATAATTGCCTTTACTCTCACCTAAACACGGCTGATACTCATAAACTGGACTACCATCATCGCGCATTTTCACCTCTGGAGATTTAAGCGCGTTAGTAAACCAGCCCGTCATATTCTGCCAAGTCAGCATAATACTGAGAGTGATAGGTGCATTTGTCGGGTTGTGCGCCTTCCAGACAAACACCGCCACAGGGTAGCTAGTTTCTTGATAATTATCAGCATAGATAGGGGAAAACTGCTCACAGGTTAACTGTGTCTGCAAAACATTTTCATAGACAAACCAACTACGAGGATACAGTGCATGATATGTACCTGTCTCCTGTCTAACGGTAGAGGCTGGATACCATTGCCAAGCTTGCAGACTACCATCTGTGGGTGCTGTTGTTGCTAAAGCGTAAGCTTGGGAGGATGCGCCATTTGACTCAAACACACTGAATTGACAAGCGGGGAAGTTTTGAAACAGATGTTCACCCCCGTCAATGTGCCATAGATTAAAATCTCCCCGCGAAGAACGCCCGATGCAACCAGCACCGAAGCCACCCAAGGGCATACCATGCCAAGGCCCATCATCTATATTACTAGCGTAGCGAACAGTATAAGGTTTGTCCCAGCCTAAACCGATAGGACGATTCCAAGTACAAACGGGAATTTGCGGAGAGGGTTGAGTTGCCATTACCTAGTGTTACAGTGCAGTTATGCTATGGAAGCTTAACGCGATGTGCCAATTTTCTCAAGTGGAGATGTTGCAATGCAAAATCTGTACAATATACCTTTGTGCCTACTCTCCGAGAAGCCGCTTCTCTTCGAGAGGCTTCGCCAACGCGTCTTTGCGCCTACCCTGCGGGTTCCGCTTTAGCGGTATGCGCGAACTTCTAAATAATATTATTCAGCAACGCGCATAACTGGGATAAGGTAGTTTGTCAATGTCAACGCATCCACACCTAATTCTGTGCGTTCTTGGGCTGCTAATATCCCGGCTTGGGCGTGCCACCATGCCGCCGTCGCTACAATATCTTCTATAGGTAATTCTTTTGTGGCTGCTTGTGCTAATAATCCACCGATTAACCCTGTTAACACATCGCCACTACCACCACGGGCTAAGGCTGGGGTACTTTCGGGATTAATCCAGATTATACCTTGGGGATTGGCAATGGCGGTTCTTGCACCTTTCAACAATACTACTGCCTGACTCTGGGTTGCTGCTTCTCGCACAGCATTAATTCTGTCGCGTTTAGCATCAGGAAGGTGAGGAAACAAGCGTTGAAATTCTCCAGTATGGGGTGTGAGTACAGTTGCCGCTTGACGCTGTTGTAATGTGGGGATGGTGTCTAGTTGTGCGAGAATATTTAAACCATCAGCATCGAGAACTAAGGGACGTTGACTAGCAATAACTGCTTGCACAATGGGAGTAGCATCTGTAGTTAAACCAGGCCCACAAGCGATCGCACTAAAGGAATTTAAATCTGTCTTCTCTGGTAATTGTAACTGAGCGAACGCCCCTGTTTCCGTTTCTGGGCAACCAATAATTAAAGCCTCCGGCAAATGCGACACCAAAAGCGGCTTGAGAGATTCCGGTACAGCCACAGACAGCATCCCCACACCACTCGCCCTAGCACCCAACGCCGTTAAAATTGCCCCTCCTGCATAACGTCGCGAACCACAAATTAACAATAAATGTCCTTCTTTATATTTGTGCGTCACTGGGGGACGGGGTAAGGGTAAAGTAGAAAGTGCGCTTGCTGGTGTAATGCGTTTAATTTTGTGGGTGTCTCCCAACACAGCTTGCACATCAGCCAAGGGGATATCAAAATCAATTAACTCAGCCTTACCTACATACTCCAAAGCCTGATCCTGCAATAAACCCAACTTCCACAAACCCAAGCAAAACGTGTGAGTAGCGCGGATAGCTGTCCCCAAAACCTCACCTGTATCGGTATGCAAACCCGAAGGCACATCAATACTAATAATTGGTTTATCCCAGTCGTTAAAATGATTAATTGCTGAGGCGATGTTATCAGTAATTGCTCTTTCTAACCCAAATCCAAATAATCCATCAACTAAAACATCACAATCAGGTAATTGTGCAATCTCTTGATAACAGGGGATACCTAAACTTTGAGCATACTGCAAATGCTGTGAAGTTAAATCTTTGAGCTGAGAAATAGGTGCGTAAATCCAAACATCGTAACCGTGAAAGTATAACTCACGGGCAACAACCAACGCATCACCCCCATTATGTCCTGGCCCGACGAGAATACCAACACGGGGAGATGGGGAAGCAGGGGAGAGTTTTTCCCAATAATTCTTTAATTTTGAGTTAATTTGTCCTTCATTGGGGTAAATCTCTCGAATGCGCCCAGCAATTAACCCCGCGACTTTCTCCATCAAAGCGGGTACGGGCATTCCGGCGGCAAATATCCGCCCTTCAATGTCTCGCATTTGGGCAGCCGTGACTATAATTTGGGAAATGTGTTCTTTTCTAGTCAGCACTTCACTAATATGCACTAAGTTTCATTAATAATGAACTTATCAGCTTTGACTCTAATATGACTCAAATCTCCTACTATCGTAATAGAAGGTTAAGAAAGTACCATCATCAACTATGATTCCCAGAATGATATCTAAAGTTTCTAAGAAATAAGGGCTACCAGATTCATCTTCTGTACTAATAACAGGGTCATCTAGTATAGCAATCACAACAGCAGGTTGATTTTTGTGGGGCAGTCTTCTGTTCTTCAGATTTTCTTTCCACTTGACAATTTGCCCAACTGTAAACGCCTCTTTTTTCAGAAAATTTTCGCAAGCAGATTTAAGCTGATTAACATATTCCTCACTATATTGCTTTGCCTCTTCCTCATCTGGATCTTTCTCACTAAGATTGTTTAAAAGTTTAGCTAACACATCTTGTGGGTCACTCATTATATCCTCTCAGTTTAAACACATCAAACTATCTTAATTAATATATATTTACAAATTTATTGAAAATCACTTGATTTTTTCCAATATTTACCTTTGTTTTCTTATTGTTTAAGGTGAAATCAAATTTAATTTTAAAACTAGATGAATTATTTTTATTTTTATCTTCATAACTTCCCACAATCATAGACCAGATGGCAAAACTTATTTTATTTAATTTATCTATTTGGCAAAATGTAATATATTTCTCATGTGCCAAGTTACTGACCGAGTAGATAGAGCTAGGAGGAAATAAATACCAACTTGCTGGTACAACATCTAATATCCACCAATCAAATAATTCACGTCTTCCATCAGAGCCAGGGAAGATAGCGTAGCCCTCTAGACAGTCATCTAAAATATCTAGTAATGCCTCTAATGATTGATGTGAATCAAGTGCTTTAATTGCACTACTATAAACATCGAAAGCTTCAGACAATATTTGAAAGCTGGCATTTTTTTTACTTGTAGTAAAACTTTGCAAGTGATTCACTATAGCATTTGCCTCTGGCTCTGTTGCAGGTTGAGAAAATGGCACTTTATTATCAAGGAGTTCTGCGACAGTTTCTATTAACCAAACAGCTACTCGGTTAATAGTTGTTTCTGGAATAGAGTTATCGGGCTGATAATATTTAACTGTAGGTTCTACAACAACAGCGAGTATCAACACCATCCAAACATAACGAAGGTGAGTTAATCTTGGATTATTACTCTGAAATGAATTTAAAACATCTTCTAAAGCATCTTGAAGCGAAGAGGTTGCTTTTGCTTCTGGTTCATAGAGTTCTTCATAATGTTGTTGCCATACCCTGATTAATGTTCCTGTCAGGGAGTTGGGTAAATTCCCAAGTAAGAATGATTTTCTATTTCTAGAACTACTCCATGTTGAAGTCATAACTATTCCTCGCTTCTCTAGTAATCATGGTGGATATGGGTAGTTCCAAAAAACCTCTATCTCTATGTGTGGGAACTTCTCCTCAAACTGTTTTAAAACACTATTACAACTCTCACAGGGCTGAAACTCAGTATAAAGATAAAGTTTGCCCTTTACTTGAAGATCGTAAAACATTTCAAGAATATGAGCAATTTCAGATAAGACTTTATACTCAGCATCAGTATCCATCAACCGACCTGTACGAGAGTCAATAGACGGCTCAAATTGCCCTCCTGCCGATTTAGGAGTGGGTAGTTGGGGTATTGGACTCTTGCAACCCCCTCTAGAAGTCGCTCCAGCACAAAAAGCGACATCCCCATAAAGGTATACCTCAGCAATTGCAACATTGCTTTTACCAACGGGTTTTTTAAGATACCACTCCCGAATCAAAGCCGCACTAGCTTGCAAATCCTCCTTGTTCAGATTGGGACTCCTTGGAGTAAATTAGCCCAGTTAGTAAGCTGTTTCCAATCTAATTTGCACATTTAGAAAGCAAAAAAGCAGGGGAGGGTAATTGACGTTTTTTTACTCAATCTAAAATATGCAAGTTAAATGTGGAACAGCTGATGACGTATATGAAGTTCTCTAGAACTACTCCCCCTCATCCCTAAACTAAAAACGGCCGTGCTAACAAAAAGCTAGAAATTGTCTTAGCATCTACTGGTTCGCCTTGCAGAATCGCTTTTTCTAACTCTTCTGGAGTGAAAAATACAATCTCAATATCTTCATCTGAATCTTGTGCTGGTGGGGTTGCCAACTTTTCTAAATCCCTTGCCAGAAAAGCGTAGATAATTTCATCAGAATAGCCAGGTGCTAGAAAAAATTCGCCTAGTTTATCCCACTTTTGCGCGCTATAACCAGTCTCTTCTTGAATTTCGCGCTGTACTGTCTCTAGAGGATCTTCATTAATTTCTACAGTTCCGGCAGGAAACTCTAATATTCTGCCTTGAATTGCAAACCGATATTGGCGTACAAGTATAAGTTTACCTTCCGCAGTCACAGGCACAGCTAAAGCACCACCAGGGTGACGAATACATTCCCATTCCCCTTCGGCTTTGTTGGGTAAACGCAAACGATTCACTTCAAAGTCAAACTTGCGTCCTTTATAAAATAAGCGTTGCTTTAATAGCTGTGGTAATTCTCTACCTATTGGCATAGTGAAATAGTGTTGTTGTTGAGAGGACCAAAAAACACTGGGGGGTGGTAATCGCACCAGGGTTTTATGCGTTGATGGGTGGTAATTTTAACTGTCCTTTAACAAAAGTACATCAGAACAGTCTACTTTTTTTACCAACTCTTTTATCGCTAATCCGGAAACTGGATCTATCCAATCGGGGGCAATTTCCGCTAGCGGTACTAACACAAAGGCTCGCTGTTGCATTCGCGGATGGGGAATTTGCAGAGTTGGCGTATCGATCATTAAATCATCATACAGCAATATGTCCAAATCCAGCGATCGCGCTCCCCAGTGTTCTTGCCGTACCCGCCCAAATTTTTGTTCTATCGCTAGCAATGTCTCTAATAATTCCTGGGGACTCATTTCTACTTGCACAATCGCACAACCATTAATGTAATCGGGTTGTGGCGGCCCTACGGCTTTGGTTCTATACCAACTTGATGTTGTCTCTAGTTTAATGCCGTCAATTGTAGCTAATTCCTGAATTGCTGCGGCTAATATTGCCAAAGAATCGCCCAAATTACTGCCAAGGGCTATGGCACTACGTCTGACTTTGACTACCACCCCATTATCCCATAAATCATTATTGAGACTGATTGATAAATTCTGCCAAAATTTTTTTTACTACTTTGGATAGTGTTTTTGATGTTTAACAATTAATTAAAACAAATGTAATCCTCTATGCAAAAAAAAATAATTAAATATAAAAAAATTCTTATGTAATAACGAATTTAGTGATTTCATTATGAGATATTATACTAACACGAACGTAGTGAGGCAAGTCAAAAACTACTATTTAGTAGTTAGCGGGTGACTACATTCAGCTACGAACTAATAAGAAGAAACTTACCTCTAAGTTCCAGCAAGCAATTTCAATGACTCAGACAAGGAGGAACGGCACTTGTCGTCTGGTAATCATTTAGAAAACGAAGAATCCACAACCGAGCATTTACCACCCAACAGACTGGTGAAAGCAAGGCAGGTACTGCACCAGATGAGCAGTGTCACCTCTGGGATGATGAGCAGGATCAGTAGCCGAGAACGTCCAATCTATCGGCGTTGGTGGTTATGGACAGGTTTGAGTGTAGGGGGTGGGATCATTGCTTTTAACTATTGGATATCGACAATAGATCAGACACTACCCGATAAATCGGAACTGCAAACGGTGATCCGCGAGCAAACATTAACAATCAAAGCTGTGGATGGCAGTATATTACAACAGCAAGGGGAAGCAACTAGAGAAGCACTGAATTTAGAACAGATACCAGACAACCTGAAAAACGCCTTTATTGCGATTGAGGATAGAAGATTTGAGCAACATAGTGGCGTTGATCCTCAAGGAATTATTCGAGCAGCTATTAATAATTTGCGATCGCAAAATATCGTAGAAGGTGGTAGTACCATCACCCAACAGTTAGCTAGGATTCTGTTTCTCAACCAAGAACGCACAGTCTGGCGCAAAGTCAAAGAAATCCGCCTCGCCCAAAAACTAGAAACTGAGTTAACAAAAGACCAAATTTTAGAGCGTTATTTAAATTTAGTGTATTTGGGAGCAGGGGCTTATGGTGTAGCCGATGCGGCCTGGGTGTACTTCAGTAAACCAGTAGATCAACTCACTTTGGCAGAAACAGCCACCATTGCAGGGCTTGCCCCAGCACCCAGCACCTATTCCCCAGCCACTAATCCCGCACTTGCCAAACAAAGACGCAATTTAGTCTTACAAAGGATGCAAGAAGACGGATTTATCACAGCTGCCGAAAGACAAGCCGCATCACAAGCAGCAATCCAACTCAAACCCAGTTTACCTAAGCGGCTACAAGTAGCAGCCCCTTACTTTAGTAGCTACATTCTGCAAGAATTACCAAAGTACGTTCCGGCGGATGTTCTCGCCAAGGGAGGGTTAACCGTAGAAACCAGCTTAAACCCAAATTGGCAAAAAGCAGCTGAAGCCGCAGTAGCGAAAACCCTGAAAAATCAAGGACGCTGGCAAAAGTTTACACAAGCAGCATTGGTAGCCATTGATCCCCGCAACGGTGAAATTCAGGCGATGGTGGGGGGGAAAAACTTTGGCAAAAATCAATTTAATCGCGTCACCCAAGCCCAACGTCAACCAGGCTCAACATTTAAAACCTTTGTTTATGCAGCCGCGATCGCCACAGGTAAAAATCCCAACGACAGCTATTTAGATGCGCCTTTTGTTGTTGATGACTACGAACCCAAAAACTACGGTAGAACCTTCCGGGGTAGGATGAGTATGCGTGATGCCCTGACGCGTTCTGTGAATGTGGTAGCGGTGAAAGTATTACTAGATGTCGGATTTGATCCTATTATTAACGTAGCCCATAACATGGGCATTAAATCTAATCTGCTACCTACCTACTCACTAGCTCTCGGTTCCAATGAAGTCACGTTACTAGAACTAACTAGCGCGTATGGTAGCTTTGCCACGCAAGGATTATACACTCAGCCTCATGGTATCCGTCGCATCCTCAACCGCAAAGGCGAAGTCATCTGGTCAGTCGATTTTCAACCCAAGCGAGTCATTGACCCGACTACAGCCGCCATCATGACTTGGATGCTACGCAACGTTGTAGAAGCTGGTACAGGTGCAGCCGCCCAATTAGGTAATCGACCAGTAGCCGGAAAAACAGGTACTTCCGATGAAGCCCGTGATTTGTGGTTTATTGGCTACATTCCCCAAGTAGTAGCGGGGGTGTGGTTAGGTAATGATAACAACCGCCCCACCTCTGGTAGTAGTGGTAGTGCGGCTTACACTTGGCATGAATTTATGGAAGTTGCAGTTGAGGGGATGCCAATAGATAAGTTTCCCCCCAAACCTCAACTAGAAGGTCGCAAAGGCAGCATCAAAGCTAAACCGATTAAGCCTAAAAAAATCATCAATGGTTCTCTTAACGCTGATGAAAAATCAGACCAACAGGAAACCAGACCATCCAGAAGACGCAGCAGCCGTTACCAACAAACAGATAATAACTCCAATTCCAACTCATCCAGAAGACGGCGGCGTTATCGCCGTAGCGAAGCATCCAGTTCTAGTGCGGTTGCTGCTCCTCCCAGAAGAAGGCGCACCGGAACAGTAGAATCAGGTTCTTCTACACCTTCTAGTTCTAGACAGTCTTCATCTCCAACCAGTTCCCCATCCCCTAAACCCTCTTGGCGTGAACGACTCAGACCGAGGTCATCTAATTCGGATTGAGTCATTAGTCATTAGTCATTAGTCATTAGTCATTAGTCATTGGTCATTAGTTTCTCTCCTCCGCTTCCTCCGCTTCCTCCGCTTCCTCCACTCCCCTGTTCCCCTATATCTTTTGGGCTATGTGAACGGCTGAGAGAAATGAGACGGGTATACTGGTGATGGAGTGTCTTTCTAATGCTTCCCTTAAAGCTGACAATAAAGCATTTCTCTGCTGGGTGTCTAAAGCTATATATGGTGCTAAGGTGCTTAAAAGCAAGAAATAATCATCTATGCTATAAGTCAGTTCACAAGGTAATTCTTCAGATACTAGACACTTAAACAAACCAGAGTTAGTCACAGCCTGTGCAAATCTTCTGAGATAGTTTTGTTGAGTTTCCCTTTCTTCATACCTTCCCAAACTGGAAACTTGAGTTTGATAAACCTCATGTAAAACTTGATAAATTTCATACTGTGGTTGGGGTGTCATATTCCACAGCAAAATCAAAAATCCATCTTCTTTTAAAGCATCGGCTGCTTTTGCATACCCCATTTCTGGGGAAACCCAATGAAAAGAAGTTGCAGCTAACACAGCATTGAACTTTCCAGGCTCTAGCTGCCATTCTTCAAATGAGGTATTGGTAATTTCTACGGAGGGATATTGTCTACAGTTTTGTCGAGCTAGTTGACAAAGTTTTTGGCTTGGTTCTAGACACAGCATTGCGAAGCCCAATTGAGCAAAAGCCGTCGTCGCAGTTCCAGGGCCGCATCCAATTTCTAAAATAATTGCATCTTGTGGAAGTTGGGCTAACTCTACAGCACGGTGAATCAGTGCTTGAGGATAGCGTGGTCTGGTTTTATGATAAGCATCAGCTACTTCGCTATACCAATTTTTTCTCTGCTGCGAAGTGTAGATATTTGATAATTGCTGATACCAATTTTTTCTTTGTTCAAAATCTTTCATAGCAAGCTTGAGAGCAATTTCCACAATGTTGGGAATACATCAATGGAAAATTCCACATCCCAGAGGATTACAAAGGGTAAACCGGCAAAGTAAAGTGAAACCATGCACCACCGTTTGGGCTAGAGTCTACCCAGATTTGACCGTAATGCGCCCGGATGATACGTTGGCATAAACAAAGACCAATACCGTAACCTTCTGTACTTTCGTCCCGTTCTAGGCGATAGTGGTTTTCAAAAATGCGATCGCGATTTTCTGGGGGAATACCAGGGCCAGTATCGCCAATACTAAACTGCACTTTTTGCGTAGTCCGATGCAATCCAGCAACAGTGATTTTACCAAAATCTGGTGTATATTTTATGGCATTATCTAACAAATTAATTAAGACTTGGTGGATGCGTTCCGGGTCAGCATATACACAAGGTAAATCTTTAGGTATATCGGTTTCTATGATTTGGGATTTGGCTGTGTAGCGATCGCGCAATTCTGCTAGGACATCTAAACACAGTTCACCGAGTTGTGTCTTCTGGGGTGTGATGGGAAACTCTGTATCATTTCCTCGCCCGACTTGTAACAGTTCCGCGATCATCCTGTCGATGGTTTTGGTTTGATTGCGGGCTTGCTTTAACAAATGAGCGATTAATGCGGGTTTGAGACGCTGAAATTCGCCTGTTTCGGAATTATAGTTAGATTGTAGAGTTTCTATAGCGATCGCCGCAGCCGTTAACGGATTGCGGAGGTCGTGCGCTAGCATCCCAATGATTCTATCTTTAAATTGTAGCTGTTCTAACAGTTTCTCCTTTTCTTGTTTGAGATGAAATATCTCATCAGAAAGTTTGATGAGTTCTGCCGAAACCGCCACAGAATAAATTGGCGACTGTGGTTGTGATATACGACCGTTGTCATCTATACGTTCTTGTAAGTCTTCCTGCAATTGGTGATAAGTTTCTACAGCTGCCACCCAGCGCGGCCACCAAGTTTTCAATTGGACAATGATGTTGCTGCCAGCTAGAATTTGCCTCGGTTCTGGGTGAATTTTAACTAAAGCCGGTGTCGCCACTAATTTAAAGTGTTCTGCCAAATAGGGTTGTTGCCTAACGTCTATAATTTGCAGTTCAAATTTATACTCAGCCTTTAATTCTTTTAAGTAAGCACGGATACGCTGCACCTGTTGCTTGGACTTTGGTCGTCCATCAATAAACAGAAGCAGCTGGAGCGGAGCCTCAGAATAAATAGGCTGATCCTGGGAAACTTGCATGTAATCTTGTTTCAACACTGGTAACAACCTGGCGGCACTTTGCAGAAATTTAGAATAGACTGACACTTGTCAATGGTCGTTCTTGTTTCTCAATTTAATATCTATTTTAGATTTTGCATACTCCTATCTGACCAGGGTTTTGACGATGAGATACATATTTTTGAGCGTTTTGCTTCCATTTTGTTTAACTGGTGTTTCGAGAAGCGTTCTGGCTGGGCCATATCCGTCTTCACCTTCTGATAATCATACTCTGGCTTCCGAGCCAATTAATGAAAATTTTTATACTCAAGCCCAGAGATTGATGCAGCAACAGCTAGATTTTATTGCTCGTGTTGAGCAAGCGTTAGTTTCTCCTGATGCGAATCGGATGCGGGTGGTGCGGGGACAATTAATTTTCCACACGAAAAACACAGAACGTTTTCTCAAGCGTCAATCCCAAAATCCCCAAAGTTTATGTAGTCACAGAGATACTTCCCCTATACCTAGCCAGTTAACTCAACCACAAGTAGAAATTTATTGCGCCTTGTATGCTTCTAGCCAGGAATTATTAAAACTTACGCCAGTGCTAGATCAGTTGTTGTCTCGACGGGGTGAATTAGCTTTAGTCAGAGAGTTACCTTTAGTTAGTGGTGAACGACTATCAGATCCCGTGCTGGCAATTGCACCTGTGCAGCGTCCCAATTTGGGAAAACCGGCGACACCCTTCGCCACCAGAGAGCCAAATCTAGCACCAATCAATCAAGCTGCATCCACATCTAGTCCTTTACCGATTGTCGGTAGAGTGGGCAAGACAGCTATAGCTAATTATCGTCCACCTGTACAACCTGCGATCGCACCACCAGCAAATGCACTGACTGTTTTAGCTAATGCCAAGGGATTTTTAACAGCAGCCCAAGTGTCACTTCCTGCGGGTACTCAATTAACAGACTCCCAGGAAACTGCTGCTGCCCTTGATCGTTTTGCTTACGGATTAGATCCCCAAGAACCACAAACTTACGCCCAGTTTTTGCAACTACCACGCACGGGAATTTTTCGTGTGTTAGCTGCTGCTGCTTACCAACGTCCACTGAATACTTTGTGGAATCGGCTGCAACCTAGCGTCAGTCAGCGTTATCCTTTCCCTATTTTGAGTGATGCTCAAACAGGTTTTAAACCTAGTTTAGCACTGGAGTTAATCGGCGATCGCTTCCAAATGCAGCACCCTGGAGTAGATTACAGTTTCATGGTAGATGTGGGAGATATCCCCTTGGAGAAATTAGATCACAAACTGAGTGCTATAGTCTCACCCACAAGGGAATTTCTGCTCAATTACCAGCCTCCCCAACAATTAGAAGCTTTGCAAGTAGAAAGACGGAGATTTTTAACTGGCAAACATCAACACTTCCATCAAAATCGAGTCATGTTAGCTAGTGCGCCCGCCAAATTAAATCATACTTATTTAGTGCGATCGCTGCAATTCCAACTCCCAGAGATGATTTTAAATAGTCAGCTAATTCCTACGGCAAAACAACGCTACATAAAGCAATTAAAACAAATACAAAGCAGTGATCTCATAGTCGCCTTCCGACCCGTGCGACAACGTGCCGACGGCAGCTATACTATACTGTGGCGAGTCATACACGAGCTACCAGCCCCGCAAATTGTCCAGCTATGAGGGACTGGGGACTGGGGACTGGGTATTGGGGACTGGGGAAGATGAGGTAGACAAGGGAAGGGAGAAATTCTTTAACAGTCAACAGTCAACAATCAACAATTTTGAATTTTGAATTTTGAATTTTGAATTGATTAGTCTCCCTCATCCCCTAAAAATCTACAACCGCTCACGATAAACCACCCCAGTCTGCGCTAGGGTAGGAATTGACACGCGTTTGTGATTTCCTGTGCTTTTGTGTAAACGTCCAGTCACATTTTTCAGTTTGGCTGTTTTACTAACTTTGCTATCAGCCTGTGGCAATACTCCTACTGCCAAAAACTGGGAACAGTCTTTGGCAGCAGATCCCAGGCTACAAAGTAACCCAGTTATTTTTGGGCAAAATCCAGCCAGTGAACCGCTATCGGGGCAGAATCAAACCTCAGTGCAATTACCTGCGGATTTTCCCCAAGAAATTCCTATATATACGAATGCTAAACTAGAAGAAATTACTCCAGCTAGTGGTGCAGATAACAGGGTATCAGCGCGCTGGCTGAGTTCTGAACCCAGCAATTTTATCACGAGCTTTTACCGTAGTCAGTTTCAGAAAGACAACTGGCAGATTTTACAACAACCCACAGATGATGTAGAAGGTAGTTTTGCAGCTCGTCGCAACGATTTGCTGGTGAATGTCTCTATTCAACCTCAATCAGTGACTAATCCCGCACCGAACCAACCACAAGCGGCGACATTAATCAAGATTGAGTATGTCAGGAATAGTACAGCAACTACGCCAGGCACGTCAACAGTAACCGCTAATAATCCTACCCAAGCAGGTGATCCAAAATTTATCGGCCCTGTACCTCCCGCTAGCTGGGGTAGTATAGCGGAGAACCAAACACCAGCCTCAACATTATCATCTCAAGTTTTTAGTGATTTGAGCAAAGCACCCGAACAACTGCGCCAATATATCGAAGATTTAGGGGCGTTAGGTGTGTTCACATCCGCCGCTTCAGCCACTAAAACTAATTCCTATACAACGACTAACCAATTTGAACCGAGCAAAATTACTACCCGTCGAGAATATGCCCGTTGGCTAGTGACGGCGAATAATGCTATGTATGCCAACAATCCAGCTAAACAAATTCGCCTGGCATCAGAAACTACCCAACCTTCTTTTAGTGATGTGTCGTCTCAAGATCCTGATTTTCCAGTGATTCAGGGGTTAGCTGAAGCTGGGTTAATTCCTAGTGCCTTATCTGGAGATTCTACAGCAGTTTTGTTCCGTCCTGATGCACCTTTAACACGGGAACAACTGCTACTGTGGAAAGTACCTCTAGATACGCGTCAAGCTTTACCTGCGGCTAATCTCGCAGCTGTTAAGGAAACTTGGGGTTTCCAAGATACGGGTAAAATTGACCCTAAAGCGTTGAGAGCAATTTTAGCTGATTTCCAAAATGGTGAACAAGCAAATATTCGCCGTGTGTTTGGTTATACAACTTTGTTGCAACCGAAAAAACCAGTAACTCGTGCAGAAGCGGCGGCGGCGTTGTGGTATTTCGGTACTCAGGGCGAGGGTATATCGGCTAATGAAGCGCAGCAATTACAGCGATCGCCAACCTAACATATATAATTATTTGACCAAAGGAATGGGATACAAGCCCCGCCCTTGCAGTTAGTAGTTAGTAGGGTGCGTCAGTATGAATATTTTCTTGGTATAGCTAGGTTTCTCGTACTGACGCACCCGACATTTTGGATATTTTTTTATCTCATTGAGGGTGGGCTTTACCTCACCTCGATATATTGCCCTTAAATCCTAAAAATCCCTGAAAATCAATCTTGTCTGTGATTTTTCCTGATATGTTATTGATAGCTACGTAAACTTACTTACATAAAATCACTAAGCTCTGCACTAGGTAGGGTGGATTTTTCAGTAAATTTATCAAGCTGGCTGGACTTTAACATTTCAGTATGAAGATATGAAGACAAAAATTATAGCGGCGGGATTTGTCATCTTTTCTGTGATGTTGCCGCTTGAAGCTAAGGCTCAGAGTTTTAGCGGCATGTATGTATTTGGCGATAGTTTAGCTGATACTGGTAATATCTTTAACCTAACCAATGGGGCTGTAAATCCAGTAACGGCTATTCCACCAAGTCCACCATATTATTCAGGACGCTTTTCTAATGGCCCGATCTGGGTGGATTATGTAGGACAACAGTTAGGATTACAACCTACTTTAGTAACTCATATATTGCCTAATCAGCCACTTCCTACTCAGGGTATTAACTTTGCTATGGGTGGGGCTAATTCAGGATTCGGTAATGCAGTTGTTCCTAACGCCCCCTTACCAGGAGTATTACAGCAAGTTCAGGGTTTTGTAGCAGGAAATAATGGACAGCCCGTAGACCCTAACGCGCTTTATGCTGTAGTGGGAGGTGCAAATGATTACCTTTTCCCGTCATCACTTAGTCATCCTCATCAGCCTAAGCCTTACACCCATATATCCCAAGCTGTACATACCCTAGCAGCCGCAGGTGCTAAAAACATTGTAGTATTTAACCTGCCAGATTTGGGTAAACTACCAGGGGCTAGTCTACCAGGGCGGAATCCTGCTGATTTGACCGCAGCGACTTTAGAGTTTAACTCAAATTTAACTAAGGATTTGGCAACTATTCGTCAAAACCCAAATATTAATCTCAGGGAAGTTAATGTTTATTCTCTAGTCAATCGTTGGCGTGCATCTCCTGAGAAATTCGGTTTTTCTAATGTTACCGATGCTTGCTTTTCAGTAGCGAATGCTACAAGTTGTAGTAATCCAAATGAGTATTTATTTTGGGATCCTCTCCATCCTTCAAGTCAAGCTCATAAAATGATAGCAGAGGCGGTAGCCGTACCTGAACCTTCAGAAACGATGATGACTTTAGCACTTGCTGCTGTGGGTACACTAGGTTTCCTCAAGCGTCAACGTCAAAAGTCAAAGTTGACTGGGGTGGGTAAGTAATTTTTTGAGCTAGCTAAATTCATGTGGACTAACGATCGCTTATTTGAAACTATAGCCGAATTGGTGATGCAGCACTCTCCTAGCGGTGCCGAAACGGAAATTAATCAATTTCTGATGCAGCAATTTGCTGCGCTAGGTGTACCAACTTGGTGCGATCGCGCGGATAATATCATCGCCAAAATTCCTGGTAAAATTTCCGATAGAGCGATCGCCATTACTGCCCACAAAGATGAAATAGGCGCGATAGTTAAAAATATCGCTGAAGACGGTAAGGTAGAAGTTCGCAAACTGGGCGGTGCTTACCCTTGGGTTTACGGTGAAGGTGTTGTAGACTTATTGGGAGATAATGAAACTATTAGGGGCATTCTCAGTTTTGGTTCGCGTCACGTTTCCCATGAATCACCGCAAAAAGTCCAGCAAGAAGATACAGCCGTCAAATGGGAAAACGCTTGGATTGAAACTAAACTCACAACTGCGGAATTAGAAGCGGCTGGTATTCGTCCCGGTACGAGAATGGTAATTGGGAAGCATCGCAAGCATCCTATTAGGTTAAAGGATCATATTGCTAGCTATACGTTAGATAATAAAGCATCTGTGGCAATTTTGCTAGCTTTGGCGCAACATTTACAACAGCCAGCAGTCGATGTTTATTTAGTCGCTTCCGCTAAGGAAGAAGTAGGAGCAATTGGAGCGTTATTTTTTACCCAAAATCAAAGTTTAGACGCTTTAATTGCTTTAGAAATTTGTCCTTTATCAACAGAATATCCGGTGAAAGATGGGGAAAATCCGGTGCTTTTATCGCAGGATGCCTATGGGATATATGATGAGGGGTTAAATGGACAGTTACGCCAATGTGCTAAAAAGTTAGATATGCCGATACAATTAGCGACATTGAGTCAGTTTGGTAGTGATGCTTCGATTGCTATGAAGTTTGGTCATGTTGGGCGTGCTGCTTGTTTGGCTTTTCCTACTCAAAATACCCACGGTTATGAAATTGCTCATTTGGGTGCAATTAGTAATTGTGTTAGTTTATTGAAAGCTTTTTGTGAAACTGATTTTGAGTAGGTTGTTTTAGTAAGATTTTAGTGTTGCTGACAAGATTGTTTGATGGTTCGCGCCAAGGCGCAAAGGCGCAAAGAAGAGCGCGAAACAGGCGGGTTAAGTAGGGTGTGTTAGCGATAGCGTAACGCACCTAACGCACTCTAAAAAATACCTAATTTTCTGCAAAAATAAAAGCTGATTTCTATATTTAGCTCATTTAAATATTATCATTTTTATCTAATCCCAAGCTGAGAATCCCTAAAATTTTACCTACTTGGTTCAAAAAGTATTCATTCAAATCTACTTCTATTGTTGTTCCTTTTAACTGCATAAATTTCCAATTACTACCAGTAGTTACAGCACCAATTATGTAGTTTACTTGGTTTCTTTTCTGCTGGTTAAAAAGCTGAGAAGCTATCATTTCTGCCATACACTGTCCTAAGCCAGCTTCAATGTTTTCGTTTTTTGCCTCGACTATGGCTATAACTGGTGATGTAATAAATAACTGTTCGGGAGAACTACTAATCAAAAAATCACAAAAACCACTTAAGCCTTTTTCTATATCAACATTAAACTCTTTGCCAGAAAATAAACTGACTTTTTGCGGGTATAATCTTTTTAATTCCAATAATATAGGCGCAATAATCATCTCAGAACGAGATTTTTCTGAATTAATTGCTAAAGCAATTGGTGCATTAAATCGCAGTGTTTCAGTTAAGTAATTACTACATTTTATTTCTGGTACTTCAGCAAATTTACTGGCTTGCTCAATTAGAGTAATATTAAATTTTTCTTTAACTGATTCAATATCAAACTGACTGTAAGACATTGCCTCATCCTGTTACTGGCATCTCAGCATCTAATTTTATTTTAATTAGCGTCATATCTTGCACCATTCTCAATAAGCTTAAGGTGGGCATTGCTAACAACTTAAAACTAAAGCTTTGAGCAGATTCCAAGCAATGCCCACCCTACAAAAATTATCTCTATATTTAATTTATTTTGGTGATGTAGGATGTGGTAGCAGTAAGCTATTCCATACCATAAGCCCCATGCCCAATTAATAATGATTACCTGATTTGCGGTGATGCACGGCTGTTACCCCATCCTGATTTAACACTTTGCCATTATCCACAGTGGCATACACTAACCAATGATCGCCTGATTCCATCCGGTTCTGGACTGAACACTCTAAATAAGCCAGCGCATCTTTCAGTATCGGACTACCGTTTGCTGCTTCTTCTGTGGCGACATCAGCAAATCGGTCTTGTCCTGGGGCAAAGGGTTTGAGGAAGTGTTTCATCAATCCTAAGTGATTGCCTTCTTTCAGGACATTCAGTGTAAACTTATTACCTGTGTGTGTCAGTGGTTCTACTGCCCTATCTTTGGCAATAGCCACAGTTAAACCAGGAGGATTAAAACTGGCTTGCGCTACCCAAGAGGCTAACATGGCACTTGATATATCGCCTTGTTTGGCGGTGACTACGCACAGTGAGCCGACAATTCTCCCCACGGCTTGCTCTACGTTGGTGGCTGGTTGACTGGCTGCACGGACTTTTTTGGCTTTTTTCAGGGCTTGAGCAAAGTCAGTTCCGGCTTCTTCGCATAACTGCAAGGTGGCATCGTTGGGTTTGAATTTGACGCGGATGGTATCAAACCCGAACCGATAACCAGCGTCTTTAAGTTTGCTTTCAATTAAGTCTACTGCTTCCCCACTCCAACCAAAGGAACCAAACACGCCAGCTAGTTTGTTGTTAGTGGCGGTAGATAAGACTATTCCTAATGCGGTTTGTACGGGGGTGGGTGCATGACCGCCGAGGGTAGGTGAACCGATGACGAACCCGGCGGATTTTTCTACAGCTGCCCGCATTTCTTCTGGGTCGGCAAATTCACAGTTAATTGATTCTACCGCTACCCCGGTTTTAGTGATACCACGAGCGATCGCCTGAGCTAATGTTGCTGTATTTCCATAGGCAGAAGCATAAATCAAGGCAACTGTCAAGTCTGCCGAGGCTTGCTGTTGAATCCAGTCTCTATAAGCTTGGGTAAGTTCTATTAAGCCGTAACGGACTATCGGCCCGTGTCCAGTAGCGTACATCCGCACAGGTAAATCAGCGAGTTTATCAAGTGCGGTTTCTACTTGTTTGGCGTGGGGAGCCATGAGACAATCAAAATAATAGCGGCGGTCTTCGTTGATTGTCTCCCAACCTTCATCAAATACTTGATCACCGCAAATATGCGCCCCAAATAATTTGTCTGAATACAAAACTTCGGTTTGGGGGTCATAAGTACAAAGTTCGTCAGCGTAGCGGGGGTTGGGGGTGGGGATGAATTGCAAATGATGACCTTTGCCTAAGTCTAGGGTTTCATCCCCCCGCATGACTAAAATTGGTAAGTCTTGATTTTCTAACGCGCCACGTAAGTTAATCGCGCCTGGGTTAGAACATACAAAGGTAATTTGTGGTGCTAGTTCTAGCAGTGCTTTGATTGTGGCGGCTCGGTTGGGGTTAATGTGTCCGAGAATGACGTAATCTATGGTGGTTAAATCTAGGCGTTGCTTTAATGCGTTTAGGTAAATTTCGGTGAATGTTTCCCCTGGTGGATCGATGAGGGCTATTTTATCGGCTTGTATTAGGTATGAGTTGGCTGTTGTCCCTTTGGCTAGGGCGTATTCTATTTCAAATCTTAGTCTTGTCCAACTGCGCGATCGCACTATTGTGGTGTCTGTGGCTATGGGGAGAATTTGAACGTCGCGGGGTTTGGTTTGTGGCATGGGTTTTGAGGGCAGAGAGGTTGTTATTTTTTTTTAACGCGGAGGTGCGCGGAGGTAAACGCGGAGGGGCGCGGAGGTTTAACTCCTTATTCCCTACTCGCCACTTCGTTTTTTAGTAATGGTTTCCGACTTTGCGGTGGTGAACTGCTGTTAGGGCTTCGGGTTTTGATACTCTGCCTGTGTAGACGTTGCTGTATACTACCCAGTGGTCGCCGCAGTCCATTCTACTTTGGACTTCGCATTCTATGTAGGCTAATGCGTCTGTGAGGATGGGCGCACCGTTTTCTGCGGCTTGGGTTCTGATTCCTTCAAATCTGTCTGCACCAGGGGCGAATCTTTTGAGGAAGTGGCGCATGAGGATTTGATAGTTTCCTTCTTCTAATACGTTGAGGACGAAGCGATCGCCTACTTGCATTAGTGATTCAATTGCTCTATCCTTAGCTACTGCTATCGATAATCCTAATGGTTTGAAGCTGGCTTGACTTACCCAGGATGCAAGCATCGCGCTGGCTACTTCTCCTTTTTTGGCTGTGATAATATATAAGCCGCCGCTTATTCTTCCCAAGGCTTTGTCTAAGTCCGCACTTAGGGATTTCATGACTTTGATGCTGCGATCGCGTGTTACCCACTGTCCTAAGTCTGTTCCGGCTTCTTCACACAGTTTGTAGGTGTTTTCGCTGGGTTTCTCTCTGACTTCAATCACCGGGAAGGCTACGTGTAAGCCTAACGCCCGGAATTGGTTTAGTAGTGGGTAGGTGGGTTCACCGTCACCACCGCCTGTTTCAAATATACCTATGCTTTGTTTTTCGTTGGCTGAACCTAAGACTGTACTCAGGGCTGTTTGGATGTTAGGATTACCGTTAGCTGGAGGCATCCCAATTACTAAGCCGGTGCAGCGTCCGACAAGTTCGCGCAATTCCTGTAAGTCTGCTGCTGAACCTAGGTCTACTATTTCGACGGCTACGCCTGTTTTAGTGATACCGTTAACTATACTTTGGGCTAGGCGATCGCTATACCCATATTCGGAAACGTAAAATACCCCTACTGTTGTTTCTGCTTTGGTTTGGCTTTGACTCCAACTGCGATAACGTCCGGTTAATTCTTCTACGTGATGGGACAGTAATGGCCCGTGTCCAGTCGCTACCATTTTAATAGTTGGCAGTTCTCCCATGCGCTTCAAGGCTGATAATACTGACCGCGCATTTGGAGCCATTAAGCATTCATAGTAATGTTTAAATTCGGCTTCAATGGTTTTTAAGTCTTCGTCATAGGTGCTATCAGAACAGTAGTGCATTCCGAAAGCGTCGCAGGTGTACAGAGTTTCGGTTTTATGGTCGAAGCTAAATATGGTGTCCGGCCAGTGTAAATTGGGGGCAATCACAAATTCGATGGCGTGACCGTTACCTAAGTCTAGGCGATCGCCATTTTTCACTATCTTGTGCTTAAATGGCTGATGTACTAAATTTTCCAGAAATTGAATTGCTACCTTAGAAGCCACAACTGTAATCTCTGGTGCCATTTGTAACAAATCTTTGACTAAGCCACTGTGGTCTGGTTCGGTGTGACTAACAATCAAATAATTGATATCCTGCGGATTAATTAAGCCTGTGAGGGTATCAAAATAAAGTTTACGGAATTTTTCGTGGGAGGTATCTACTAAGGCTATTTGCTCACCGCGTATGAGAAAGGAGTTATAGGTAGTACCGTTTTCTAAACCGAACTCGATATCGAAGCGATCGCGATCCCAATCCAGAGAGCGTATTACTGTAGTATCCTCAGCAATATCTCCTGTCTGTATGGTCAGCCGTTTTTCAGTTTTATCGGTGACTGCTACCATAACTCTCTCCTTAACACAATGAGTATTTATTCCTCTGGTCTTATTGTGACACAGGTGAATTGTAAATTTTTATTAAAACAGCAATAAAAAAGTTAAAAAAACCAAACGTGTGAAACAGTACCCCCACCCAAGACACATAGAGAATATCTGGCTAGCCTTAGAAATTGGCAATTCCCGGTTACATTGGGCTTTGTTCACAGGTGAAACCCTTAACCAAACTTGGGATACAGAGTATTTACCTGAGACTGGGGATTGGGGACAAATCAATTCAAAATTCAAAATACCCTACGGGAAGGCAAGCCTACAAAATTCAAAA
>NZ_CAWMSA010000003.1:105531-121981 GCF_963870205.1 Anabaena sp. CA = ATCC 33047 | reverse complement strand
CCCTCATCTCCCTCATCTCCCTCATCCCCCTCATCCCCCTCATCTTCCTCATCTCCCCTACCTCTCGTCATCGCTTCCGTAGTTCCTCAGCAAACTGCACTTTGGGAAACATACCCTAACGCTCGTGTCATTACTTTAGATCAAATACCACTCAATAATACATATCCTACCCTGGGAATTGACAGGGCTTTGGCTTTGTGGGGTGCGGGGATGACTTGGGGTTTTCCGATGTTGGTAATTGATGCGGGAACAGCACTAACTTTTACAGGTGCAGATGCTAACCAGTGTTTAGTCGGTGGTGCAATTTTACCGGGGATGGGTTTACAGCTTGCGAGTTTAGGTCAAAAAACCGGACAATTACCCCAGTTAAATATAGACTTAATTCAATCTTTGCCGCCACGTTTTGCCTTGAATACATCAGAAGCAATTCAAAGTGGTGTGATTTACACTCTGTTAGCGGGAATTAGAGATTTTATTGTTGATTGGTGGCGGTTGTTTCCTGATGGGAAAGTGGCAATTAAAGGAGGCGATCGCATCTTATTATTTAACTATCTCCAAGCCTTATATCCTGAGATAGCAGCACGTTTAATAGTAGAGCCTAATTTAATATTTTGGGGAATGAAAACAATAGTTATGCAAAATGAATGAGCGATTGCGGAAAAGCCCTTGTAGATATTGGATCTATCAGTGAATTAGTTTTGAGCAACAGGAGATACTTTATAAAGACTACGTTAAATTGTAGTAGACTGACACGACTAAAATGATGCACAAATATAATTCAAAATTTCTTGTGGTGCAGGCATCTTGCCTGCATGGTACGGTCAAGATGACCATCCCACAAGAGTTTACTAATGCACTAAATTAGCTGTGTCAGTCCAGTAGGGTGCGTTAAAGCTGAACAATCAAACTAATTCAGATTTATTCTTGATTATTTACAAGTACACTTGAGAAACATGACATTATATAGAAAGAAAAAACCTGGATATTTCGCAGCAGTAATCGGTAGCTTTATAGGAGGTATAGCACTATTAAATCTAGGCGAATATTTAGGTAATAGCTATGTGAAAAATTTTCTGCCCAATGCAGAATTAGATGGTATTATTCCCCCTGTGTTGGGTCAGTTTATGGGATGGTGGGTTGGTGCAGTATTTGGATGTTGGCTGGCTTTACGCTGGCAAAATTACAGAAAGTCAAAGAAAACAGCTAGTTTATTAGCAATTATGACTCCAGGTGGTATTATCATTTGGACGCTGTTATATTTGTTTTTTTATCAATGGGGTATTGCTAATAGTAGTAGTGCTGTGTTGGATCAATTGCAAAATTATGTTAAGCCCATATCAGCTAGTTTGATGATGATGGTTTTAGCATTCGTCGCCAGACATTTCACCAAACCACTACCAGCTAATCAATATCAAGATGATTAAATTAGTTCGTAGTGTTAGCGTAGCGTCTCGCAGAAAGGGCTTCAGCCCTCTATATTAAGGGCTAGAGCCGCTTACTACAAACTGATGATTATTCTGGGATGACGGCGATACACTCAATTTCTACTAAAACATCTTTTGGCAAGCGTGATACTTGTACACAAGCACGGGCTGGGGCTGTAGCTTCATCAAAATATTTAGCGTAAACTGCATTCATAGCGGCGAAATCATTCATGTCAGCCAGAAATACGCTAGTTTTAACTACATCTTTAAACGTAGCCCCGGCTGCTGTCAAGATAGCTTCTAGGTTAGCGAATACCTGTTCGGTTTGCTTTTTCACATCCTCTGTGTAGACAACATCACCGAGTCGAGGATCAATGGCAATTTGTCCAGCCACAAATAGCATTTTACCGGAAGCTGCGATCGCTTGATTATAAGGGCCTACTGGTGCTGGTGCTTTATCAGTACGAATAACTTGATGAGTCATATATTTTACTGCTTCTGAAAATACTTCCGACTTGTAAACTTCTCCATCAGGCATTATCGCATCAGTCAGGTCTGCATCTACAAAACTAGCACCATAGATATTTGCCCCAGTGAAGTTTGCCTTCCTCAAATTTGCACCATTAAAATTTACCCTGATCAAATTTGCATCTGTTAAACAAGCTCTTTCTAGATTTGCTCTTTCCAAACAGGCGTTAGTGAGATTTACCTGTCCCAAAAAGACTCTAGCTAAATCAGCTTCCGCTAGATTTACATCTGATAAATTACATCTTTCTAAAGTAACCCCACGAAGTTTAGCTTTCTGAAGATTGACACGAGAAAGATTTACTCCAATTAGCTTGACTTGAGTAAAGGTTACTCCAGTCAAATCTGCCGCAACCAGATTTGCATCACTCAAATTGGCATAACTGAAGTCCGCACCACTTAGGTCTGCCCAACTAAGATTAATTGAAGAACCTTCTATTCTAGTTAAATTTGCATTTATTAGAGATGCCCTACTGAGGCTTACATAACTAAGTTGTGCTTGAGTCAAGTTTGCCTCACTCAAATCTGCTCCATTCCAATTTCCTTTGGATAAGTTTATGTCAGTGAGGTCTGTACCTTGAAGGTCTATGCCTTGGCAATTCTGTCCACGAAAATCCCGATGACCTGCGGCGTATTTTTCTAACAGCGTCTCAGCATCCATAAAGCACAATTGAATACAACTTATCTAGTATAATTCCAGATATACTGCGTTGTAGGTATTATGCTGTATGTCTTGGTGTCGCTGTAGTTAATTAACCCTAACCCAACCTGGGACGAATCCCATAATGGCGATAACGCCAATAATCTTGCAAAATGCGGTCATGGTCAAAACATAAATTATTCGGTACACGCCAAGACTCAAAAATCCCTACACTTTTGGCATCATCACCAGCGTTAGGTTCTCCGGTTGCTGTCGCCAAAAATACAATACTAATGGTGTGCTGACGGGGGTCGCGTTTGGGGTCAGAATAAACTAGGAATTGCTCTATTAACTCCACCTGTAAACTCGTTTCTTCCTCAGCTTCCCGTTTAGCTGCTATTTCTACAGGTTCGCCATAATCAACAAAACCGCCAGGTATCGCCCAACCCAAGGGCGTATTATGTCGCTCAATTAATACTATCGGTCGATGCGGTCGGTCTACTAATTCAATAATGATATCTACGGTTGGTGCTGGATTTCTATATGTCATAGTCATTAGTCATTAGTCATTGGTCATTGGTCATTGGTCATTAGTCATTAGTCATTAGTTTTCCTCCCCCTGCCTTCCCCAGTCCCCAGTCAACAGTCAACAGTCAACAGTCAACAATTAAGATAGCTTTCCAAGCTAGCTTGACTGTGATAAATTCGATGCGATCGCTTCTCACATTTTTGAACTAGAATATGCCTTTTCCTAGATCCAGTGGCGTTTTGCTGCATCCTACTTCGTTCCCCAGTCGATTTGGTATCGGAGATTTAGGCTTAGAAGCCTACAAGTTTATTGATTTTCTCAGAGAAAGCTACCAGCAGTATTGGCAAGTCTTACCTTTAGGCCCTACTGGTTACGGTAATTCTCCTTATGCTTGTTATTCAGCATTGGCAGGAAATCCGATGCTGATTAGTCCTGAACGATTACAAGAACAGGGTTTTTTATCAGAAGAGGATTTTGTTAATTTACCAGAATTTGATGCTTGTAAAGTAGATTATGACCGAGTTATCCCTCTGAAGACTGAGCTTTTAAAAAAAGCTTGCCAGAATTTTCAAGTTAAAGCCACTCCTTTACAACAAAAAGAGTTTTCTGGTTTTTGTCACAGTAAAGCTTATTGGTTAGATGATTACGCTTTATTTATGGCGTTGAAAGATGCCCATCATGGCACAAGTTGGCATACTTGGGAAGCGGAATTGGTGAAGCGAGAACCGCAAGCCATTGAGCAAGTCAGACAACAACTAAAGGCTGAAATATTTTACTATAAATTCGTTCAATATGAATTTTTCCGTCAGTGGTCGGAATTAAAAACTTATGCCAATATGAGCGGGGTTTACATTATTGGTGATATTCCGATTTATGTAGCTCAAGATAGTGCTGATGTGTGGGCGCATCCCGATATTTTTTGTTTAGATGAAGACACTATGCAACCTGCGCTGATGGCGGGAGTTCCACCAGATTATTTTAGTGCTACTGGTCAATTGTGGGGCAACCCGGTTTATAACTGGGATGAATTAAAAAAACAAGATTTTCTCTGGTGGTTAGGTCGCTTTGAGGCGATGTTAGATTATGTAGATGTGATTCGCATTGATCACTTCCGGGGATTTGAGGCTTTTTGGGCTGTACCCCAAGGTGAAGAAACTGCGATTAATGGCGAATGGGTAAAAGCTCCCGGAGAAGAATTATTTGATGCGATTAAACAAAAATTGGGTAAGTTACCTGTATTAGCTGAGGATTTGGGGGTAATTACGCCAGAGGTGGAAGCACTGCGAGATAAGTATGAATTTCCAGGGATGAAGGTTTTACAGTTTGCTTTTGGTTCTGATCCTGGTAATCCATTTTTACCGTTTAATTACTCGCGTAATTTTGTTGTTTATACTGGCACTCATGATAATGATACTACTGTAGGTTGGTTTAATTCTGCCAATGACTACGAAAAACAAAACTTGTTGCTTTATTTAGGGTGTGTTAGTCCTGAAGGTATTCACTGGGATTTAATTAGATTGGCTTTAAGTTCGATAGCTAATCAAGCGATTATTCCGTTGCAGGATATTTTGGGTTTGGGAACTGAAGCGCGGATGAATTTTCCGAGTGTTGCTGAAGGTAATTGGGATTGGCGATATGAGCCGAAAGCGTTAACAGAACAGTTAAGCGATCGCTTAAAAATTCTCACTAAACTTTACGGACGGGCTCCTCAAGGCAAGTAAGGAAAGAAGAGGGAGCGGGGGACATAGATATTTTTGATTCCCCTGCTTTCCTAAATCTTCCAATTGATTGGTTTATTCAGGTTTAGCAGCAGCAATTTTAATTTCTTCAGCTTTACCAACTTCTCCCATTTGCTTGGCTGCTTGCTGATTCACACTCATCAGTACGCCACCAGCATTATTAGTTTTGATTGTCAATTGTTCTTGCGCTTTCCAAACGCGACGCGCTCCTTGGGGTAGAATCCCCTCAAATTCGGTTTTACCATCAGCTACTACCCGAATCCAAGAGGCTGCGGTTAAAGTCACACCAATCTGTACTGATTGATTGTCTTTGTTATCTGTGAGGCGATCGCTCACAGGTATGGTTCTGGTTAACTGCTTGACTGGCGTTGATTGTCTTGTCACTAATCTGTCTGGCTCAACGCTGGGTTGAATGTTGCTATTATTTGCTGTAATTGCAGTCTTGTTCAATAACTGAGACAAACTGTTGACAGCACAGACAATCAAGACTATGTATACCAAGTAAAGATGAATAGGACGTAATTGATGAATTGACTTAGTTTTTCCTACAGATGGCAGATTGACTATTTGATAACCAACAGGAAAATTACTAGCAAATTCCGCGCCCTTGAAGCCAACTGCATCAGCAAACTGTCTGATCAAGCCTTGAATATAAATTGGTTCTGGCAAATCTTCTAAATTCCCTTCTTCTATCGCTTGTAATAGTCGCCGGGGAATTCTCGTATGGGCGACCATTTCATCGAGAGATAGACCAAGTTGTTGACGTGCAGCAGATAATTTACTACCCATTTCGGCTAGTTTTTCGGCTCTTTGTTGTTCTAGCGAAGGTTTTGGTAGGTCATTCTTTTTAAAATTTAGCCATTTCATGTTTTTCTACACTCCTTACCCCAATCTTGAATAGGTATGTCTTTGGTCTGAATTTGTAAATAGCGAATTTCGTCATCTTGAAGAAAACGATATTGACCTTCTCGTAATAAGGGTTTTTGTGGTTGTTGTAATTGAATCGAACCAATTGCAGTTCGATGTAACTTGATCACTGGATAACCTAACTGTTCTGCGATACGGCGAATTTGGCGGTTTCTTCCCTCCTGCAAAACAATCTCTAAACGACTATTTTTAGCAAAACTTTCTAGGAAGCTTACCTTGGCCGGACGGGTTTTTCTCCCATCTAGAAGCACACCCCGCCGCCACTTTTCTAGCACTGCTTCCGGGGGATGACCTTGTACTAGAATTTGATAAGTCTTAGGAATACTGTGACGTGGATGGGTGAGTTTAAATGTTAATGCTCCATCATTAGTCAGTATTAACGCGCCTGTAGAATTGATATCTAAACGACCAACGGGATGAATACCATAACCTTGACGTAAGTTTTCCGGTAATAAATCCAAGACTGTCTTTCTCCCTTGGGGATCGTCACAGGTGGAAACTACACCCAGGGGTTTGTTTAACAACACATATACAAGAGTTGGACGATTGTCAGCCGCTACTGGCCGACCATCAACAGTGATTTTATCCTTTTGGGGGTCAACTTTTTGTCCCAATTGTGCTATCTCACCATTTACCCGCACGCGCGATCGCCGAATCATTTCTTCGGCTTCTCGACGTGAAGCAATGCCCAACTCAGACAGAACTTTTTGTAATCTCGCCTCCATGTATAAATTACTGGTAATAATTTCAAAGTTTTAAATATTCATCAGCTTGGCATTTTGTGGTAAATAGCCATCAATGCTACAGTTAAACCTTGTTTAAGTTCAGTTGGTTACTGAGCAAATACCCAACCCATGAGAGTGGTTAAATGCCAGAGAAAAATCCCAAAATTAGAAGTTTAAACAAAATCCGCATCATTACAAACATACTGACAACAGCACTGAAGGTATGGTTAAGAACACAAGTCAGCCAAGTATCTGAGCTAGAAGTCGAGATTAAAGCTAGCGATCGCCAACTTCTCTCCGGTTGCATTCCTTGGGTTTCCATCTTCGCCACTCATGCTGTCTATCAAGGTCTCCATATTAACCAAATTAAACTAGGAGCAGAGAATATTCAAATCAATATCGGCCAAATACTCAAAGGTCAACCACTGCAATTGTTGCAAGTAGTACCCGTAGTTGGCGAACTGATCATAGAAGAGAAGGATCTGAATGCCTCCCTCTCATCTGAACTATTATTAAGTGCTTTAAATGATCTACTCGTTAAACTTTTACCAGATAATTGTCCAGATGCCAAGTCTATTTTTTGGCAAAAGATTATTCTGAAAAATCAACAAATCTCTCTCATAGCCACCCTCACATCTGTAGGTAAATCTATACCTTTAGAAATAAGTTTCTACCTAGAATTGCTGAGGGGACAAGAGTTACAACTCTCGCAAATTCAAGTCATACAAAATGGCGTATTACTATTAACAAGTAGTGATAATTACAATTGTCATCTTGGCTCAGATGTCAATATCGCAGAACTCAGCCTGACACCAGGTAAGTTAGTTTGTCGCGGACAAGTTAACGTTAATCCGTGATCGGAGTGGGGAATGGGAGCAGGGGAGGCAGGGGAGGCAGCCGCGTGGGCGGGTTTCCCGACTTGAGCGGACTGCCGTCAGCAGGGGGAGAATAACTAATGACTAATGACTAATGACTAATGTACGGGCGGGTTTAGAGAGAATTATCATGGCTCTACAGATTATCTGGTAAACCCGCCCCTACTGACTAATGACTAATGACTAATGACTAATGACTAATGACTAATGACTAATGACTCACTTATCCGCTACCAGTGGCAAAATAAGCGTCACGAAATAGTAAACTAAAGGAGCTGTAAAAATATAACTATCGGTACGGTCTAAAATACCACCGTGTCCAGGGATTAATTGTCCTGAATCCTTTACGCCAGCATCACGCTTAAGCATTGATTCAGTGAGATCGCCCAACAGACTAGCCAAGCCAATGACTAAACCGAGTGTGACACCAGTAAGTAAAAATTTGGGTAACTGAAGATAATAAGAGCCAGCAAGAGCAACGGCTAAACTAGCACTCATTCCAAAGACTGCGCCTTCAACAGTTTTCTTGGGACTAATATCAGAAAGACGAGTTTTACCAAAGAATTTACCGAAAAAATACGCGCCAATATCTGCCGCCCAAATACACAAGAAAGTCAACAGCGTGATTGTCAATCCTTGTGGTAGAGCATTGATATTTGTGACAGCGAGGATATCTGTCCAGGTTGTAGGCCAGTTGCCAGCGAAAGGAAGATTGTTGATAGCTGTACTACCAATTGCGCGTAACCTTACCCAGTAACTCGGTAAGTAACCCACATAAAACAGCCCCATAATGGAAGCGGAAACATCGGCAATAGTTGCCATTTTTGGCTGAAACAGCAGGTAAAAACAAATAACTGTGCCAGCTATAGGCATGACAGCATCAGCTAAAGTACCATTCAGGTTAGAAATTCCCAGCAAAACTAGACTAAGGAAAAGGGTCGTTTTGGCAGCTGGTAAAATACCTCTGGTTCGCACCAAATCAAAATATTCCTGTTGTCCCAAAAAAACGACAACAGCAAGCATGATAGTAAAGTACCAACCCCCCAACAAAACAGCACTTAAGGCAAGGGCGATCGCAACAATTCCACTAATAATCCGAGACCAAGGCATAGAAATATTTAATACTGGGGGAAGGGAAACAAGAAGGGGGAGCAGGGGAAGCAGGGGGAGCAGGGGAGCAGGGGAGCAGAGGAAGCGGAGGAAGAAATTCTTTAAGAGTCCCCAGTCCCCAGTCCCCAGTCCCCAGTCCCTAGTCTAGTTTCTCACCACTGAGGATAAAAATGGGATCAACGGCGGCAAAGGTTTGAGAAAAACCTCGTTTCTCTAAGCGGTTAACCGCCGACTGCACAACTTCCACATTTCTAGCTTGTAATTGGGCAAAGCTTTGAGAAATAGCATACAGGCTTTCTAAATTGCTGGCGGTGGTGACTACTCTGCCTGATGATGGTAAATAATGCCATACTGCTTGCAAAATTTCTTGAATGGCTCGTCCTCCCTCCAGACAAACACGATGGGGAGCAACCTTGAGGTCGTGTAGACATTCTGGTGCGCTACCTTCAATCACTTCCACATTTGTCACCCCAAAGCGATCGCAGTTACGTTTAATTAAGTTGGCAACTTCTTCATCCCGTTCTATGGCAATAATCTGACCCTTGGGACACAATAACCCCACTTCTACCGGAATTGTACCTGTTCCTGCGCCAATATCCCACAACACAGAATCAGGTTCTAGTCGTAGCTGAGATATCAACAGCAACCTAATTTCGCGCTGGCTAAAAGGTATGCCTGGCAAATGCTCGAACAATTCATCGGGAATACCAGGAGTGACATAAGGCCAAAGTTGGGAAGGCATAGAACTATACATTTATACTAAGGATATGAGCTTGTCTAATTGGGCAAGACACACTTTAATAAATTTTTGCAGCGTAGCGTTATAGCCATCATGATGATTGGAGAAACATTAAATGCTCGCTACGAGATTAAACAACAGTTAGGCAAAAAAGCCGGACGGCGGACGCTACTAGCTAGGGATGTAGTCACTGGTGAATTAGTAGTTGTCAAGTTGCTTTCTTTTAGCAGTGATTTTGAATGGGATGATCTCAAGTTGTTTGAGCGTGAGGCAGAAACTCTTAAATCTTTGTCTCATCCTTTAATCCCACGATATTTAGATTATTTTGAGGTAAAATCACCCAAAATTAAAGGATTTGCCCTAGTACAGAGTTATATCTCAGCTTCAACTTTAGAGCAATACATACAAAGTGGTAGAACTTTTACCGCAGCTGAGGTTAAACAAGTAGCCAAAGCAGTTTTAGAAATTTTGATATATTTACACGGGTTACATCCGCCTGTAATTCACCGTGATCTTAAACCTAGCAATATTTTATTGGGCGATCGTTCTGGTAATGATGTCGGTCAAGTTTATTTAGTTGATTTCGGTTCGGTACAGACGGCTTTGGCTACAGAAGGCGGAACAAGAACTGTAGTAGGAACTTACGGTTATATGCCGCCTGAGCAATTTGGTGGGCGCACAGTACCAGCTTCTGACCTTTATAGTTTAGGCGCAACGCTAATTTACTTGCTTACAGGTACTCACCCGGCTGATTTACCCCAAAAGGATTTTTGTATTCAGTTTGAGTCAGTAGGTAATCTCAGTCCAGGCTTGACACGTTGGTTAAAGTTGATGACTCAACCGAGTTTAGAAAGGCGATTTAGTTCGGCGAGTATTGCTCTGCAAGCTTTAGACGAGTCGCCAGCAGCAATAGATATTAGTAGTTTAGCTCTCACCCAACCTGTTGGGAGTAAGATTCAACTCACCAAAGATTGGGATTACTTAGAAGTTTTCATCCCGCCAGTTGGGTTTCATCCCTCAATGGTGTTTACAGGTTTATTTGCGATCGCCTGGAATTCTTTTATTTTATTTTGGACTCTTGGCGCACTATCAGCCCCTTTTCCGGTCAATCTGCCCTTTGCTTTATTTTCTCTGCCGTTTTGGGGTGCTGGTGCTTTTATGGTCTACACTTTGTTACTGGGTTTATTTGGACGTATTCGCCTACGTTTAGATAGTCAAAATATTAGTTTTACTCAAGAGTTATTTGGTTTTAAATGGCATCGTCCCCGACCATCTACTAGAGACAGTATTAGAAAGCTAGTTTACACCAAAAAACATTGGACGAAAGATTCTGATGGCGATGGGCTACGCCCCGCCGTAGGCGAACGCACTCAAGTACCAGCACAATTAGATATTTGGGCTGGTGTCCAAAAGTATCAGCTTGGGACTAATAGCGCGATTCAATCCGAAGCAGAATTAGAATGGTTAGCCCATGAAATCAGTGATTGGTTGGGTATCCCTATTCACCGAGAATAAATAAACTGGTTCATATTTATCAAGGTCTAAAAATGACAACTACAACCAAAAGACAATCCTTACTGGCACTAATTCAGGCACATTTAAACCTTGCACCCGAAAGCACTCTAGAAAAAGTTTTAGAACTACTAGAGGATGAAGAAGATATTAGAGATGCTCGTGCAGAAATAGCAGATGCAAAAATTAACGGTACGGTATCTTGGGATGACTACAAAAAAGGACTGATGTGAGTTATCAAATTGAATTTACCAAGGGTGCTACTAAACAATTAAAGAAACTACCCAGTGATATTAAAGAACGCATCGACTCGAAAATTGAAGAATTAGCAATAGAACCCCGGCCAAGTGGCGTGAAAAAATTGTCAGATGAAGATTCTTTATATCGCATTCGAGTAGGTAATTATAGAGTCATTTATCAAATATTTGATACTATTTTGTTAATAAGTGTAATTAAAGTCAAACACTGTAGAGAAGTTTATAGAGATGAGTCTTGATACAGAATGGTAAATTAAAGATAGTATAGAGGAACTGTATATGTTTGGACTGGGATGGCCGGAAGTAGCGATCATCGCCATTGTGGCTATTGTAATTTTTGGCCCTAAAAAAATTCCTGAACTGGGAAACGCACTAGGTAAAACCCTAAGAGGCTTTAAAGAGGAACTCAACAATCCTAGTGAGGATACCAATTCAAGAGAAGAATAAAAGTAAAACTAAAAATTGTTAACTGAGGAATGGTAAATGCTAGAGATGTGATGACTCACATCTCTACTATCAACTACAGCAAAGTATTAATTACTGAATTAGATGCTATGCCATTTTGGTTATCTACAACGGTGGTGGTAGTATTTTGTGGCTGCATTTCTTCTTGAACTAAGCCGCGCAGTTTGATGAGTTTAATGGCACGGCTGACGCTTTCTGGAAGAATCACCACCAAACCATTATCGGGTGCTATGTCTAAGCCTCGATTAATTGCTGTTGTTTCATCCAAAATTGATTCATAACGGGCATCTGGCTTGACTTGGGTGATGCCTTTGGTAATCAAGTCAGAAGCTGATCCCCGTGGTCTACCCCGTGTGTCGTCGTCTTCTTTAACGATGATATAGTCAAAAATCTCTGCTGCTAGTTTACCCAAGGTGATAAAATCTTCGTCACGGCGATCGCCTGGCCCACCAACTACGCCAATGCGTTGTCCTGTAGTCCAGTTGCGGACAAAAGCACCCACGGCTTCGTAACTGGCTGGGTTATGGGCATAGTCTACCAGGGCGTGGTATTTGCCTAAATTAAATAAATTCATCCGTCCTGGTGTTTGACTGACAGAAGCGCGGAAAGTCTTTAAACCAGCCCGAATTTGCTCAATGGTGACGTTCTGCACAAAGGCTGCTAAACTTGCCGCTAAGGCATTAGCAATCATGAATGGCGCACGCCCGCCCATTGTTAGGGGGATATTTTCCGCCCGTTCAATGCGATGTGTCCAATCGCCCTTGACAATCGACAGATAGCCATTTTCATAGACGGCGGCTACTCCTCCCTTCTGAACGTGCTGCTGCACTAATTCCGAACTGGGGTTCATGGAGAAGTAGGCAATGTTGGCCTTGGTTTTTTCTGCCATTGCGGCGACACGGCGATCGTCAGCATTGAGTACGGCATAACCATCAGGATATATAGCTTCTGCCACTACACTCTTGAGTTGGGCTAACTGGTCAATAGTATCTATATCACCTATACCTAAGTGATCGGCGGCGACATTTAACACTACACCGACATTGGCAGCTTCAAAACCCAAACCGGAGCGCAGAATCCCGCCACGGGCTGTTTCTAATACGGCTACTTCTACTGTGGGGTCTTGCAGGATAACTTGCGCGCTTTGGGGGCCTGTGTTGTCTCCTGATTCGACTAAGTAATCACCGATATATGTCCCGTCTGTAGTTGTATAACCTATTACCTTACCTGTTTGCTTATAGATATGAGCTATCAGGCGGGTAGTTGTGGTTTTGCCGTTAGTGCCTGTGATGCTGAGGATGGGAATACGGCCGGACTGTTCATTGGGAAATAACATATCCATAACTGCGCCGGCGACGTTGCGAGGAGTCCCTTGACTGGGGGCAACGTGCATTCTAAAACCGGGGGCAGCGTTAACTTCCACAATTACGCCGTCTAATTCCCGTAAAGGGCGACTGATATCTGTAGTGACGATATCTAAGCCAGCGATATCCAAACCGATAATTTTGACTACCCTTTGGGCTAACCAAACATTTTCCGGGTGAATTTCGTCTGTTCGGTCTACAGCGATGCCACCTGTACTTAAGTTAGCGGTTGCCCTCAAATAACAAATCGTGCCTTTGGGTGGCACGCTGTTGAGGGTGTAACCTTGCCGTTCTAGTAGTTGGTAGCTGGTGCGGTCGAGTTCAATTTTGGTGAGGACTTTATCATGACCTTCGCCACGGTTGGGGTCTTTGTTGGTTTCCTCAACCAGTTGGGCAATTGTGGATCTACCATCACCGACTACATGAGCAGGTACACGTTCGGCAACTGCCACGACCTTACCATCTACCACCAATACCCTGTGGTCGCGCCCAACGTAATACCGCTCAACAATGATGGAACGGGAAACTTGCCTTGCTGCTTCATAAGCGGCTTCAGCTTCTTCCCAATTTCTGATATCGATAGTGATGCCACGGCCATGATTACCATCTAGCGGCTTAATCACAATTGGATAACCGCCAACGTATTCAATGGCTTCTTCCAAATCATCTAAAAAATTAATGACTGTACCCCTAGGTACGGGGACACCAGCCGCCGCTAAGACACGTTTAGTGGCTTCCTTATCACAAGCGAGTTCTACGCCTAAGATACCTGTTTTTTCGGTCATAGTCGCTTGGATTCGCTTATGATGCACACCATAGCCTAGCTGAATCAAAAAGCGTGCGCTCAACTGTATCCAGGGGATACCACGTTTTTCGGCTTCTTTGACCAGGGCTTCAGTAGAAGGGCCTAAAGAAGCATCTCGCCAGAGGTCTTTGAGGTCTTGAATGTCTTGCTCTAGTTCTGCCTTGGGATAGCGTCCGCGATCTACAATGCTTTGGCACAACCTGACGGCGGCTCTGCCAGCATAGCGTCCGGCTTCTTCGTTCAGATATTCAAGCACTACCTGGTAAACTCCAGGTGTGGCAGTTTCACGGGTGCGACCGAAACCGACGTGCATTCCTGCCAATTCTTGGAGTTCTAGGGCTACGTGTTCCACGATATGACCCATCATGGTGCCTTCTCGCACTCTCATCAGAAAGCCACCACGACAGCCAGGCGAGCAATAGTGACTCTCCAGACTTGGCAGCGCCTCTACCAATCCTTCATAAAAACCGGGGATTTCATTTGAGGGTGTATCGGCAAGGTTCTCTAAGTCGAGGCGCATGACGATCAGTTTGTGGCGTCGAATGCTCCAGTAATTTGGGCCGCGTAAGGTCTGGATCTTGAGGATTCTCATGGGAATAGGTAGATGGAGATTCGGAACCAAAATTCTAGTTTCTTACTGGAATTGACCGCTAAACTGTTCATAGTAAACAGTTATTTCTTTCTTAAATAGTATTGCGCTGATTTTTTCACAGCAAACAATCACAGACGATCAATTCAGTCTCACCTCAGTTACTCTATTCCTTCAGCTAGAGATGCGGTGTACGGCAGGCAATACAGTCCTTTGGTACAGGTGAAAGCGATCGCCATAGCTGAGGATATGCAGACGTATGTTATGCACGGTCAACGGTTCATTTGCGCCAACGTGGGGTTCGTTGGTGTGGGTGAGTTCGGTGGGATCGACAATGGTGACACTGCCTTTCCCCATAACTTGCAGCCAACCATCTCGTTCAAATACAGCACAAGTGTCTTCATCAATGCCAATACCTAGGCGGTCGGGGTGAGATGCGATCGCGCTAATCAAGCGACCCATCCGATTACGGTTGTGGAAGTGTTGGTCAACAATCACTTCAGGAATTAATCCCAAACCTGTTGCCATATCCACCAAAGAACGGTTTGGTGTTTCACCACTACCACCGCCAGCAATCATGTGATGCCCCATAACTGCTGCCCCTGCACTTGTACCAGCCAGAGTCAGATTTCCCGCCCTCGCGCGCCGCCGGATAATTTCCATTGCTGATGTATCTGCCAATACACCGCATAAGCGTAGTTGATCTCCTCCTGTCAAAAACACGCCACTACATTCTTCTAGGGCTGTTTTCACATAGGAAGATTCACACTGTTCCCGGTCACGGATGTCTAAAATTTCGACTTTTTCAGCACCCATTTCTTCAAAAATGCGGATATACCGACCACCGATAATCGCGGGTTCGCGGGAGGCGGATGGAATTATTGTAATATAAGCCTTACTTGCACCAGAACGCCCAAAAAAAGTTCTGAGGATTTCGCGTCCATGAACTTTATCTTCTGCGCCTCCGATTACCATAACGGCGGTTTTAGTTGCTTGGGGTGTCCTCATTTCCAGCGATTTAGCTTTTAATTCCGGCATTGTGTTTCTCCTGTCAACAACTTCAGGTGAATTGAACAAGGGTTAGTAGCCTAATGATTTCTGCACTTTGCTTTTGGGTGAGGACAATGCGATAGACCCACAAGAAGTCTGATTTATTCTGGTGTTCTTTGTCCTCAAAGCCAGCGCCTTGTTTTTCACCTGTCCACTTTTTCCAAACTGGCCGATTTGTGCTTGAGGGTTAACCCCTCTGACGGTGGGGATGAGGTTTCCCCTCTGGTTTTGGAGTGAGCAGGTCTTTACACACATTATTCTGAGGCTGGCCTGATGCATCCTGGAAGTTGTTAACCCAGATTATTTATTTAAATCCAGTTGTGACAATATTTAAACATAAATTAAGTGATTAGAAAAACTTTCCAGTCTAACAAAAATCAATAGTTCCCATCCTTTTCGATACTATTGATAAAGCTTATATGTAGTTTTAACCTACAATTTGCTGCTTGTGTTTGATAGACATTCAAATTTAAGATTAGTGTTCTCGAATACGAAATACTGTGCGCTTTGATATAGTTACACTTTTTCCTGACTGTTTTACCTCAGTTCTCAACTCTGGGCTACTGGGTAAAGCCCTTGCCAAGCAAATTGCTCAAGTCAATCTGGTGAATCCCAGAGACTTCACTACAGATAAACACCGTAAGGTAGATGACGAACCCTATGGTGGTGGTGTAGGGATGCTGATGAAACCAGAACCGATTTTTCAGGCTGTGGAGTCGCTGCCGATGTTACCCCGTCGAGAAGTCATTTTAATGAGTCCTCAAGGTCAAACCATCAATCAACCCCTGCTGCGAGAATTAGCCACGAATTATGACCAAATCGTGGTGATCTGTGGGCATTATGAAGGGGTAGATGAACGGGTATTAAATCTAGTCACCCGTGAGGTGTCTTTGGGGGATTTTATTCTCACCGGGGGAGAAATTCCGGCAATGGCGTTGATTAACGGTGTAGTGCGACTGATACCGGGAACTGTAGCCAAAACCGAGTCCCTGACGGCAGAAAGTTTTGAAGATGGTTTATTGGATTATCCCCAATACACTCGTCCGGCGAATTTTCGCGGCTGGAAAGTGCCTGATGTCTTACTATCAGGGAATCATGCCGCAATTGCCAAATGGCGTTACGAACAACAAATTAAAAGAACGAGCGATCGCCGTCCCGATTTACTGGAAAAATGG
>NZ_CAWMSA010000003.1:50429-105445 GCF_963870205.1 Anabaena sp. CA = ATCC 33047 | reverse complement strand
GATGAGGGAGATGAGGGAGATGAGGAAGATGAGGGAGATGAGGGAGATGAGAGAGATTAACTAATGACTAATGACTAATGACTAATAACTAATGACTAATGACTATGAACATCAGAATTGGTAACGGCTACGATATTCATCGACTGGTAAGCGATCGCGCTTTAATTTTAGGGGGTGTACAAATCCCCCATGAACTCGGTTTATTAGGACACAGTGATGCGGATGTCCTCACCCACGCCATTATGGACGCTATGCTAGGAGCGTTATCCTTGGGGGATATAGGTCATTATTTTCCGCCCACTGATCCCCAATGGGCAGGAGCAGATAGTTTAGTTTTATTAAGTCAAGTGCATCAGCTGATTCGCGCTCAAGGTTGGCAAATCGGCAATATTGACTCCGTAGTAGTTGCAGAACGTCCTAAATTGAAGCCGCATATTAAAACCATGCGTGACAAAATCGCCAATGTTTTACAACTACAACCCAATCAAGTAGGTATTAAAGCCACCACCAATGAAAAATTAGGCCCCGTGGGACGCGAAGAAGGTATCTGTGCTTATGCTGTAGTTTTACTGGTGGGTATAGACAGCTAAACTGATTAACTTGTTAGGAGAACTAGGACAATGGAAGCTGCAAAATTTCCTACTAAAATTGCTGATATTGTTGTCTTGGACAAAGAGGAAAAACTTGTTCTGTTCGTTGAAGTTAAATCTCACACAATCACAAATATAACCCAACAAAAACAAGTAATTTCACAAATAAAGTTTTATTTGCAACATATACATCATACTAATCGCTTTGTATTGGCAGATAATCCTTTTATCATGTTGGCAACTACAGAAAATATTACTATTTTTATATGGGATGGTAATGACTTTTCAGACCCTATCGTTTCCCTCAATACTGAGAATATCCTGTGTAATTACGACGAAGAATTTAGCGAATTGAGAAATAATAATCGTATCTCAGGATTTTACCTAGAAACACTGGTAGAAGCTTGGTTACGAGACTTAGCTTATCATTGGAAATCTGAACAACCGCCAGAATTCGCCAGATTACAAGAAATCGGCTTTTCGCAAAAAATAGAAGGGGGAATTACTTATTCTCAGGTAAATCTTAATGGTGATACTTTACGTTGAAACAAACTTTTTGATGTCTATTGCTCAGGGACAAGATTTAGCAGCTAATCAATTGCTCAACAGTCTTCCTGAGTCATTGCGTATAATCATACCAAGTATTTGCTTTATAGAAGCTCTTGCTACTTTTGAAAAAGAAAAGAAGGATCGTACAGAATTTGCGAGAGAACTAGATAAGCAGATTAACAAAGCAACTAGAGACATGGATTCTCACAATGCTAAACGCCTAGTTTTACAGTTAGAGCAAGCACGTATTTTAAACCAACGCCTTCTCAATGAAATTAATTATCGTCTTTATGATGTTATCGATAAATTAATTGAAAATGCCGAAATAATCAACTTAAATAACCAATTACTGCGAGATATCACAGACATAACTCTCATATTTCCAGAACATTTGCAAATTAAGAATGACTTGATAGATAACTTAATATTACAGTGTATTTTGAATCATGCTAAGTCACATACTACAGACCATAAAGTATTCCTGAGTGGAAATAAGAATGATTTCGGCAAACCAGATGTACAAGAAGCTTTGAGTAGATCAGGAGTCAGATATTTTAGTCTAACCCAAGACTTTCTAAGTTGGTTACAATCTCAAAATAGTTGAGTTAAATATTTAAAATTATGTCATATTCTCGTAATATATTTGCTGTTATCCAACGGTTTTGGATACTTATCCTGATAGCTGCATTTACAGCGTTGACAGTTGCAGCCTGTAATCCTGAAAATTTCAAAAGTTCAGCAGCCCAAACACCGCGATTAGTCACCAGTATTCTCAGCGATCCGAAAACTTTTAACTATGCTCTGAGTTCAGAAGTTCCTAACGTGTTTGGTTTGACTTATGAAGGCTTAATCACCGAAAACTATGAAACGGGTGAAATCGAGCCAGCATTAGCAGAATCCTGGGAAGTTTCTGATGATAAATTGAAAATTGTTTTTACGCTGCGCGATAATTTGAAATGGTCTGACGGGCAGCCACTCACAGTAGATGATGTTATATTTACCTACAATGAGATTTACTTTAATGAAGCCATTCCCACCGATATTAGAGATGTAATGAGGATTGGTGAAAGTCGTAAATTACCAACTGTGAAAAAAATCGATAATCGTCGAGTTGAGTTTACTGTTCCAGAACCATTTGCGCCATTTTTGCGTAGTTCTACAGGTGCGCCGATTTTACCAGCCCATGCGTTGCGCGAATCAGTAAAAACGAAAGATGCGGAAGGTAATCCCAAATTTCTACAAAAGTGGGGGGTTGATACACCACCAGAGCAAATTATTGTCAATGGCCCTTATAAAATAGAGCGATATGACACTAGCCAACGTGTAGTTTTTCAGCGAAATCCTTACTACTGGCGTAAAGGGCCTCAAGGTGAACAACAACCTTATATTGAAAGAATAGTATGGCAAATTGTGGAATCAACAGATACATCCTTGCTGCAATTTCGTTCTGGTGGTTTAGATAGTGTAGGCGTAACACCAGATTATTTTTCTCTACTTAAGCGGCAAGAAAAGCAAGGAAATTTCACAATTTATAATGGTGGCCCTGCTGCTGGCACGACTTTTGTGGTTTTCAATTTGAATAAAGGTAAAAGAGACGGCAAGCCACTGATTGATCCTGTAAAATCTCGTTGGTTTAATACTTTAGAATTTCGTCAAGCAGTGGCTTATGCAATTGACCGCCAAACCATGATCAATAATATTTATCGTGGTTTAGGTCAAACGCAAAATTCACCGATTTCTGTGCAGAGTCCTTATTATCTGTCACCAAAAGAAGGGTTAAAAGTCTACGATTACAATCCCGAAAAAGCCAAACAACTGTTACTAAAAGCTGGTTTTAAGTACAATCAGCAAGGACAATTATTAGATGCTCAAGGTAATCGGGTGCGCTTTACATTGCTGACAAATGCTGGTAACAAAATCCGCGAAGCAATGGGTTCACAGATTAAACAAGATTTGAGCAAAATCGGTATGCAAGTTGATTTCACTCCCTTAGCATGGAATACTTATACAGACAAGCTGGCTAATACTTTAGATTGGGAAGCTTCGATGTTGGGTTTGACTGGTGGCTTAGAACCAAATGATGGGGCTAATGTTTGGTCTCCTGAAGGTGGATTACACATGTTTAATCAAAAACCCCAAGCTGGACAAAAGCCGATTACAGGATGGGAAGTAGCACCTTGGGAAGCCGAAATTGGTCGATTATACATTCAAGCGGCGAAAGAGTTGGATGAAGCCAAGCGCAAAGAAATTTATGGGGAAACTCAACGCATCACTCAGGAGAATTTACCATTTATTTACTTGGTTAATCCCTATTCATTATCAGCAGTACGTAATCGCTTTGAGGGGATAAATTTCTCAGCTTTAGGTGGTGCTTTCTGGAATATACATGAAATCAAAATTGTAAAATAGGGGATTGGGGGATATAAATTCAAAATTCAAAATTCAAAATTCAAAATTGTTGACTGTTGACTGGGTAAAAGTTATTCTCCCCTGCTCCTTCGCTTCCTCATCTCCCTACTCCCTACTTCCTAAAATTGCTGTGACTCAACCTGAAATTTTGCGATCGCTCCTAGAGTCCGTCGCCAATGGTAAAGTAACCCCAGATATGGCCTTGGACTCACTCAAAGATTTAGCCTATGAATCTGTAGGTGAGTTTGCCAAAATTGATCATCACCGTCATTTGAGAACTGGGTTCCCGGAAGTAATTTGGGGGCTTGGTAAGACTCCTGAGCAAATTTGGAAAATTATGGAGGTGATGCGTCAGCGTAACCCGGTAGTCATGGCTACCCGTATTGAACCAGAAGTTTATACTGTACTGCAATCTAAGGTCAGGGGTTTACGCTATTACGAATTGGCGCGAATTTGTGCCATTGCTCCCCTTGATCTCAAACCACGGTTTGAAGGGGTGATTAGTATTCTCTCTGCTGGGACTGCTGACTTACCCGTTGCTGAAGAAGCAGCTGTCACGGCTGAACTGTCTGGTTTTCGGGTGCAGCGTCTTTGGGATGTAGGCGTTGCTGGTATTCACCGCTTGTTGAGTAACCGCCATCTGATTGAGTCCGCATCAGTATTAATTGTTGTCGCCGGTATGGAAGGGGCTTTACCTAGCGTTGTTGCCGGTTTGGCAGATTGTCCTGTGATTGCTGTGCCTACGAGTGTGGGTTATGGCGCGAGTTTCGGCGGATTAGCACCCTTATTGACAATGCTTAATTCCTGCGCTGCGGGTGTTGGAGTTGTTAATATTGATAACGGTTTTGGTGCAGCCGTGTTAGCAGGGCAAATTTTACGAACTGCCGAGAAATTACGGATGGCATCAGTTAAATATTAAGTTAGTAGATGAAGTGGTTGGGCATAGGGCATTGGGCATTGAGTACGGTGTAAATGATGATACCCTAACATCTAGCCTCTAACCTTGAACTTCTAACCCCTAACTGCTCACTTTTAACTTAATCAATTACTGAAAATGAACTACTTAAGTGATTTGATTTCTCAGGCTGTTTGGAATGTGCCGATAAATGTAACTGTACTAGGGCAAAACATTACAGACCCCAACGTGGTAGGTCAGATGCAAAAAGTTTGGAATCAATTTGTCCAGTCAGGTCAAATCTGGGCGTTGTTGATTGGTTTGGTGGTTGGCTATATATTTCGTAATCTAACTAAGTACGGTTGACATGGGTAGGGAGTAGGGAGTAGGGAGTAGGAAGTAGGGGAGATGAGGAGGATGAGGGAGATGAGGGAGATGAGGGAGATGTAGCTTGCTTCTCTTACGAGACGCTACCGCGAACGCGGTAGCGTATCCGTAGGATTCACCCGCAGGGTGGGAGATGAGGGAGATGAGGGGGATGAGGTAGACAAGGTAGACAAGGGAGAAATTCTTTAAGCGTCCCTTTTAGTCCCCAATCCCTTCCAATCCCTTCAAATCCCCAATCCCCAATCCCCAGTCCCCAGTCCCCAGTCCCCAATACCCAATATTTTCTATGACGGAAAAACAAACTTGGAGTCAGAGGTTTGAATCAGCGTTGCATCCAGCGATCGCTCGTTTTAATGCTAGTATAGGTTTTGACATAGAATTAATAGAATACGACCTCACAGGCTCACAAGCTCATGCCCAAATGTTGGCGCATACGGGGATTATTTCCCCACCAGAGGGAGAGCAACTAATTGCTGGTTTAGAGCAAATCCGCCAAGAATACCGTCAAGGCAAATTTAACCCCGGTATTGATGCGGAAGACGTACACTTTGCTGTAGAACGGCGGTTAACGGAACTTGTCGGTGATGTGGGCAAGAAACTCCACACGGCGCGATCGCGTAATGACCAAGTAGGCACTGATACCAGACTTTATCTACGCGACCAAATTCAACAAATTAAACAGCAATTACGGGAATTTCAAGCAGTTTTACTCGATATCGCCGAACAAAATGTAGAAACTCTGATTCCTGGTTACACCCACCTGCAACGCGCCCAACCCCTGAGTCTCGCTCATCACCTCTTGGCTTATTTCCAGATGGCGCAACGAGACTGGGAACGCTTAGGAGATGTTTATCGCCGGGTGAATATTTCGCCTTTGGGCTGTGGTGCTTTAGCGGGGACAACTTTCCCTATTGACCGCCACTACTCAGCTAAACTCTTGCATTTTGACGCGATTTATGCTAATAGCTTAGATGGAGTGAGCGATCGCGACTTTGCAGTAGAATTTTTGTGTGCTGCTAGCCTGATTATGGTTCACCTGAGTCGTCTGTCTGAGGAAATCATTCTCTGGGCATCGGAAGAGTTTCGTTTTATCACCCTCAAAGATAGCTGTGCCACAGGTTCCAGCATCATGCCCCAAAAGAAAAATCCCGATGTGCCAGAATTAGTACGGGGCAAAACCGGGCGAGTTTTTGGTCATCTCCAGGCTATGCTAGTGATTATGAAGGGATTACCCCTAGCCTATAACAAAGACTTACAAGAAGATAAAGAAGGTATATTTGATACCGTTAATACTGTCAAAGCTTGCCTAGAAGCAATGACAATTTTGCTGCGCGAAGGTTTAGAATTTCGGACGCAACGCCTCACAGAAGCCGTAGCGGAAGATTTTTCTAACGCTACCGATGTGGCAGATTATCTAGCTGCCAAAGGTGTACCCTTCCGAGAAGCTTATAATCTGGTGGGTAAAGTCGTCAAAACCAGCATTGCTGCTGGTAAACTCTTAAAAGATTTAACCCTAGAGGAGTGGCAACAACTACATCCAGCATTCGCAGAGGATATTTATCAAGCAATATCCCCGCGTACAGTTGTCGCCGCCCGCAACAGTTACGGTGGTACTGGCTTTACCCAGGTGAAAACAGCACTGGTAGCAGCCCGCACTCAAATTGCTGAGTAGAGGAATTGGGGATCGAAAAGTCAACACAAAAGCATTATTTGGTTTTTAACTTTTTGATGCCCAATGCCAAAAAACTAAGGCGTACATTTGTACGCCTTGTCAACCAAAACACTTAAAGAACTAGAACTGGGGTAGGCTGCTTACTCAGTATCAACTGCTGCTGCGCCCTCATCTTCCTCTTCTTTAGGTGGTCTTTGCTGGAACCTTCTCTGCATTTTTCCTGTTGTAGTCCGTTTACGAAACTTTCGGGCATACGCCTGGTTCCGTAGCGCCTTTTCTTTTTTCGGGTTACGGCGCTTGGCCATGTTCACCTCATGAATAAACAACAAAAAAGAGTAACTAGGCTTTCTGTAGACAATATCAGCTACTGACGTTATTGATATAGCTTTAGCCTAGTTAGAAATTATATATGCTTTGAACAGCATACAATCATATCCTATTCCCATGTAAAATGTCAATAGGAATTCACAATCATCATTGTCTGGTAGGGTGCGTCAGACTGTTGAAATGCTGTCAATAAACGTATCTTTGATATCTGACGCACCCTACTAATATGCCAGTTGCGTAAGTTCTGTACAGTGCAGAATAAATCACAGTGTTTGAGACTGGTGTGATTAATCTCAATTTAAAATCATCAAATTTACTGAATTACTACACCCATATCAGGTGAGCATCTATTGATTTTCAGTAAAAATAATTAAATGAATATTTCTTGGTATGGTAGGGGCGGGTTCACAAATACCCTAGTTGAGCAATTCAAAATATTTATAAACCCGCCCCTACTAGGGTTTCTCGTACTGACGCACCCTAGATTTTGGATATTGTTTATTTGGAAGTCCCAAATACAGGCTTTTGACACTGACTGAGCAAAAAACCTGACACCTTTTTCCGATTTTATCTGTCTCAATCCCTTGATTTATTGGGGTTTTAGGTTGATTTAGCCAACCCTAATTAGAGAAATGGATTTTTTCATTAGAGAATATTCATCCTGATTTTAGTTTGGAGACGCTGATTATATAAAAGATTAATTAATTGAATTTATATGTATATGACAATACAATGTCATGTAGAAAAAATCGATGAATGGGAAAGTTGATGTTTTAAATAAAAATAGTTAAAATCTATGATCAAACCACTAGCATATTTGTTTAAGGCAAAATTCAACGATTTCATAGTTGAGTTCATGCCAGTGGTAGGTTATTAAAGAACACTATATAAACATTTTCAGATTGAACCTTCTTGCTTTGTTTGCGGCTACTGTCCAATCCACACGTAGTTGGTGGCGGATTGGAACAACTGTACTAGGTATGATTTTTCGTCATCCAATCACGGGAACGAGTATTATACCGATATTACCTGATGGCAGAATTGTACTGATTCGACGGTGTGACGATGGTCTTTGGGCTTTGCCTGGGGGCATGGTAGACTGGGGAGAAGATATCCCGACTACAGTCTCCCGTGAGTTAGTCGAGGAAACTGGACTAGAGTTAACCAAAATTAGGCGTTTGGTTGGGGTTTATTCTTCGCCAGATCGTGATCCTAGAATTCACTCGATTTGTGTGGTGGTGGAAGCGGAAGTTCAGGGAACTATGGAAATTCAGGATAAATTAGAAGTCATGGAAATCCGCGCATTCCCGGTTGATGCTTTACCTAAAGAACCCATGTCTCATGATCACTCTCGCCAGCTACAAGACTACTTGAATGGCTTGACAACATTAGCATAAAAAATATGTGGATTTTTAGGTTAGAATTAGCAACTTAGATTAATGCTAAATTGTCTAATTTAAACCCTTAAATCAAAATGAATATACTGTTACGTAACGCCCGGAGAAAACTATCTCAAGGGCTATTATTCTGGCGTGAATCTGGTAAGGGGACACCCATAGTTTTTTTACATGGGAATTGGTATGATAGCGGCCAATGGGTAGCTGTAATTGAGTCGCTTGCTCAAGACTTTCATTGCTTGGCACCAGATTTATTAGGGTTTGGAGAATCTGAGCATCCCAATATCCATTACTCTATTGATGTGCAAGTAGAGTGTGTAGCCGAGTTTCTGCAAGCTTTGAAATTAGAAAAAGTCCACTTAGTTGGTGATTCTCTTGGGGGTTGGATTGCGGCTAGTTATGCCTTAAAGTATGCACAGCGAGTTGAGAAGTTAGTTCTGCTAGCACCAGAGGGTGTGCAATTTTCAGGGCAAGCAGCTTATTGGCAGAAAATGCGGAGGTTATGGAAGCGATCGCCACTCTTTTTTAAGATACTGCGATCGCTGCGTTTTTTCACTCAACTTTTTGGTCTACATGAAACAATACAACAAGATTGGCAAATGCGCCAAACTATGCTGCAATATCCCACAGCGTGTCAATTACTATTTCAACGGCAACAACCAGAACTAGAAGCAGAATTATTACACAGTCGATTATCTCAACTAGAAATTCCGGTATTAATTTTACAAGGTGGTAAAGATTCCCCTGAAGCCTTAGCTAAAAGTCAGGCTTATAGTCAACTGATTCCCCAAGCAGAATTGAAAATTATTGCTCATGCTGGTAATGATTTACCGAATTCCTGTGTTGGGCTTGTAGCTGGAGATATTCGAGATTTTATGGGGTAAATCGGGAATAGTCAAGACTAAACCTTGATTAACTCTGTGAGTATCACCCTGGCATTGATTAGCTGCTAAATCCATTCAAAACCTTGTGTTGCTAAATATTCCTTAGCAGGTTCTAAAACTTCTTTGCGAATTATCAGCTTGACATTTGGCTCGGTTAAATATAGCTGAAACCGCTCTATAAACAAACTATTAGCAGGTTCAATTTTTCTAATTGCACTCCAAGGAATTAACAACGGTGGTGAGCCAAAACTAAACAACGGGAAAACACTCAGATAAATTCCTTTAGCACTCACACCCACATTTAAAGTGCTTTTATAGTACACCCAACCCACAGAACCACGTTCCATACGTGAGAAATGTGGTGGTGGTGGCTCATGGGTGCGGTATAGTTTGGCGAAACGATTCCAGTTATGACGAAACAAAAAAATCATCGCTATCATACTTACCACGAAAAAAGGTATGTAAAGCCCAAGTAGGTTTTTTAGCATGGCAATATTGAGTTAATGGTGATTAATACGTGTCCTCTGTCAGCATCAAGCGATCGCTATCACCGTTTTTGTAATTAATTTTACCGATAACCATATTATTGGTACATCATACGGAAGACTAGCCCCTGTGACGAAAATTATTATTTTTTACCTGACATCTCGCTATAACTATTGACTTTTTTTCCTAAAAGGTATAGATTCTATCCTTGGGATAGATGAAATTAATTTGCAAAAATACTGCAAATACTTCTTAATGGAGAGTTGGAAATGAGTGTGAGCAAAAAGTGCTTGTTGGGTGCTGGAGCAACATTTGTTGCTCTAACAGGTTTAGCAGTCAGCACCTTGGGAGGAATAGAGCCGACTAATGCTAATTCAATTTATAATCAACAAGCACCTCGCTTACTGGCTCGCAGGCAGAAGGAATTGACAATGGTTTTTCCTAGTCGTTCCGATTCCACAGACTTGCAAAATAAAGCCAATGCTGTAGCCGCATTCTTATCCAAAGAGTCAGGAATTCGTGTTAAAGCACAGATAGGTGATGACACGGCGGCGGTAGAAGCTTTGAGAGCAAATCGCGCTGATGTGGCTTTCCTGAGCAGTCGCCCTGCATTGAAAGCCGAACAACTCGCCAATGCTCGCTTACACTTAGCGGAAGTCCGCGAAAACTATTCAGGTAGATTCACCTACCATTCAGTATTTGTTGTACCTAAAGATAGCCCTCTGCAAACTAAAAATAATGCCAAAAGTACCCTAGAACAACTACGGGGTAAGAGAATGGCGTTTACTTCCCCCACTTCTGGCTCAGGGTTCATTTTCCCGGTGGGTGAATTGGTGAAGCAGGGATTTGTCCCTAACCGCGATCGCATGGATGGTTTCTTTGGCCAAATGACTTACGGTGGTAACTATAGTAAAGCTTTACAAGCGGTTGTCCGTGGTCAAGCTGATGTAGCTGTAGTATCAGAATATGCTCTGTTTCCTCCCTACATCACCGCCGAAGAACGCAGCAAGTTACGGGTATTACATAGAATCTCTGGTGTACCTGCCCACGGTATCGTGATCGATGATGACGTGAATGCCGTAGTCAGAGAAAAACTCATTAATGCGATGTTGAAGCTAAATCAGCCGCAAAATAATCAATTACTACGCAGCTTGTATAATTCTACAGAGTTGGTGAGAGTAGATCATAACCGTCATTTAGCACCAGTGAAGGATGCTCTCAAGCGCGTTGGAATTGAACCTTAATTATTCATTAAGACGCGATTAACCGCGTCTTTACCAGATATATTTAATTAAATTGACCGAGGAATAGGATGAATGATTGTGTAATAAATTGTTACAACCTAGAGACAGCCTATGCTGAATCTTTGCATCGTCCTATTCTCAACGGGATTAATTGCCAAATCAACCGGGGTGAGTTTGTTGTTTTACTAGGACTCAACGGTGCGGGTAAGTCTACTTTACTGCGATCGCTTGTCGGGTTAGTACCATTAAAAGGCGGAGAAATTCGCATCAATGGTTTAGAGGTAACAAACCCTACATTGCCCAAAATTCGCCAGGATGTAGCCATGTTATTTCAAGGCGGCGGATTAATTCCCCAGTTGTCAGCCATTGACAATGTGCTGTGTGGCAGACTGGGAGTCAGAAGCACTTGGGAAACACTGTTTGGGTTTCCGAAACGCGATCGCACCTTAGCCTTAAACTTATTAGAACAATTAGGTTTAAAAGAGCAAGCATATCAAAAGACTAGCCAACTCAGTGGCGGACAGCAACAAAGAGTTGCGATCGCACGGGCGTTAATCCAATCACCGCAAATCCTCCTCGCTGATGAACCCATCACCGGCTTAGATGTCATCGCCTGTCAGCAAGTGATGGAGACTTTATCAGAATTGCAGTCTCAGCATGGTCTGACAATTATTACAGTTTTGCATGATTTGGGTATCGCTGCCAAATATGCCCAGCGAGCGATAGTTTTGGATGCCGGACGCATCGTTTATGATGGTGTTTGCGATAACTTGCAAGCACAATTTGCTAAAGTTTCTCCGTGAGTAAGGGTAAGCCCAAATATAACTCGTCTGCCGATGAATACTAAAACTTAAGAGTTTTGAGTTAGTTAAAAGGTTCAATTTCAGTATATATCATGAGTTACTCGTTACATTCAAAACTCCTACGACGCTACCCTTGGGTGATTCCCTTACTCATTTTCTTAATTTTGGTCATAGTTTATAGCTGGGCGTTGCAAGGTTTAAGCGTAGACTTTGGACTATTGCGTTCAAGCTGGCCTTATATTACAGATTTTATCTCGCGGTTATTTCCCCCCGATGTCACAGTTATAGATATAGCAGTTAAGGCACTAATTGAAACGGTGCAGATGTCTATATGGGGAACTACCATTGGCGCGATTATTTCTATACCTATTGCTATAGCTAGTGCCAATAATATTGCACCTCGTTGGCTGCAATGGTTAGCCAATTTGTTGCAAAATACAGTCCGTTCAGTGCCTTCAATTATTCTCGGCTTAATTTTTGTCGCCGCTACCGGTTTAGGCGCGCCCGCAGGTACATTGGCATTGGGAATCTATACCATCGGCTATCTAGCTAAATTTTATCAACAAGCGATTGAGGCGGTTGACCACCGTTCCATAGAATCATTGCAAGTGATGGGAGCATCGAGGCTACAAATTGCCCAGTACGGTATCCTACCCCAAATCATACCTTTAGGATTAGGTTACACCTTATGGATGTTTGAGTATAACATCCGGGCTGCTTCGGTTTTGGGTGTGGTAGGTGCTGGTGGTATTGGCTTTCAGTTGAAAAGTTATATTGATGGGTTTGAGTATAACAAAGCCACCACTATGATGTTAGTGCTGTTAGTAGTGGTGACGGTAATTGATAGTTTTAGCAGTCAACTGCGTCGCCGCTTAGATTCGATGTAGTTTGTAGTAAGCGGCTCTAGCCCTTTGTGTTTGAGGACTAAAATTGTAGTATTTGTAGTGGCGTGGACAGGCTAAAGTAGTGCAAAAATATAGTTCTTGTGGTGCGGGCTTCTAGCCTGCACCACAAGAGAGTTTTAATGCAACATTTAAGGCTTGCCACGCCAGTAGGGTGCGTCAGACTGTTTCAATGCTGTCAATAAACCTATTTTTGATATCTGACGCACCCTACTAATATGCCTGTTGCGTCAGACCTGTTTTTGTTAGTAAGCTTGAGCAACAGCTTCAACGAATTGTGGCTGAGGTTGTTCTCGATTGCTGTCTGCAAAATGTTTATTCATTAATGCGGGAACTTGATCAGCTTGAATCCGACTGTAGCGGGTTTTATCTGGCATGACTAAATTCGGCCCAGCTTTGCAGTTTTTCATGCAGCCAGTACCTTTGATTGTAACTTGGTCTTCTAAACCGCGATCGCTCAACGCCGCCTCTAATGCTTGACAAACAGCCTTACCGCCTCGCTTCATACAGTCAGACTTTTGACACACCAAAATTGTGGCTTTAGTCTTACTTGGTTTTGTTTGAGTTGGTTGTGCTGGCGTTGGTGTTAATGTACCAGTTTTAGCAGCCATTACCTGTTCCGCTTTCAGTTTAGTTTTACCACTCTTGGCATCATGTTTGACTTTACCAACCACTTGCAACCAAGTTCCAGGGGGTAAACGCCAGTCAAAAGTAAACCTTAAATGTTTAGCCAGTTTAACGTAGCATTCACCATCATAAGTCCCTAGTAACAAGCCTTTGAGCTTATAACCATCTTCAATAACAAAATCGATAAATCTACCCTCAATACAAAAGTCTGATGCTGCTGCCTTGTGGAATACACCCATATTCTTTTACCTATTTTTAACTCTGATTTATTAATTGAGATGGTGTGAATAACTTGAGTGGCTATCCCCTATCTGAATGTCGGTAGGGAATTCGCCAACTAGATTTGAGAGTTGAAATTTTTTCTTGGCGCGAGGCTGTGAATTCTCGAATCACACTCCAGAGTTGAGTGGCGGCGGTAGGAGTGTTAATTTCCACACTCAAAGGCTGATTAGTTTGACAGCTACAGGGAATTTCTAACTCTTGTAAGCGTTGGTAAACCTGCCATCGATCTATCCAATTCACTTCTACAAGGTACTTTTGTTTGGCTTCTGAACTAAAAGATTTCAAGTAACTAGCCCTCAAAGTGCGACTAATTTGCAGTAACTATCTAGCGATCGCTCCCTAGTCTCAAAAATCTTTGAGGAAGCAACCTCTAATCCTAGGATACCTTAAGTGCAAACTTTTCTCATTTAGTTTTGAAAAAAATTTGCAAAATCTTGAAATAACTTGCTGATTACTCAACAGACAGATGAAGAAGGGATTGGATGCTAGGACGGGTTTTCCTGGTTTAGAGGGCGTAAAACTCCTGAAATTAACGGAAGTAGGGGTTTAGCAATGCTAAACCCCTACAGTTGGTGTAACTAGACGTGGGGAAACAGACTCTATACAGGAACTTTGCTGCTATCCCAGCTTTGAACCTGGGTAGTGTGGTGTTTGACAATATCCCAGAAAATAATGAGAATTTTTCCCTATTTTGATAGTGAACACTCACTTCAGACAGGAAACACAACAGTTGAGAGTAATTCCTTTTTCTCAAAAAAGAAAGTAGCAACTTCAAGTTATATACACAGAAATAATTAATGAGTAAAGTTTGCAATTCACAGAATCAAAATTAAAATTTTGCGATAATTTTAGCTCTTGTTTTTATGTTTAAAGTGTTAATATGTAGAAACTAAACAGTTAGCAAGTAAGACTGTCCAAAAGCGAGGGGAACAATGGCTGATACACAAACTCTATTACAAAACTTTGGCGAGGTTTACGACAATCCTGTGTTACTAGATCGCAGTGTCACCGTTCCAGTAACAGAAGGATTAAACGTTGTTATAGCTAGTTTTCAAGCTCTGTACTTGCAATACCAAAAACATCATTTTGTGGTTGAAGGTGCAGAATTTTATTCACTACATGATTTTTTCAATGACAGCTATAAAGACGTTCAAGACCATATCCATGAAATTGGCGAACGCTTGAATGGATTAGGTGGTGTACCAGCAGCTAGTTTTAGCAAGTTGGCAGAATTAACTTGTTTTGAACCAGAATCTGATGGTGTCTATTCCAGCCGCCAGATGCTCGAAAATGACCTGGCAGCAGAACAGGCGATCATCAACGTTATCCGTCGCCAAGCGGCTCAGGCTGAGAGTTTGGGCGACCGTGGTACACGCTATATGTACGAAAAGATTCTCTTAAAAACCGAAGAAAGAGCTTATCATTTAGCTCACTTCCTGGCTAAAGATAGCTTAACTTTGGGTTTTGTTCAACCTGCTCAGAATTAATCTTGAAATGATGGAAATTCTATCTATTTGTAGATGTAAAACATCTTGATAGAACTCAATCTGAAAATCTGATTACAAATGGCTGAGGGTATTAATACTCTCAGCCATTTTTCATTTAGCTGAATATTTTCATCGCCACAAATCTAAAATTGCTCTTCAAGTATCTTGACAATAAATATCAATTTACTAAATTATCAAGATTAATCCTTGATTTCTTCTTAACTTATTCTTAACTATAAACTATAGATTTAATTATATTTATTGATGACGTAAAAGCTTTTACACGCCAAAATGACAATACTTAAGCGTCAGTTTATTGAGAATGTTTGAAATTAACGCTTAAAGAAATCAAATAATTAGTAAAGAGTATGGGTTGATGAAAAAATCAATACAAAAAGATATGTTGGTGAAGGTAATTTCTCGCGATCGCCAGTAATTTGTCACAGCCAGCGCATAAATTCAGTATAAAACCGACCGTAGCAGCATCTATGCTGGTAAAAGAGAGTAAGCAAGTTCCTGGCTAGCTACTACTATCTCCCCATCCCGGTTTTTGCCTTGTCTATGATCAAACGTGGAAAACTTTGATAATAAACGACATGAGTGCCAGGAAAGAACCTTAAAATAATCAGGATTTATATTCTCGTAACCCTAAAGCAACAACTATGCCTCGCCGTCAAGACCTCAAGAAGATACTGTTATTAGGATCTGGCCCTATAGTCATTGGTCAAGCCTGTGAGTTTGACTACTCTGGTACTCAAGCCTGTAAAGCCCTGCGCGAAGAAGGTTATGAAGTCGTACTGGTAAACTCTAACCCAGCTACCATCATGACCGACCCAGATACAGCCGATCGCACCTACATAGAACCACTCACACCGGAATTAGTCGCCAAAGTCATTGCTAAAGAACGTCCAGACGCTTTATTACCCACAATGGGCGGACAAACAGCCTTAAACATAGCTGTCGCTTTGGCGAAAAATGGCGTTTTAGATCAATATAACGTTGAATTGATTGGTGCAAAGTTAGACGCGATTGAAAAAGCCGAAGACCGAAAACTATTCAACGATGCAATGGCCAAGATTGGGGTAAAAGTGTGTCCCAGTGGTACCGCCTCATCTTTAGAAGAAGCCAAAGCGATCGCCCGGCGCATCGGCACATATCCGTTAATTATTCGCCCCGCTTTTACAATGGGTGGGACGGGTGGCGGTATCGCTTACAACCAAGAAGAATTCGAGGAAATGGCGCAAGTCGGGATTGATGCCAGTCCCGTTTCCCAAATTCTCATCGATCAGTCCCTCCTCGGCTGGAAAGAATACGAATTGGAAGTCATGCGCGACTTAGCAGATAACGTCGTCATTATCTGTTCCATCGAAAACCTTGATCCAATGGGAATTCATACCGGGGATTCAATCACCGTTGCACCAGCCCAAACCCTCACCGATAAAGAATACCAACGGTTGCGGGACATGGCGATTAAAATCATCCGCGAGATTGGCGTAGAAACAGGTGGTTCTAACATCCAATTTGCTGTTAACCCGGTGGATGGGGATGTCGTCGTCATTGAAATGAACCCCCGTGTTTCTCGCAGTTCCGCCTTATCTTCCAAAGCTACAGGTTTCCCAATTGCGAAGATGGCGGCGAAACTGGCGGTAGGTTACACCTTGGATGAAATTAACAACGACATCACCAAGAAAACCCCCGCTTCCTTTGAACCTACCATTGATTACGTCGTCACCAAAATCCCCCGCTTTGCCTTTGAAAAGTTCCCCGGTTCTGAACCAGTGCTGACTACCCAAATGAAATCCGTCGGCGAAGCAATGGCCATAGGCAGAACTTTTAACGAATCCTTTCAAAAAGCCCTGCGTTCCCTGGAAACTGGGCGCGCTGGTTGGGGTTGTGACAAAGCCGAAAAATTACCCAGTGGTGAACAAATTCGCGCCTTGTTACGCACACCTAACCCAGACCGGATTTTTGCGGTGCGTCATGCTTTGCAACTAGGACTTAGTAGTGAGGAAATCTACGAACTCACCGGCATTGACCCTTGGTTCTTAGATAAAATGCAGCAACTGTTAGAGGTGGAAAAATTCCTCAAACGCACACCTTTGCAACAGTTGACAAAAGAGCAAATGTATGCTATCAAACAAGATGGATTTAGCGATCGCCAGATTGCCTTTGCCACCAAAACCACCGAAGATGAAGTCCGCGCCTACCGCAAACAGCTAGGAGTCATCCCCGTTTACAAAACTGTCGATACCTGCGCGGCGGAGTTTGAAGCTTTCACACCCTATTACTACTCAACTTACGAAGCAGAAACCGAGGTGCTGCCCACCAGCAAGCCCAAGGTGATGATTTTAGGAGGCGGGCCGAACCGCATCGGTCAAGGAATTGAGTTTGACTATTGTTGTTGTCACGCCGCCTACTCTCTCAAAGATGCAGGGTATGAGACGATTATGGTTAACTCCAACCCGGAGACAGTATCTACCGATTATGATACTAGCGATCGCCTCTACTTTGAACCGTTAACAAAAGAAGATGTCCTCAACATCATCGAAGCGGAAAACCCCCAAGGGATAATCATTCAATTTGGTGGACAAACACCACTGAAGTTAGCCGTACCGCTACAGGAGTATTTGAAGGGATTAGACACAGCATCATCCCCACTCACCACCAAGATTTGGGGAACATCCCCTGATTCTATCGACACCGCCGAAGATAGAGAAAGATTTGAGCATATTCTCAAAGAATTAAATATTGCTCAACCACCAAATGGCATTGCCCGCAGTTATGAAGATGCGTTAATTGTGGCTAAACGCATTGGTTATCCGGTGGTGGTACGTCCTAGTTACGTGTTAGGGGGACGGGCGATGGAAATCGTCTACTCTGATGCAGAATTAGAACGTTATATGACCTTTGCAGTACAGGTAGAACCAGAACACCCGATTTTAATTGATAAGTTCCTGGAAAACGCCATCGAAGTTGATGTAGATGCGATCGCCGACCATACCGGGCGAGTCGTGATTGGTGGCATCATGGAACACATCGAACAAGCAGGAATTCACTCAGGTGACTCGGCTTGTTCTCTGCCTTCTATTTCCCTACCGCCAGCCGTGCTGACTCAAATCCGCACTTGGACTGTACAACTAGCAAAAGCTTTGTCTGTAGTCGGTTTGATGAATATTCAGTTTGCTGTCGTCGGTGCTAACAGTTATTCGCCCCAAGTGTACATTTTGGAAGCTAACCCCCGTGCTTCTCGCACAGTTCCCTTTGTATCGAAAGCGACAGGTGTACCTCTGGCGAAATTAGCATCTTTGATTATGTCGGGGAAAACCTTAGAAGAATTAAATTTCACTCAAGAAGTTATCCCCGCTCACATTGCGGTAAAAGAAGCCGTGTTGCCCTTTAATAAATTCCCTGGTACTGATACAATATTAGGGCCAGAGATGCGCTCAACTGGTGAAGTAATGGGCATAGACCGCGACTTTGGTCGCGCCTTCGCCAAAGCAGAATTAGGTGCTGGAGAGCGTTTACCACTCACAGGAACAGTCTTCGTTTCCATGAGCGATCGCGATAAAGCCTTAGCTGTTCCTGTAGTGAAAGAATTTATTGATTTAGGCTTCAAAGTCATGGCTACCTTTGGTACACGCCAAGTCCTCTTAGAACAAGGCTTGGATGTAGAGTTAGTGCTGAAACTGCACGAAGGTCGCCCCCACGTCATTGATGCGATTAAAAATCAGAAAATCCAACTGATTATTAACACACCTTCTGGGGAAGAAGCCCAAACTGATGCTAAATTAATTCGCCGCACAGGTTTAGCTTACAAAATCCCCATCATCACCACCATCGCCGGAGCTAAAGCCACTGTCGCCGCTATCCGTTCTCTGCAAAATACCACTTTGGACGTAAAAGTAATCCAAGAATACTGCTCGACAGTCTAGGAAGTAGGGGAGCAGGGGAGCGGAGGAAGCGGAGGGGAAAAATCAAGCCCCCAGTCCCCAGTCCCTTCCCATCCCCAATCCCCTAGAATCTACACAAAGCAGTATTTACAAGGAAAATTAAGTAATTATTATAGAAAAAACATTATGGTTTTTATTGCGATATTTTAACAAATATGAGGAAGTCATCACTCTCTGCGGCAACTTCTCCCACCCATCGCAATCAAAAGCAATCATCAGTCCAATAGCTAGATGAGGAACTACTGGCGTACACCAGCCACAACAACAAAATACCTGACCTGTTGATCCACAGAGCGCAGCAAGGAGTCCCCAACCACAACTTAAGAGTCCCTTTCATTCTCTGTTACCTACCAGTTCAATTCTCAGAAAACTGGTGTTTCCGTTTCCGAACTGATGTACTATCTTATTAGTACATAAGTATCAAAATAAGTATCTAGACTCTGTGCCGAGAAATTTTTATTTGCATTTGCCCCTTTTTTTTCTCATAAATGTTACAATTTTTAACAAAGATTAAAATCAAAAATGTTTTACTTAATACATTTTCTCTAACCGTAGATACTTGAGCAGACAGACAAATAACTGTAATCTCTAGCAGTTAAAGACCACCGTGGATTGATGTAGCAGTTGAAGTCATCGAGTATATAAATTGCAAACGATAATCAATCCCAGTTGAACTGGGTAGTACCGGCAAAGAGCATCTATTCAGTTAATGACCCTACCAACCAGTCCATCATTACCAAAGAGTAGCGCCATGAAGACCGCTCAGACAGCCACAGACCTCGTGCGGAGTTACCTACGTGAGATTGGTCGAGTACCACTCTTAACCCACGAAGAAGAAATTTTTTATGGCAAACAGGTGCAGCGTTCTACCAGTTTGCAGGAAGTCCGGGAGGATTTAGCCGAAAAGTTGGGTCGTCAACCGACGATGGCAGAATGGGCACAAGCAGCTGAGTTAGATATACAAGAACTCAACACAGCGATCGCGGATGGTGAGATTGCGAAACGCAAAATGGTAGAAGCCAACTTGCGGCTTGTAGTATCCGTTGCCAAAAAGTACATTAAACGCAACGTCGATTTATTGGACTTAATCCAAGAAGGTAGTATTGGGATGCAACGGGGTGTAGAGAAGTTTGATCCCACAAAAGGGTATAGATTTTCCACCTATGCTTATTGGTGGATTCGCCAAGCGATTACGCGAGCGATCGCCGAAAAAGCCCGGACTATCCGCCTACCCATACACATTACAGAGAAACTCAACAAAATTAAAAAAGCACAACGCCAGCTATCGCAAAGACTAGGACGCGCGCCCACCGCATCAGAACTAGCCAATGAATTAGAACTAACACCTAAGCAGGTAAGAGAGTATTTAGAAAAAGCGCGTCTACCCTTATCCTTAGATTTGCGTTTAGGGGATAACTACGACACCGAACTCGGAGAAATGCTAGAAGATCCCGGTGCGTCTCCCGAAGAGTTTGTCATGCAATCGTCCCTATCCTATGACATAGAACGCCTGATGGAGCAACTCACCCCACAACAAAAAGAAGTGATTAAACTCCGCTTTGGTTTAATGGATGGACAAGCTTTAACCCTAGCAAAAATTGGTGAAATCCTCAACATTAGCCGGGAACGAGTCAGACAAATCGAGAGAGAAGCTTTAACTAAACTGCGTAAATCTAAAGCCAACATGGATGAGTATTTGGCAAGTTAGTCATCAGTCATTAGTCATTAGTCATTGGGGATGGGATTTTTCTCCCCCTGCCTCAAGAGAGTCCCCTGTCGTGAAAATCCCCCGGTAGCTGTACGGTTACACCGACTTCCTGTAGCGAATGAACTTGTTACATTATTTGACAGGAACACTAATTAAGCTGTTAAGTCAAGTAAAGAACAGATTTGAATATACTAATTCGTTAACACTACCGTCACCAGAGGTATTACAGGAGGTATAAATTGAGTAATCAATCTAATAATCGAGTTTCCGAATTCTTGAACGGTGAGTCAGAAACCAGTAATTTACTGTGGCAGTATGTCAAGTCATTAAGTCCAGAGACAGTTAACCAGCTATCCAAACCTAGCTCACCTGAAGTATTTCAGGTAATGGAACGCAACATCATAGGAATGTTGGGACATCTGCCCTCAGAACATTTTGATGTGACTATTACCACCAATCGGGAAAACTTGGGACGTTTGTTAGCATCCGCAATGATGAGCGGTTACTTCTTACGCAACGCCGAACAAAGAATGAACTTTGAAATGGTATTACAAGGTGCGGAAAGCCATAACAGCGACGGCGAATAGGATTTCAACATCGTCGCTCACCGATTCAACAAACGTACCTTTCACAAAGACTCTGCATAACAGACCTTAAACGACTCATCAACCCATAAGTCATGCGTTAGCTGCATTTAGTGGCAAAGTAGAGCAAGCTAACGCTGCTTGTCTTTGTTGAAATTTTAGATTACACGTTGAGATAAGTTGAAAAAAGTTTATATTGTAAAAAAAAGTAAACTCGGTAGATGTTAAATCAATCTGCCGAGTTTTGTTATTAGTCAATAGTCAATAGTCAATTGTCAATGGTTAATGGTCAATAGTCAAGAGTTTTATCACTAGGATTTACGCAAATGTCATCATCAAAGTCTCGTGTAGGGTGCGTCAGCAGCGATAATTGGGTCAAAAATCACAGATTTTCAACATCTGACGCACCCTACTAATGTGCCAGTTGCGTAAGTCCTGATATCTCCACAAATCAATTTAGACAACTACTTATGAACCAAACCACCCCACCACCTCACAAAATTATCGGTGTAGCCGTCATTTGGAACGAGCAGCAGCAAATTTTAATTGATCGCCGTCGTCAGCAAGGAGTAATGGGCGGTTTGTGGGAATTTCCTGGTGGCAAAATCGAGCCAGGCGAAACTGTGGAAGAGTGTATCAAAAGGGAAATTTACGAAGAACTAGGAATCGTGATTGCTGTAGGAGAACATCTGATGACGATTGATCACACCTATACTCATTTGCGTGTCACCTTAACAGTACATCACTGTCGCCTCATTGAAGGTGTTCCCCAACCTTTAGAGTGTGATGAAGTGCGCTGGGTAAATTTAGACGAATTAGAACAGTTTGCTTTCCCCGAAGCAAATACTCAGATTATTGCTGCATTGAAAAGAAGTACAGTCTAGGGGAGTAGGGGAGTAGGGGGAGTAGGGGAGGCTCTTGAGGCAGGGGAGAAGAACTGTTACCCAATCAACAGGAGCCAGTGCGTTCGGTAGCCAGACTCAAAGCAACTGGCGTTCAACCGTCAACAGTCAACCTTCCCCAATCCCCAATACCGTAACAATGTATTAACTGCATTAGGTTGAGTTACCTAATTTTTTACAATATTGGCAGAGACCGTGATCAAAGGTTAAGCAAGCCAATGCCTAAAACCGTTGCCGATATAATGAGTTCTCAGCCAATTGTTGTCCGGCGAGAAACTCCTCTGGCAGAAGCTATCGAAATTCTGGCAGAAAAACGTATTAGTGGACTACCTGTTGTAGATGATGTCGGTAAATTGGTAGGCATTATCTCAGAAACTGATTTGATGTGGCAAGAAACTGGTGTAACGCCGCCAGCTTACATTATGTTTCTGGATAGTGTCATCTATTTAAAAAATCCTGCGGCTTATGAACGCGATTTACACAAAGCGTTAGGACAAACCGTTGGGGAAGTCATGAGTAAAAATCCTGTGACTATCACTCCCGACAAGACTGTAAAACAAGCAGCGCAACTAATGCACGATCGCAGTGTTCACCGCTTACCTGTATTAGATAGTACAGGACAAGTAATTGGTATCCTTACCCGTGGTGACATTATCCGGGCAATGGCTGCTAGTCAAGATTAGTTATTAGTCATTAGTCATTAGTTATTAGTCATTAGTCATTAGTCAAACCAACAAGGCTGATTTTATTGACTGGGGACTGTTGATGGTTGACTGGGTTGAAACTTTGAGAAAGGATATTTTAGATGAGTATAACTCCTGAGTCTGTAAGAGAATCGCTTAGTTCTGATGATTTGGGCGATCGCTTACGTGCTGTGAATCAAATCCGTGACTTAGAACCGACAATTGCTTTTGAATTAATTCAAGTTGCTATGGTTGATAGCAATTCCCGTGTCAGGTACTCAGCCGTGAGTCAGTTCGATACTCTCGGCACTCAGGACTTAAACTTATCTTTACAGTTATTACGTGGTTTACTCAAAGATCCAGAGGCGGATGTGCAAGCCGCCGCCGCCGATTGTTTGGGAGCGTTAAAACTACAAGCTGCTTTTGAGGATTTGCAACAACTGTACAATACAACCTCTGAATGGTTAGTACAATTCAGTATTATTGCTACACTAGGGGAACTAGGAGATCCGCGTTCATTTGAATTACTTCAACAAGCACTCTCCTCTGATGTGGAATTAGTGCAAACTGCGGCAATTAGTTCTTTGGGTGAGTTGGGAGATATCAAAGCTGTTCCCCTGTTACAACCTTATGCTGATCACCCAGATTGGCAAATCCGTTACAGAGTTGCACAGGCTTTAGCTCGCTTAGGTGGTGCAGAAGCGAAATCTATTTTAGAGACTATGGCCAATGATCAAGTAGAAGCGATCGCCACTGAAGCGCAAACAGCTTTACAGTCAGTTTAACAGACTGATAATTTTGTTGGTAGTGAGGACTTTAGTCCTCTCTGCTTTCTAGAGTTAGCGACAACTCAGCCACAATTCTCCTCAACCGTCGCCATTTCTCTATTAACTAACTCATTATAAAAATTCACATAAATATACTTAATTTTTCCTTGGTAATCGAGTATTTAGACAAAAAATTTGCTAAACCTGAAATGTAAAAGTAGTAGCATTGGCAATGTGTCAGGACTAGAAATAGAGTTTTGTGTGTTTCAACTCTAGAAAAGTTCTGATATCTAATTCCCATTCACCAAATAATCAATCCTCATCTTCACCTTGTGACCAGGTATGGCAAATATAAATTTACCATCGCATCAAAAAACACCGATGATACCGCTAGTCCTACTCTGGCTGGCTTATGCTGTTTTAGGATGGTATCTGGCTGCACATCACATTATTTGGTTAGTAGGAGCATTTATTGTCACTATTGCTCTCACGATAGTTCGCAAAAGTATTTCTTGGTTAGAACATTTGGTGGCCTTTGGTTCTCAGACATTAGTAGTCATTTTATTTTTAAGCATATCAATTGCTTTAGTGGCAACTTGGTCATTATTATTTAGCCTGTTGCTGATACCTGTAGCCAGTACACTTTTAGCTGATTTAGAAATGCGTTTTGCTGGCTTCAACAGACGATATTCATTTTGGGTAATCACAGTTTTAGCTACTTTGGGTTTAGTGGTAGGTGAAGTAGTAGATATTCTACTTCTACCCAGTGGTAGATACTAAAACATCGGCATGGTTGAACTAGGTTTTATGCTCGGTGAGATTGATTTCAATTTTCAGGGAACTACGACTTTAGTCAAAGAAACATCCTACTAATGGCAGATGCAGTATTTAGTGAGTTTTTATACAATTAAATCCAGAAAATCGATACCAACATCAACGATGAGATAAATGTTAGTAGCGAAAAATACAGCAAATCAGGAAATATTTTCGATGATTTATAGATTACTTGATGACTAATACCAAATTAATATGAACCTGGATAGAATCAAATATCAAGCATCATTGAACGCGGATGAATGCAGATAAATCAATTGATTTGATAATTCTATGCAACGTTATACAAAATTGGTATGAGTCAATAATTTGTTATTGAATTTATAGTCTATTAATGGTGGTCGTAATAATACCAGAAATTAGTAGATTATTTTTCCCATGAATAATTATTTTAATAACTATAAATTTCCCTAAGCTTGAAATTTAAATATTCTTAAATATGCGTCATTTTATTGTTATATTTATCTCTGAAGATAAATTTTAACAATTGTCATAGCTGCACAATCGTATTCTCCATTTGATGAGCATTTACTACGAGTGGGGATGATTTGTCACGAAATAAAAGACTCGTAAGGAGCTAATGTGAGCAGACATCAGGAATACAGTAGACTTGAGGAGACACAGACAACAGATGTAGCAGCACCTAAGCCACTGTTAACTTTACCAGATGCAGTTGCTTTAATTGTAGGTATTGTCATCGGTGCAGGTATTTTTCAAACACCTGCATTGGTAGCAAATCAAGCAGGTAGTGATATTGCTGTACTGCTGTTGTGGCTAGCTGGTGGCGTAATCTCTATTATTGGTGCATTGTGCTATGCAGAGTTAACAACAACCTATCCTCATGTTGGTGGTGTTTACTATTATCTGAAACGGGCGTTTGGAAGAGTAATTGCATTTTTATTTGCCTGGGCGCGGCTGATGGTGATTCAGACGGGTTCTATTACTCTGTTAGCATTTGTCTTTGGTGACTATGCTACTCAAATATGGCGACTAGGTACATTTTCATCGGCTGTATATGCAGCAGTCGCAATTACTGTATTTACAGCCTTGAATATTGTAGGTTTGCAGCAAGGGAAGTGGACACAAAATTTACTAACGCTGGCCAAAGTCTTAGGTTTGTTATTAGTAGTGATACTGGGGCTGAGTGTAACTGGTAGTTCCAGTCCTATTCCCAGCGAGTCTGTTTCCTCTGGCTCTTGGGGGCTGGCTATGGTGTTTGTGTTGCTGTCTTATGGAGGTTGGAACGAAGCGGCTTACATATCAGCCGAAATCCAAAACCGAAGGCGTAACATGGCGCGATCGCTATTTTGGAGTATTGGCATTATTACAGCTATTTACTTGCTGATCAACTGGGCTTACCTGCGAGGCTTGGGGTTAGGCAACATGGCTAAATCAGAAGCCGTAGCCGCAGATTTAATGCGCTCGATTTGGGGCGCACCGGGAGCGTTATTAATTAGCGTTTTGATTGCCATTTGTACTTTAGGCGCGCTCAACGCCACTATTTTTACAGGTTCTCGGACTAATTACGCTCTCGGACAAGATTTTTCCTTGTTTGGTTTTATGGGACGCTGGCAACAACGCCCCAGCACTCCCACCTCTGCCTTACTTGTACAAGCGGCGATCGCTCTATTACTGGTTTTATTAGGCACATTTACCCGCAAAGGGTTTGAAACAATGGTGGATTACACCGCCCCGGTATTTTGGTTCTTTTTTCTGCTTTCCGGCATATCCCTAATAGTATTACGCCACCGTGACCCAGATATTCCCCGACCGTTTCGAGTGCCTTTTTATCCCCTGACACCTTTGCTGTTTTGTCTAGTTTGCGGCTACTTACTTTACTCCAGCTTAGTTTATACCAATGTAGGCGCATTAGTTGGTGTTTTGGTAGTAGCAGCCGGTATTCCTTTTTTAATTTGGAATCGTTACCACCAAACTAGGGCGTAAGTAATTCAACATCCGTTGGGGAACTGGCTACAAAATTCAAACAAAGACATTGGAGAAAACTATGACATTGCCAAAAATCCTGCTTTTGTTGGTGACAGGAGTGAGTATTGCTAGTGTGGGACTTGCTGGTTGCACAACCCCACAACAGGATTTACAAGCCCAAACACAACCTTCTGCACCGACTTTAGCAGGGGAAACTCAAGCACAAGTTCCCCTCAAACCCCAAGAACGTCCTGCTGATGTTCCTTACGTACCAACACCTCAGCCAGTAGTAGATGCGATGTTAGAGGTAGCCCAGGTAAATAAAAATGATGTTCTTTATGACTTGGGTAGTGGTGACGGACGAATTGTAATTACAGCTGCTCAAAAATACGGGACAAGAGGTGTAGGAATAGATATTAATCCAGAACGCATTCAAGAGGCTAACACCAATGCCAAGAATGCAAAAGTAACAGATAGGGTGCAGTTTGTTCAACAAGACTTGTTCAATACTGACTTGAGTGAAGCAACAGTAGTTACACTTTATCTGTTGCCTGATATCAATCTCAAACTGCGCCCTAAACTATTTAAAGAACTAAAACCCGGTACTAGGGTTGTCTCCCATGCCTTCAATATGGGTGAGTGGAAACCAGAAAAAACCCTGCAAGTTGATGGCAGAACCATTTACTATTGGGTGATACCCACAGAAATACCCGCTAATTTGCGTTAAAGCTAGACAACGGAGACAGAACAATTTTAGATTTTAGATTGTTCAATCTAAAATCTAATTCCCCACTAAAACTTTTTGAACAGTATTCACACAACACATTCTGTAGATGGATGTCATCACGTAAATTGTGCTTTACCAGCACCATCCCAATCACGCTATAATCGATGTTTGGGCGAATTTTTTAGAAAATAAGAAATCTCTAGTTAAAAGATGATTACACTTATGGTAAAGAATGCTAGAGTTGCAAGAAATTCATCGCAACTTTTCAGCGAGTATTCATGCTGAAGAAATTACAAGAAAAACCAATTACTATCATTGCAGGTGCGGCACTGTTTGCTTTTTCAGCTGGGGCGATGGTGTCAGCACCGCAAATCGGCAAATCCTTGGGCGAATGGCTGAATGTGTCTCAAACTCAGCAGCCTGAACAGCTAACTGAAGCTACCAAGGCTCAATCAGCTGTGTTTCCACTGATAACACAAGCCCCCCCAGAGCGAGCCGCACAATTAGAAGCCATCGTCAAAAATGGACGTTCACCAGACAGAGAACGAGCGCGTTATCTGTTGGCGAGTGATTATATCGATACAAAGCAAGCGCAAAAAGCACTCTCATTACTCACAGGGCTAGAAAGAGATTATCCAGCCTTAGCACCTTATATTTTGTTGAAACAAGCCCAAGCCCAGGATATGTTGGGAGAGGATGGTAAAGCTTCTGATCTCAGACGAAAGGTACTAAAAGATTATCCCAAGGAAGCGGCGGCGGTAAAAGCCAAGTATCTCATTGCCCAACCCAAGCTACATGATACAGCGATCGCTCAATTTCCTTCCCATCCCCTCACCTGGGAAATTATCAGAAAGCGGTTGCAAGAGAACCCCAACCAGCCGCAGTTAAAATTAATATTGGCTCAATATGCCCATCATCAACCCGGTATAGTCGGGGTGTTAGATCAACTGAGCAAACAGCCCAACCTCAAACCAGAAGCATGGGAAATTATTGGCACAGCTTACTGGGAAAATAATCAATTTAGCAAAGCGGCGGCGGCTTACGCCAAAGCACCGAAAACAGCACGTAACCTTTACCGCACGGCGCGGGGGTTGCAAGTGGGTGGTAAAGACACAGACACAGCGATCGCCACTTATAATCAACTCATACAGCAATTTCCAGAGGCCAAAGAAACAGGTACAGGCTTAATACGTCTAGCGGAAATGACAACAAACCGCAAAGATGCCATACCTTATCTTGACCAAGTAATTGCCAAGTTTCCACAGCAAGCTAGTCAAGCCCTGGAAAAAAAAGCCGAAATTCTCCAAGCCCTCAATAATCAACAAGCAGCCCAACAAACCTGGGAATTACTGCTCACCCAGTACGGTAAATCTGATGAAGCCGCAGAATATCGCTGGAAAAATGCCAAACAACAAGCCAAAGCTAGAAATTATGCCGCCGCTTGGAAATGGGCAAGACCAATTGTCACCGAAAACCCAAATCATATTCTAGCTCCCAGAGCCGGTTTTTGGGTGGGCAAATGGGCAACCAACCTAGGTAAAGAAGAAGAAGCTAAAAAAGCTTATGAGTATGTGGTGGGCTATTTTCCTCACTCTTACTATGCTTGGCGATCAGCAAATCTGTTGGGGTTGAATGTCGGTGACTTTAACAATATCCGCCAACTCAACCCAGAAGTAGTTCCACACCAGCGACCTGTACCATTGGCTGGTTCTGTCACTTTCAAAGAATTATATCTGCTTGGTCAAGACCGTGATGCGTGGCTGCAATGGGAGACAGAATATACCAATAAACAGCAGCCGACAGTCGCCGAGCAATTTACGGAAGGCTTAATGCGTCTAGCACGGGGTGAAAATCTCTCCGGTATTGGCATTATCTCGAAATTAGAAGACAGAGAAACACCAGAAGAACAAGCCCAATATCAGGAATTAAGCCAACAAATTACCTACTGGCAAGCCCGTTACCCCTTTCCCTACCTGCGAGAAATCGCGAAATGGTCATCTGAACGACAACTTAACCCCTTACTGGTAACGGGGCTGATGCGTCAAGAGTCACGATTTGAACCAAAAATTAAATCTATTGCTGGGGCTACTGGTTTAATGCAAGTCATGCCAGCTACAGGGCAATGGATAGCTTCTAAGATTTCCTTAGACCCCAAAACCATTGACTTAGAAAACCCCAACGATAACATCATGCTGGGGACATGGTATTTAGATTATACCCATCAGGAATACGGGAATAATTCCATGTTAGCGATCGCCAGTTACAATGCTGGCCCCGGTAACGTTTCCAAATGGACGCGCACACTCCCCACTCAAGATCCAGATGAGTTTGTCGAAGCCATTCCTTTCAATGAAACCAGAAATTACGTCCGCCAAGTCTTCGGTAACTATTGGAACTATCTGCGACTTTATAACCCGGAAATATCCAAATTAGTCGCCAGATACTCAGCCCAACATCCCAGGCTACCAGGAGTTGGAGAATAATCAACTTAGGTACTTCAAAAGTTACACTACCCGCAATCACCCAAAGCGGTTAAATTGTGGGTAGTTGATTTGACAAAACTGTAAATTTGGTTATGCTTAGACAGAAATTACTCTCATTGCTAACCATAACTCTTAGCCCGATGTTCCTGTTCCCGATTTCCCACTCCATAGCGGAAACAGCATCCATCCCCAAACCTTCTGATGCACCTTTACGATTGGAATTATTAACTAACCCAAAGGAATCTATAGTTACAGCTAATACTATTAGGTTACAAGGATTAACTATTCCTAGTTTATGGTTAGCAAAAGAAATTACTGAAAATAAGCTGTTAGATAACTGGATAGCATACCCAGCTACCGAACAAGAACCGGCTAGAGTAGACCTAATAGTTAATCAACAAATTTGGAGTTTGCTAGATTATCTAGAACGTTACGACTTTGTAAATCGCTTGGGTAGCACAGCTAGGAAGGATAATTATAACCTGCGGGTGTTTAATTACCAAGGTAATATGTTAGCAACCTATACCTGTAATTTTGGCAATAAACCAGCTGCTTGTAATATTCAGATGAATTTCCAATTCAAGTTATAGCGATGTTCAACGAGAGTGAGCAGAGACATAATTAAACGCAGATAAACGCAGATGAATCTGTATGCTATGGGTTGACATCAGAATTACGCCTTGATTTTGCTAAATAAAGATTCGTATTGCTGGGCTATAGGTGGCTGTAGGGGTAGCAAAAATTCGCTTTTGTCCAAGACTTCACGATTATTGAGTAACAAACTGGTGAATGATGCGGGAATATCAGCAGCAACGATATTTGTAGGAATTGGTGAATTACTTTGAGTCCGCAAAGCAATTTGCTTGGCGATGTTTGGCTGCCAACAAAAATCAATCCATTGAGATGATAAATCATCCTGAGCCGCTCCTTTGGGACTTACCCATAAGTCCGCCCAAATTGCTGTCCCTGAACTTGGAATAATCATCTTTAATTGCGGATAACGGCTTAAAATAGGGACTACATCATTTGACCAACCAACGGCTAGCCAAGTATCACCAATAATCAGAGGTTGCAGGTAAGTGTTAGAACTGTAGAATTTTACCTGTTGGTTTAATGTTCGCAGTTGTTGTTCTAATTCGGGAACTGCATCTAAATTTTCGGTGTTATATGATTTACCGAGTTTCTTTAAGACTAAGCCAATAACTTCTCTGGGATGGTTTAATAAAGAAAAACGCTCTTTGAGTTCTGCTCGCCACAAATCACTCCAATCCTGGGGTATCCATCCCAATTCTTTAAACTTATCTTGGTTATAGACAATGACTGTACTACCCCAACGGTAAGGAGCAGCCCAAACCTTTCCTTGCAAATCTGGGAAACCTTGCTGATTGCGGGTTACTAATTTCTGCCATCTAGCATCTAACTCAGACCAATGTTTTAATTGTTTTGGTTCTAGTGGTTGAATCAGTTGTTGTGCAATTGCCGTTTTTAGCCAATAGTCTCCCAATGTTACCAAGTTGGCTACAGCAGATGATTGGGACTGTCTAAATGGGATGAACCGCGTCCATTCTTGATCCTGTTTGGCTGTCGGTTTTTGCTGCCAGGTTTGTAATTGCTTAAATATATCTTGTAATTGAGGAACAGGTGCAAATTTGACTTGTACTTGTTGTGTCAAATTGCGTCGAAACTGGTCAACTACTTGAGCAGGGATAGAACTTTTGAGTAATTGAACGTTGAGTTTTGCCTGTTTGCTGTCAGCACAGCCAACTAGCAGTTGTGAAACTGCCAAGCCACCCATGCTAATTAAAAAAGACCTTCTATCCATTGATTGATAGCTATACATAGTTTAAAGTTATATAAAGATAAATTATGGTTTGATTACAAAATCATTGTCGTTTGTCCAAATATATCTCCTATCTCATACCCTGCCATCATCCAATGTAGCACCGGTTATTTTCAGGAATTACCCAAGTTTTGCTCAATCAGACTCTTTGTGTTGCATGAGCAAATCAGATGGGGTTGCAGACAATTAATCGGCAGGAGACTTAACATAGTTGACATTTGCTGATTCATATATTTTGGATTTCTACAAATTAAGTTTAATTTATTTAAAAACTTGATGAAAGATGAAATAACGGGATTAATAGGTTTTATATCTATTTATCAGCAATTTAGCAGCTAACGCATTAGTAATTAACTTGATAGATTTGACAGCATTAACCGATATAACTTAACCTTTCTTAATTAAATAATGAGTAACGGCTTGATTAACTATTGAATTACATCTATAAATAAATCCCTATGTTGAGCATTCCAACGTAAGGTTTGAATCATTAAATAATTCATAAGTATGTTTAACATTGACAGTAAATTGAATAACATATAGAAAATGTGCGGATGAGGGTATTAAATGGAGCCATTACAACAACAAATCCTAACTGTAAGTCATAAGCTGGATGCCCTCTACCAGTTTATAGAGCAGCTTGACTTGAAAGTTTCTCAAGCTGTTTCAGAATGTTCCTTAGCCAGAACACAAGCGAAGGAGAGTTTGCGGGAAAATAGCTTTACTGGTTATTCTCAATTAAAAGGACATCTCAGTTTCAATGCCGAACTGGAACACAAGGATATATTGACAGATGGCATTTATCTAGACATGAATCGCCAAGATGGAGAGAAAACTATAGCCCCGGAAATTCAAGTACAACGACTGACGGCACAATTAACAGCAGCATACAATCGGATTGCCGCTTTAGAAGAGCAATTATTGAAAGAGAGAATTCATTAAGTAGTCAAGAGTCAATATTCCTAAGACTTACCGGAATTTTGGAGTCCGGTTTTTTGTTATGAACTAGGGAGTTGGCTAAGTTGCTGAATTTGGTTTTCAATCGCTGCCAACAGTTGATGTTGCTGCCAATCTTGGCAAAGATGGGCGGCTATACAAGCTGCGCCAGCACCTACACCTTCTTTAACAAAACCTTTCTCATAAGCTTGCAGTTGGGAGTAGCGAGAATCGGCAAAATCCAACTTGGTAGCTAGGAGGGGAGGGGTGTGTGCATTTAAACTGAGGGCAAGGTTAACAGTATCACCTGTGGGATCTTCTGCTACCCAACGGGTTGTACCGACAACTACGGCGGAGGGTTGCCAAGATAGGCTATAAGTTTGAGCGATCGCACTCATCAGGGCATACACTGCCAACATTTGGGTGCCACCAGCCAATAGTACACCACAACGACGACTAGCGGCGATCGCCATTCCCGCCACGACTACCTGCATAGGATCACCCACTGACGCAGCGAGTTCTAAAGGATCATGAGGGAGACAGGAAGTAACATCTAGCTTGTCCCCTTTGCCTTGTCTCTTGTTCATCCTCTCCAACCCTTGCTGCACCACTTGCCATTTCTGTTGATGATTACAAATTGGGTGGCTACTGTTGACCTTTCCTACTGCATTTATACCCAAGCCAGTTAAAATTGCCAAAGCCGTGGTAGTACCACCAACAACACATTCACTTAAAATCAGATACCCGGTTTGAGATTTAGCCGCCAAGCGTTCACCCCAAAGCAATCCTTGTTTAAACAGACGATTGACAGTAGTTAACTCCATCGCTGCGCCTGTACTTAAACAATGAGCCGGAAAGCCACCCAAATCAATAATTGGCACAGCCGGGGGTTGAAGTAAACCCGCATTAAACAAATAAACTGGAAGATTAAAGGCTTCCACGACAGCGCGAGAAATTAGCACCGGAGACACTCCCGCACTCAGTGGTGGTAGAGAATATTGAGGCTGGTGTTTTGCACCGTAGTATAAAAATTCTGCATCAGCACAAGCAGTATATTTCCTATCCTCTGGAGTGCAACCAGCTGCTGAAATTCCAGGAATCAAACCAGTTTCCGTAAAACCTAAAACACAGACAAACACAGGTACATGACCGCGATATCGCCGCAGCCATGCTTCACCCTGTTCTATTTCAGTATAAATACTAATCATAAATATATAAACTGTATAAAAATATCTTTTTCCTTTCCCCACAGGAGGAGGCTTTTGAAACAGTAGTTTGCGGGTGTAGGGTGTAGGGGTGTAGGGGTGTAGGGGGGATGAGGGAGATTTTTCCCCAGAAACTCTTGAATTTTGAATTGATTTGTCCCCAGTCAAGAGTCCCCAATCCCTTCCACTCCCAGCGTTTCTAATAGTCCATTAGCACTTGCACCCAATTGGGTGGGCGAGGTATGGGATTTCCCAAACGGTCTAGTAACAACCATGCGGCTAAGTGTACTACAAACAGGTAGATAAAATTATTGATGACAATCAAGGCTATTGCCCCCACTTGAATTAAAAACACACTAGGGCTAGCTAATAATCCCAACTTGAGGAATATCCACTCTGTCAGTTCTGTGACTTGGTTAATTACGTAAATCCATAGGTCTTCTCCCGATAAGATAGATAGCAACCACAGGCGGAAAAATACCCCTAAAGTACCTAATAAAGCTCCTAGGGTAATGGAGACAAGCCAAGGCACACGACGATACCATGTCGCCCCTAATAGCACACCCATAAACGCAAAGGGCATAACGAATAATAGACTACGAACTGGCCCCATCAATACCGACAGTAGTAACCCAGAGGTAACAGCCGCCATCCATGAGGCGCGTTTGCCCCAACGGAGATAAACTAAGGCTATGGGTACAGGGAAAAATATCCGCAATACTGGCCCCAGGGGGAAGTAAAAATTAATGAACCAAATGAGGCTAGCAGCACTTGCTAAAAATGCTGTTTCTACCATCCTCAAGGGTGCATCCACCTTTAATTGAGGTTGCTTGAGTTGTTCTGGCTGTTCTAACCCTTGATTGAGTGAGTTTTGAGATTCAGGGGATGAATCTTCCTCTGACTCATCTGGCAGAGAATTGAAAATACTCATCTGAAAAAATTAGTTAAACTATCATTCTTTCTAAGGCTGACAAATCAGGGATACAAATATTGTCTTGCTCTCGCTTGATCAAGCCTTTTTTTTCAAATCTTGTCAATACTCTTGTCACTGTTTCTCGTGCTAATCCACTCAAACTACTCAGTTCCCGGTGAGGTAAATTTGGGATTTCGGTGCCTGTGTGTCCTTGTTTTCCTTGTCCTTCGGCCAAAAATAAGAGTGTGTCTGCTACCCGCGACTGACTATCAGACTCCCGTAGGCGCAATCGTCGGTTGACTTGCCGCAAACGCCGAGCCATCAGGCGTGACAAGTTAACCCCCGCTAAAGGTTCTGTATGCAGTAGCTTGACAAAATCTTGGGATGGCATACTGCCAATCACCGTGCTAGTCAAAGTAATCACATCTGTAGAACGGGGGACTTCATCTAAGGCTGCCATTTCACCGAATAATTCCCCTTTACCAATAATGTTCAGCGTTACCTCTTTACCTTCTAAGTTGTAAGTGCGGATTTTTACCCAACCATCAACGATAAAATATACAGAACCACCCCAGTCATTTTCTAGTAGAATAACTTGATTTGCTGGGTGTGTGCGTGTGACAAGGTGGTTGAGGGCTATTGCTACAGAGGTGTCTGGTAAACCTTGAAAAAGGGGAGCCGAGATTATCCAGGAATGAGTGTTTGCCTGCAAGCTATATCGGTCTTCCATTACGAGATTTTTATTAAAGTCTAGTATATAAATCAAAAAAAACGTTTAACTCAGCCTAAGCGATGAAGGTATAATTTTTTCTGAGTTAATTAGTTATCTTACACAGATAGGTGATCTGAGATAGGTGATCTGAGTTTTGTTTTAGATAGTCTTTTGACTACAATCTGAAATTAGTTTCAGGCTAGCTGTCCAGCAGAAATGATGACTCCAACACTATAGCTATTTAACATTCATCATACTCAAATTAGTAAATTTTTGTTAAAAATTTTTTACCAGTCGCCGTGAGGGGACAGTAAAACAAATCCTACCTTGCTATCCAAGGTATTGATCAATTATACAAATTGCTTGGCGATTTGGATTTTTTTGTGTTTTTATACTATGAAGTCCTAGGGGCTTTGACATCGCTGTGTAAACTACCTGATACTGGCAATGCCAAACTCAGGGAGTGCGACTCAATCAAAAACCGTCAGTTCGCCTGACTACAACCTCACGGAATGTTGCAACTTTTATTCATCTATCAAACAATTTTACTGAGTCGTTGTTGTTACAAATATAATTGTAGATTAATTTACAAATCCAGTTAACCTAAAGTTCTAGATAAGGTAATTTGAAAGTGACTTCCCATAATGATGAAATTCACAACCTAATTGCAGATATTGACAACTTACTCAACAGTAGTGGTAAACGCCTGTCTAGGCTGTTGTCTGGGCAAGCGCAGGAGCCGAGAGTAGTTTTAGAGCGAATTCGCAGTTTTTTGGTGAATTTACAAGAGACGGAAACATCAGAAGTTGTTGAACCCAATCAGTCTGTAGGATACGCTCATCAATCGCCTTTATTGCTGAAATTTGCGGGGCAGGCTCAGAATCAGTCAACTGCACCCCCCAGCCCCGGCCAACAGGAACAAACTCAGGCTATAACCGAACAATTAAAAAATGAATTATCCGCGTTTATGCAGCCAATGAAAGCGGAGATTTCGGCACTTTTGCAAGAGCGCACGCTTCTGGAACAAGAAATTAGACAGCTAGAGCAAAAGCGATTACATAATTATTCCTTAAGTCAGCAACTGGCAAACCAAGAGCAGATAATTACTGACTTTTTGCAAGTGCTGATGAGTCGCCTAGTACCAACTTTAAAATCCCAGCTAGCTGAGGTGATAGTCAATAAGCCTGATTATGCTCTAGACAGCAATCAAACCAGCGTCGAAATTACGCCTCCTACACATCAAATCTTCTGGGAGTCATCAGCACAAACAGAACGGTTAGCCCAGGTAGCTCAAGAGTTGGATCAAAAGTTGTTATCTTTAGATGGCACTGTTAATGTTGTCTTTGATGCCTTACAGCGCAATATTCATACTTATCATGAGTCCTTATCTCAAGCACTGGCAAGAATGCACAGTACGGGATTACAAGGCGAACAGTTGCTGGTAAGTTGGCTGCAAAATTTAACGCAAGAATTATCTAGTTTTCAGCCATCTCAAGTTGATGCCGCAAATCAAACCCTTGCTAAGTTACTATCCTGCTCTCAGCCAGACAGTAACGTTACTCAAGGACTATCATCAGCAAATGATACCAGTTTCACAGTTAGTGAGTCTTTATCTATAGATTCTGAGGCTTTATCTACAGACAAGAATATTCCAGAAACAGGAGCATTGCCGATTGTCAAAGATCAGGTTTTCAGTACAGAAATTGAGAGCATTGTAGAAGACAGTTTTGATACGGCCAATCAGGAATCAGCAATAGTAGAATTACCGTTGGTGAACGATGGTGTTCTCCCCAGCGACGCTGATCAAGTTCTCGAAGATAGCCTGGATACAGCAACTGATGAATCAGCGACAGTAGAATTGCCGATTGTCAATGATGAAGTTCTGCCCAGGGAAGGCGATCGCATTCTCGAAGACAGCCGGAATACAGCAACCGATGAATTGGATGAAATGTTGTTGCAGCTTGGTGTGGATGAATCTTTTCCTGCTGACAACTTGACTAATTCCACTACTGTATCTCAGGATGGTTTACCTTTAACTAATAATGATGAAGTTGATATCATCTATGCCAGCTTGTTTGGGAATAATTTAGAAATCAAGCCAGAGTCTGTGACTGAGGATTTACTGAGCTTGAATTATGCCGACACTCAACCACCTAGCAATCCGCTAACAGAAGCAGATACGGCCGCAATGATGCCAGATGCTTGGTTTGATCAATCAGATGCGGATATTTTTGCTCACCCTGATTTATCAACTATCTCAGATACTCCAATCCCACCGACAGATGCACTATTTTTTGAGGAAGCGACTCAATCCCCAGATGTAGACTTAGAAAATCTGCCATCAACAGAAATTGATTCCATACAGCCAAATAGTAGGGATACCATTACATCTTTAACCGATTTATTAGCAGATGTAGAGGTGAAAGCACCATTATTAACAGTAGATTCACCTGTGGAGGAAGTCAAAAAAACTACGGTAGTCACGATTGAGTCAAAACCGCCATCTGTCACCAGGAACAAGAAAAATGAACAGCCACAACAGCCTACTGAGGAATTTATTCCGGCTTCACCCCAGGAAAATTTACTGTCGTCAGAAGTAGCTGAGTTAGCTAATCTGCCAGAAATTTCTCTCAATGAGGAACAATGGCGGAAATTGCATCAGGATTTGGCTCAACTGGATGAACAGCCTTCACAATCACAACCTGTAATTGCCTCAGATAGTGCTGATTTTTGGGTGAGTGATGGGCGGCGTAGCGTCTCGGAAAGCAGCACCACCGGAGGCGATCGCCAACAACATCTGACTCCAGAAGTAACGGCAAGCTCAAATCATGTTGCTTTGCCTGCGCCAGAGGTTTCTTCAGTCAACCAGATTTCTGCACCGCAGACACAAACCAGCCTTGAGGTTACTCCCGCGACTGAAAAAAAAAAGGAAGCCACAATTGACACTCCAGAGGCTGCTGTAGTTACGCCTGGGAGTACCATTAACAATACAGCAGATGCGCCTGATACCCTGGACTCACTTTGGTATTTAGGGATTGATTTAGGTACTACAGGAATTTCCGCAGCTTTGTTAAATCGCTCCACTGGCGTTGTTTATCCGATTTGTTGGTCAGCAGAACACCAACCGGGAGACAATTCCTTCCAGCAATCTTTCCGTTTACCGGCAGAGGTGTATTTGCCCACCACTTCTGCACCACCAGGGGATACTGACAGCAGTCAAACGCCAGAACATTTAAAGAATCATCCATACTCGGCACAGTTGAAACCATATTTACAGGTAGCTATTCCCTATAAAAATCAACAACAAAAATGGGAACCTGTATTGCAATTTAATCAGTTTTGTGCTGGGCCGTTAATTTGGGTAGTGCGATCGCTCTCCAAATTATTGTTAACTCTCAAAGCAGACCGTTACAGTACCACTCAAGGATTAATCGCTACAGCAATTGGTTTGGATCAACACAGCTTTCAAAGCATTATCAATAACGTTGCTGGTGTGATTTGTAACTGCCCCTCTAGTTGGTCAGAACAGTATCGGTTCAATGTGCGGGAGGCTTTACTGACAAGTAAATTAGTCCAACATCCCCAACAAGTGTTTTTTGTGGAGGAAGCGATCGCTAGTTTACTCAGTATTTTAGATGGTGCTAACGGTGAAACAGTACAATTGAGCAGTCCCCAAGGTTTAATTCCTGCCAAAATCAATGATCATTCCTTGGTAGGCAATACCCTTGTGATTAATCTGGGAGCCAGTCACACAGAAATGGGACTGCTGGATGTGCCAGATAATCTGCTAGAACTGACACACAATCATTTCATGCTCCACAGTTTTGCTTACGCCAGTAAAGCGATTGAGCAAGATATTATCTGTCAGTTACTTTTACCCCCCAAATACCGTCAATCCCGTTGGGAAAAGTCAGAAGATAGCTTACCAATTAGTAGTCACCCTTGGCCATCAGCTGTTACTGGTTTAGATCAGATACAATGGCAGAGTTTAGAATTAGATGAATTAGAATTACCCCGTGTTGCAGAACCTGACATTCAGGCTCGTATTTGCTTCCAACAGCGTCTAGAAAGTTCCTTACTCGGACAGGCGTTGTTAGATGCCGCCCTAGCCTTGAAGCTGATTTTGCAACACCAAGACACGTTTAGTTTTGAACTAGCCGATCAACGTTGGGTGTTACAGCGACGAGATTTAGAAAGTCAAGTGTTTGTTCCCTTTGTCCGCCGCCTCAACCGTGAACTGAATAAGTTATTGGTAGCGCGTGGTATACCCACCGAAGCGATTAATCAAGCAATTTTGACTGGTGGTTTGGCACATTTGGGCGTTGTTAACCGTTGGGTACGGCAAAAACTTCCTAGTGCCAAAATTATCCCAGATGCTTACTTCGGTGAAAATGGCGCGCCTAACTGTAGTCGTGTGGCTTATGGTTTGGCGTTACTACCATTACATCCGCAAGTTTTAGAAGAATCTCGCCATCAATACACTGATTATTTTCTGTTTACAGAATTGCTGCGGCTATTGCCAAACCGGACTTTAGCCTTTAGTGAAGTTCTGCAATTATTTGAAGGACGGGGTATCAATACCAGTATTTGTCAGCAAAGACTTTTAGCTTTCTTAGAAGGGGAAATTCCTTCTGGTTTGATTCCGGCACAGCCGGAAGCTACTTGGCTGACTCATAACTCTGAGGCTAATCCTGATTATCAGGCGATCGCCTCAGTACCATTGTTTGAAAAACAAGGAAACCTCAACTATCGTCCTAATTTCGCACAATTGCAAATTTTCCATCGCTATCTAGATGCTATTAAAGCCAGCACTCAACAGTCCTTGGATGAGCCATATACTATTAATTTCAGTCTAGTAGAGGTGTAGGCGTGTAGGGGAGGCAGGGAAGCAAGGGAGAGGGGACTTTTCCCTTTTCCCCCTGCAAAGAACCCCAATTCTTCCTCTTTCCCAGTTCCTCAACCTAACCCTTCACTCCACTGCCCGTATCTGTTGCTACAATGTAACGCTGTAAAATCAGAAATAGTAGCAAAACAGGTGCGATCGCAATTACTGAACCAGCAGCGACTAAACGCCAGTCAAGGGAAAATGTCCCGGCTAATTTCGCCACTCCCAAGGGAAGGGTATATAAGCTTTCGTCTTGAATCACAATCAAAGGCCAAAGAAAATCACTCCAAGAACCGATAAATACAAAAATAGCCAAAGTCACCAGGGCTGGTTTGACTGCTGGCAACATGATATGCCACCATAAACCTAGTTCTGAGCTACCATCCATGCGGGCAGCTTCTTCTATTTCTTTGGGAACACCCATAAAAGCTTGTCTGAGGAGGAAAATCCCAAAAGCGGAAGCCAAGCTGGGGAAAATAATTCCTAAATAAGTATTTCTCAACCCTAACTGCACTGTCAAAATATACAGAGGTATCATCACAATCTGGAAAGGAATCATAATTGTAGAGACGATCGCAATAAAAATTCCATTCCTCAGAGGAAATGATAGTCTGGCTAAAGGATAAGCGGCTAAGGAGCAGAACAACAAATTTAAACCGACAGTCAGCACTGCCACCAATGTACTGTTATAGATGTACTGTCCAAAAGGTAAAGATTGCCACACCTTAGAGAAGTTTTCTACCGTAGGTTGACTGGGTAATAACTGCGGTGGGGATTGGAAAATATTTTCTGTGGGTGATTTTAAAGCTGTGCTGATTAGCCAAAGTAATGGGAATAGTGTGACGATGGCGATCGCTCCCAATAAACAGTACATCATCACAGTTGGCATTTTAGTATTTTGCCATCGGAAATTAGTCACAATACCGCACTCCAAATTTAATATAAATTAAAAATTAACCAATTACAAATTACGAATTAATATAAAGTTTAGTTTCAGTAACCACAGCAGCTAAAGGTTGATCCCAAGGTTGAATAGGTAATTGGGGTAAATAAGCAAAATCAAACACAATGCCGATAGTTGGTTTATTTGCCCACTCGGTAGAACTGAGCAAGCGATCATAATACCCACCACCATAACCTAAACGATAGCCACGCTGATCACAAGCGACGCTAGGGATGAGAATTAAATCAACTTCTTCTGGGTTAATAGTTGGTGCTGATGGTGCTGGTTCTTTAATGCCATAGGAATTAATTTGTAAAGATTCTCCTGGTTGCCAAATATGCCAGTTAAGTGATGTTTCCACGCAGCGAGGAAATCCCCAACGGTATTGAGTATCTAAAAATAGGTTGCTCAGATCAGGTTCTTGACGAAAACTCAGATAAGCAAGTATGGTTTTAGCTTGTTGAAAAAGTAGAGAGTTTTGTAATAGATGACAGATGCGATCGCTTTTTTCTCGCCATTCTCTCATAGACATTGACTGACGAGTTTTTAACAGATTGCGGCGTAACTTGACTTTACTTTGTTGATGATCAACTTTGTCCATGCCAATTAGTGCAGGGTTTATCAGGGAACGGTGAGAGACAAACCCCTCTTGGTGTTCAAGAGGGGTTGGGGGAGAGGTCAAAAAAACTGATCAGGTTATCGGTGAACGTTACCCATTCGCGATTTTCTCAGCAGCATTTTGACGATACCAATCAATAGTATTCTTCAATCCCTGCCGGAAATCTACCTGAGCAGAGAAATTAAAAGCTTGTTTTGCGCGTTCAGTATCCAAACAACGACGGGGTTGACCGTTTGGTTTGTCTGTTTCCCATACAATTTCACCGTCAAACTCCATCAGTTCGCAAATCAGAGTGACTAAATCACGAATGGAGATTTCAGAACCAGTGCCTAAGTTAACTGGTTCTGAGTCATTGTAGAATTGAGTTCCCATGACAATACCCCGCGCGGCATCTTCCGAATAAAGAAACTCACGGGTAGGACTACCATCACCCCAAACAGGTAGTTGCTTAACTTTATTAATTTGAGCCGCATGAACTTTGTGAATTAACGCCGGGATGACGTGGGAACTCCCAGGATCAAAGTTATCTTCAGGCCCGTATAAATTCACTGGCAAAAGATAAACCCCATTAAAGCCGTACTGCTGACGATAAGATTGCAGTTGGACTAACAGAGCTTTTTTAGCAACGCCATAAGGGGCGTTAGTTTCTTCTGGATAACCATTCCACAGGTCATCTTCCTTAAATGGTACAGGAGTAAATTTAGGGTAGGCACAGATTGTACCCACACAGACGAATTTTTCTACACCAGCTTGATAGGCAGCATGAATTAGCTGAGTTCCCATGATCAAGTTATCGTAGAATAACTCCGCCGGTTTTTCCCGGTTAAGACCGATACCGCCCACATGAGCTGCTAAGTGGATGACGATATCTTGTTGGTCTACTGCGCGTTGGCAATTTTCCCAGACACGTAAATCTAATTCGCGCGATCGCGGTATTGTAATCTTAGCTTGGTCAGCCCCAGCTTTGCCCAGTTGCTCGATTACTTGACGGCCTAAAAACCCTGCCCCACCAGTGACAAGAATTCGTTTATTTTGTAGCTCTAAGGCGGTCATATTTTTATCCTTGGCAAGATTTGATTAGAAGTGGATAACATCCAGTTCTTGACGAATAGTAGCAATGTCCTGGGGCAGCAGAGAACCATTGCCATTGGGTGAAGTTTGCCCTATTGCTTGCAAATCAGCATCTACCATCAGTGCCACCAACTCTTTAAAAGTGACTGAAGGTCGCCAACCCAATTTTTGTTGGGCTTTGGTAGAGTCGCCAATTAATAAATCTACTTCTGCTGGGCGTAGATAACGCTCATCGAACTCTACATAATCTTGCCAATCAAGATTTACATGACTAAACGCTAACTCTAGAAATTCTCGTACTGAATGAGTTTCACCTGTAGCAATTACATAATCGTCTGGTTGGTCTTGTTGCAACATCAACCACATTGCCCGGACATAATCCTTAGCGTAGCCCCAATCTCTTTTTGCATCCAGATTACCCATATATAGCGTTTTCTGCTTGCCAGCCACAATCCGCGCCACTGCTCTGGTAATTTTGCGGGTAACAAAGGTTTCACCGCGTCGGGGTGATTCATGGTTAAAAAGAATACCATTACAAGCAAAAAGTCCATAGGATTCACGGTAATTAACCGTTTGCCAGTGGGCGTACACTTTTGCACATGCGTAAGGACTGCGGGGGTAGAACGGTGTAGTTTCGCTTTGGGGAACAGCTTGTACTAAACCATACATTTCTGAAGAACCAGCTTGGTAAAATCTCACCTGAATCCCAGTGCGGTGCTGATAGTCGCGGATGGCTTCTAGTAAACGCAGTGTTCCCATGCCCACGGAATCTACTGTATATTCTGGTGAATCAAAGCTCACCCGTACATGGGATTGCGCGCCTAAATTATAAATTTCTGTAGGTTGGACTTCTTCTAAAATCCGTCGTAGGGTTGTACCATCAGTCAAGTCGCCGTAGTGAAGAAATAACCGCACGCCTTCTTTATGAGGATCTTCGTAGATGTGATCGATGCGGTCAGTGTTAAAGGTAGAAGTCCGCCGGATTATACCATGAACCTCATAACCTTGCCCCAGCAAAAATTCACTCAAGTATGAACCATCTTGGCCAGTAATACCAGTAATTAACGCACGCTTGTGTTCAGTCATGCTTGCTTATTCCTTTTGTCCGTAAAGAAGATATATGCAGGTCAATTGATACAACCTAGCAGTTAATCACTAAATTGCCTAATGGGAAACCTACGAGTTTTAACGTCTGCTAGGTTTTGATTCTCAATAAATATACTGAAGAAACAGTCAATTTAATAGAAGAGTTTAGCCTTAAATGGCTATATTTACGCTATTTAGGTATTTTGCTGCAAATTTCTTACAGAAACTTTATGTAATACAAAATTTCTTCAATAAACTTCTAAAGAAATTACATATAAATAAATGAATTAGGCAACTTTATTCTGGTCAGGACTGATGCAACTGGCACATTAGTAGGGTGCGTCAGATGCCAAACATAAGTTTCTTTGCAGGATTTATGCAGGCTGACGCACTCTACTGGACTGGCACATTAGTAGGGTGCGTCAGATGCCAAACATAAGTTTCTTTGCAGGATTTATGCAGACTGACGCACCCTACATATAGATATTTAGTGTGACTTTTAGTGAGGAGAGAGTCAAAAATTTCCCCAGCTTAGGCGCAGAACTTAGCTGAATAATTTTAACTTTTTTTTCAGTATGCTCCGTTATTTTTGGGAAAAATCACCACATCAATTGTCTTCAAGATGATCCATAAGTCCAACCAAAAGGTTCTAAATTTGGCATAGTGCAAGTCGATTTGGATTCTCCGTGGATAAGGAATGTCATTACGTCCAGATACTTGCCATAGTCCAGTGATCCCTGGTCGGATGGTTAAAACTTGATCGATGTGAATACCATATTTCGGTAGTTCTTCGGCGACTAGGGGGCGCGGCCCCACAACACTCATATCCCCTTTTAACACGTTCCAGAATTGGGGAAATTCGTCCAAGCTAGTAATTCGCAAGAATCGACCGATTTTGGTAATTCGGGGATCATGTTTGAGCTTAAAACTGGTTTCAAATTCCTGTCGCAACTGGGGCGATGTTTCCATCATTTCCACCAGGATTTCATCCGCATTGTTGACCATTGTGCGGAATTTAATACAATAAAAAGGCTTGTAATTCTTCCCTATTCTTTCTTGGACGTAAAAAATCGGGCCTTTTGAGCTTAAAGCAATCAGTAAGGCCAAAATCAAGTAGACAGGGGAGAATAGAATCAAGACCAACAACGAAAAGACAATATCGAAAACTCTTTTACTAAACTCTCCGTTTAACCGGGGGAAAGACAAACCTTGAGGTTTGATTTTCGGTGTCTTGGTTTTTTGACTACGCTTAAGAGTAGAACGCATAGACGAGCTAGCATCTGGCCTTAAGCGTCGCTTGCCGGAGAGGAGTGAGCTCTGGGCAGTCATCATACTCCTTATTAATCCACACCACACATAGTCCCAATCTTAAAGCTAAAAGGATGTGCTTCTGGGGGACAGTTGCCAAAAGCATACACAACAATTACATTAAATTATGGCGATCGCTTCCAAGAGTTCCTGTTTTTTGGCACTGATGCACAAAATCTAGGTAGCGTTGGGCAAAAATTTGCGGTGAAAACTGGACGGCGTGCGATCGCATATACTCAGGATTGAGAACATCTTGATACATTTCAAATTTTTCTACTGCCTCCACCAAAGCTGCTTCTGTTTGACTCCCAAAAAATATACCCGTTCCTGTGTCTTTATAGGTACGTACATCCCGCACAGTTTCTAACGCTCCCCCGGCACCGTAGGCAATTACTGGTGTACCGCAAGCTTGCGCCTCGACTAAGGCAATGCCAAAATCTTCGCAAGCACCATACACAAATGCCCTAGCTTTAGCCATATATTTTTTTACCACCTCATCAGGTTGCCACCCCAGTATTTGGATATTAGAGTTGGCTAATTCCTGAATTTTTTTCATTTCCGAACCAGTACCAATAATCACCAACGGCCGCTGCAATTTATTAAAAGCTTGAACAATTAGAGATACTTGTTTATAACTCACTAACCGGGAAACGATCAGATAAAAATCCTCTTTGTAAGGTAAAAACGGAAATGCCTCCACATCCACTGGTGGATAAATCACCGTCGCTTTTCTGCGATAGCAACGCCAAATCCTCTGGGCGGTATGGTGAGAGTTGGCAATAAAGTAGTCAACCCGATTAGCACTTAACACATCCCATTGGCGTAAACGATGTAGTAAATACCGTGTTAACCACCCAGCTACACCCTTACCCAGTTTGCTGTGGCGGAGATAATCAAAGGTTAAGTCCCAGGCATAACGCATAGGACTATGACAGTAGCAAATATGTAACTGGTTGCCAGTAGTAATCACTCCTTTCGCTACTGCATGAGATGAGGACAAAATTATGTCATACTGCCGCAAATCCATTTGTTCAATTGCCAAAGGTAACAACGGTAAATATTTTTGAATACCATTGCGGGCAAAGGGGAAATGCTGGAGAAAAGTTCTGCCGATGGGACGTTTGTATAAATAACTTTTAGGATTACTCGATTCAAAGTCAATGAGGGCGTATAAATCGGCATCAATATGATTCAGAATTTCCCGCACCACGAGTTCTGAACCACCTGTGGCTTTTGGTGTCAGCCATTCATGAACAAGAGCATATTTCAAAGGCACAGCTAACTTTAAAAATGTAGAAAATTATGCAAGCAAAGTGTGAGGTTAACTGCCAAGTTTACCTTGGTGAACAAGATGTGGGAACTGCTCCAGATGAAATCTTCAGGACGTATTTCTTTTGGTAGAGGTTCCAGAGAGATACAGCAACCTGATAACCTCAAGGGTATTGGGGATTGGGTACTGGGGATTGGGTATTGGGAAAACTCTTTACCAGTTCTCAGTCACTAATCCCCGGTCGCTAAAAAAGACATAGGAGTTGGGAATTTATGCGTATTTTAATCATGGGTGGTACTAGGTTCATAGGTGTGTACTTAACTCAAATTTTGGTAGAACAAGGACATGAGGTCGTCTTGTTTAATCGTGGTAATCGCCCCCTACCAAATTTACAGGGAGTAGGACAAATTATAGGCGATCGCACTGATTCTACACAGCTGAAGGAAAAATTACTACAAGAAAATTTTGATGTGATTTTTGACAATAATGGTCGAGAATTATCTGATACACAACCTTTAGCCGAAATTTTTCAAGGACGGGTACAGCATTTTGTTTACATGAGTTCTGCGGGGGTTTATCTCAAATCTGACCAATTACCCCATGTTGAAGGTGATGCAGTAGACCCAAAAAGCCGCCATAAGGGTAAACACGAAACTGAAACTTACTTGCAACAGCAAGGATTACCCTTCACTTCCATTCGTCCCACCTATATTTACGGGCCAAAAAACTATAACGATTTAGAAAGCTGGTTCTTTGATCGAATTGTACGCGATCGCCCAATTCCCATTCCCGGTAACGGCTTACATATCACACAACTCGGTCATGTGCAAGACCTAGCTTTAGCCATGTCCCAGGTAATTGGCAACAAACAGGCGATTGGGCAAGTGTATAATATTTCAGGCGATCGCTTCGTCACCTTTGATGGTTTAGCCCGTGCTTGCGCTCAAGCTGCCGGAAAATCACCAGATGCCATTAAAATAGTGCATTACGACCCGAAAAAATTTGATTTCGGCAAACGTAAAGCCTTCCCCATGCGTTTACAGCATTTCTTCGCCTCAGTCAATAAAGCCCAAACCGAATTAAATTGGCAACCCCAATATGATTTAATCTCTGGGTTAACTGACTCTTTTAAAAATGATTATCTCGCCACCGGAAGGGACAAACAAGACATAGATTTCTCTGTAGATGAGGAGATTTTACAAGCCAGCTAGAAAATAGGGAGTGGGGAGTGGGGGGAGATGAGGGGGATGAGGGGGATGTAGCTTGAGTTTCTCTTTCCCTACGGGACGCTGCGCGAACAGAGACGCTAACGCGTTCGCGCAGCGTATCCGTAGGATTCACCCGCAGGGTGGGGGATGAGGGGGATGAGGGAGATGTAGCTTTAGCTTCCCGCAGGGTGGGAGACAAGAGAGACAAGGGAGAAATACTTTCCCAGTCCCCAATCCCCAATCCCCAGTCCCCAATCCCCAGTCCCTTCCATTCCCTAAACCTGATTTGGATCAATTCCTAACTCTTTTAACTTTGCTGCTAATCTTTCTGCTCGTTGACTTTCCTGTTCTGCTGGGGTGGGAAGCCAATTTCCTTCTGCATCATACCAGCGTAACCATAAGCGTTCAATTCCTTGGTAAGTACCTTGCCAAAGTCCTAATCCTATTTCTAAACTTGGCATCCAGACTTGAGGTTTACTCAAGTCCATTTGGCTATAACGGTCTGCAACTAATTGGAAAGCTTGCAGTTGGTCGGTGTAGCGGTCAAAGACAATATAATAGGGAACTCGTAAAATTCGTTCATAGACTTCCCATTTGGTTGGCGGTTGGTTAATTTCTCTGAGAGTATGCCCTAAATCTTCTTTTTCCGTCCCCGGAGACAGTAATTCTACTACAACAAAAGGTGCTACTCCTTCCTGCCAAATCACATAACTTAAACGCATTTCCCGTTGTTCATAGAGACGAGAAACGCCTACCACTGCAAACCAATCAGGACGTTTATACCAGCGTGGGTGGTGGGTGTCATAATACAGGTTTAAATCACTGGCGACAAAAATTTGGTCTGCTGGATAGTTGGGGGGAGAAAAGGTTTCACGCAAAAGTTGTGGCTGAATAATGTGAAATTCGTCAGGCAAACCGGGTTCCTCCGGGGATTCACTGGGAAGATCATACATCGTAGGTAGGGCTACTTGGGGAGAATGGGGAGGGTCTGTTTGATACATAAGGAAAGTCCTAACCGACTAACTTTAAGTTAACAAATCACAGCAAAATTTTGGTACAAACAAAATACACTTTATTTGTCCATAAAATATGCAAACACTATTGGTAACAGGAGGAGCCGGATTTATCGGTGCTAATTTTATTCTCCTGGCTCGACAATTACAATGGGCTAATATCATTAATTTAGATAAACTCACTTATGCTAGCAATTTAGGAAATTTAGCAGAATTACAAACTGATAAAAACTATCATTTTGTGCAAGGAGATATCAACAATTTTGAGTTAGTCAGTTATTTATTATCACAGTATCAACCAGATACTATCATTAATTTTGCGGCTGAAAGTCATGTAGACCGTTCAATTTTTAGTCCGCAAGACTTTATTAACACTAATGTTTTAGGAACTTTTCAGTTATTAGAAGCAAGTAGATTTTACTGGCAAAAGCTACCATCTGCTAAACAAAAACAATTTCGCTTTCTGCACATATCTACAGATGAAGTTTACGGTTCACTCAATCCCCAAGACCCAGCTTTTAGGGAAGATACGCCCTATGCACCTAATAGTCCATACTCTGCATCTAAGGCGGCATCTGACCATTTTGTGCGCGCCTATTATCACACCTATGGCTTGCCAACTTTAACCACAAATTGCTCTAATAATTACGGGCCGCTTCAGTTTCCTGAAAAGCTGATTCCTTTAACGATTCTCAATGCTGTAGATGGTAAACCTTTACCTATATATGGAGATGGGCAAAATATCAGAGATTGGTTATATGTAATTGACCATTGCCAAGCTATTTATTTAGTTTTACAACAAGGTAAAATTGGCGAAACTTATAATATTGGTGGTTTGAATGAAAAAACTAATCTCACAGTTGTAAAAACAATTTGTGCAATTCTCGATGAATTAGTGCCTCAACTTAATTTATCTTACTCGTCTTTGATAACGTTTGTGAAAGACCGTCCTGGTCATGACCGTCGCTATGCAATTGATTGTAGTAAAATCAGTCAAGAATTAGGTTGGCAACCTCAAGAAAATTTTGATAGTGGTTTGCGAAAAACTGTGCAATGGTATTTAAATAATTCTTATTGGGTAAATCAAGTCCGTTCTGGAGCTTACCAAAATTGGTTGAAACAAAATTATGATAATAGATAATTTTGTGGGGAATTTTAGGTATTTTCTGGAGACTGAGGCCAAAGATAAATTATGCCAGAGATTAAAGTTAAAGCCACAGCTAGCCAAAAAGCGATGAGTGATGATAATTCCCAGTCTGCTGATAAGGGTGCAATTAGTAAGGCGATCGCTACTATCTGACTGACTGTTTTTAGTTTACCCCAAATATTCGCCCCGGTAATTTTGGTTTGATTCACTCGCCAACCGGCGATCGCTAATTCTCGCGCTAAAATCAAAAATACCCCCCAAGCTGGGATTTTTCCTAACTCTACTAACACCAACAACGGTGCTAATACCAAAAATTTATCCACTAAAGGATCAAGAAACTTACCCAAATCACTAATTTGGTTAAGTTTCCTTGCTAAATAACCATCTAACCAATCTGTCAACGCCGCCACTAAAAAAATTGCTAAACATATCCATCTAGCCGACGGTGTAGGGTTGTATAATCCATATAACAAAAATGGTACACCCAAAAGTCGAGAGAAAGTAATCCAGTTAGGTAAAGTCACGTCGCTTCGCTCCAAATTCAAAATTCGTCTTGAAAAGTTTCCTACGGCGGGAAACCCGCCTACAGAACTTTTCGCAAAATTCAAAATTAAATACCCTTTTATTTAATAATTTCTATAATTTCAACCAAGCAAATAATTGTCCTAATGTCAAATGTAAATCTTTAACTAAATCGGGTACTGGCAATATATCTGATTCGTTTTCTAAAAATATAGGTTGCTGGTGAGGCGGATAAACTAAAATACCAGATTCCTCTGGATCAATTAACCAACCTAAGCTAGTACCATGATTTAAACAATGTAAAATTTTTCTGGTGACTTTGGTTGTACTTTGCTCAGGAGATAAAATTTCAATTATCCAATCTGGATAGGTATTAAACGCATTGGCAATATTACCTTTGTCATCTACAGGAATTCTCTGCCACGCAAATACTGCGACATCTGGCACAATGGAATAGCCGCCAAATGTACAGCGTAATTCTGGTAAAGCCAGTGCAATTTTTGGGGCTTCTACCACATTATTAACCGCATTAGCTAATTGCAACTGTAGTCTACTATGTTTACCTTGAGGCATAGGTTTGTGGAAGATTTCACTGTTGATATATTCACTTGCTGGCTCGGTTTCTGGTAATTGTAAAAATTCTTCTAAAGATACCCGGCGAGTTGGTGTTTTAATCATAATATTTTACCTGCTCTTATCTAACCCCAAGTTTAGCCTAAATCAGCTTATGTGACAGGACTGACACAAGGAGCATAAATCCAGTCAATAGTTAACATCAATAACTAATAATTGTTTTATTGTGCCAGTTTTGTAAGTCTTTTTTGATTTTCTTGTCGTCTCTTGCTACAAAACAAAATATTTCCAGATGAGGTTTTTAGTGTAGTTGCATGGCATGATCTGTATTTTGAGATTATTTAAACAATAACTAAGATGACAGACAACACAGATTTTCGCATTGAGCGCGACTCGATGGGCGATCGCCAAATTGCTAGTAATGTTTATTACGGTATTCAAACCCTCAGAGCCATAGAAAACTTCCCAATTAGCGGCATCAAACCCTTACCCACTTACGTAGATGCCTGTATTTTCATTAAAAAAGCTACAGCAATAGTCAATGGTGAACTCGGCTGTATTCCCGAAGATATAAGTCAAGCAATTGTCAAAGCCACTGATGAAATTCTAGCCGGGAAGTTACGCGAGCAGTTTGTGGTTGATGTCTATCAAGCTGGTGCGGGAACTTCCCACCACATGAACGTTAACGAAGTTTTAGCAAATCGCGCTTTAGAAATTCTCGGCGAAGACAAGGGGAATTACAAACGAGTTAGCCCCAACGATCATGTAAACTATGGACAGTCTACCAACGATGTCATCCCCACAGCAATTAGGATTGGTGGTTTGTTAGCACTGGCGAGGACATTACACCCAGCCTTAGAAAAAGCGATCGCCGCCTTAGAAAACAAAGCTGTAGAATTTCAAGATATTGTTAAATCTGGCAGAACCCACTTACAAGATGCTGTACCCGTGCGCTTAGGTGAAAACTTCCGCGCTTGGGCGCAAATTTTATCAGAACACCAAAACCGCATTTACACCGCCTCTGGGGATTTAATGGTATTAGGTTTAGGAGGTAGTGCGGCTGGTACTGGCTTAAATACCCATCCTGAATATCGCACCCGTGTAGTAGAAGTTCTCTCAGAATTACTAGAATTACCTCTACAACCTGCGCCGCATCTCATGGCAGCAATGCAAAGCATGGCCCCATTCGTCAACGTTTCTGGCGCATTACGGAACTTAGCCCAGGATTTAGCCAAAATTTCCCATGATTTGCGCTTAATGGACTCCGGGCCAAAAACTGGTTTAAAAGAAATTCAATTACCCCCAGTACAACCTGGTTCTTCGATTATGCCAGGAAAGTATAACCCCGTGATGGCAGAGATGACATCGATGGTGTGTTTTCAGGTAATGGGTTACGACAATGCGATCGCACTTGCCGCCCAAGCCGGACAATTAGAATTAAACGTGATGATGCCGTTAATTGCCTATAACCTGATTCACAGTATCGAAATTCTTGGTAATACTATCGCCGCCCTCACACAACGCTGCATAGAAGGAATTACCGCCAACAAAGAACGTTGTTTAGCTTACGCCGAAGGCAGTTTAGCATTAGTCACCGCACTTAACACCCATATTGGTTATTTAAACGCCGCCGCCGTCGCCAAAGAATCCTTAGAAACAGGCAAATCTCTCAGACAGATAGTTTTAGAAAAAGGGCTAATGAGTGAAGCAGAACTAGCTACTGTGTTAAATCTAGAACAGATGAGCAGTATTGTAGGGGGCTAGGGACTGGGGACTGGGTACTGGGGACTGGGGACTGGGTAACAGTTATTCTTCCTCCGCTCCTCCGCTTCCTCCGCTTCCTCCGCTTCCCTGCTCCCCCTGCTTCCTCATCTTCCTCATCAACTCCACTCACATCAATACCCATGCAAAACCAAAAACCATCTGTCAGCCTCATCCGGGCTAATTCTTACGAAAAAGATGCTTTAAGGGAATCTTTAGTTACCTTGCTAGAACCCTTTGGCGGAATGGCGGCTTTTGTCAAACCAGGGCAACGCGTCTTACTCAAACCTAATTTACTCACAGGTTCGCGTCCTACAAAAGAGTGTACTACCCGCGCTGAATTGGTTTATGCGGTTGCTCAGATGGTAATTGCCGCAGGTGGCAAACCATTTTTAGGAGATAGTCCCGCTTTTGGTAGTGCTAAAGGTGTAGCTATAGCCAATGGTTATCAGCCAATCATCCAAGAATTAAATCTTCCTATCATTGAGTTTCACGGACAGCGTTACCAAACCGTGAGCGAAAATTTTAATCACCTACTACTCTGTAAAGAAGCAATAGAAGCAGATGTAGTGATTAATCTCCCTAAAGTTAAGTCTCATACCCAATTAACCTTAACTTTGGCAGTCAAAAACCTGTTTGGTTGTGTTCCCGGCAAAATGAAAGCATGGTGGCACATGGAAGCCGGAAAAGATGCCAACCGTTTCGGTGAGATGTTAGTTGAAACTGCTAAGGCTATTAATCCAGACTTAACTATTTTAGACGGCATCATCGGTCATGAAGGCAATGGCCCCAGTGGCGGCGAACCTCGTCCTTTGGGTATATTAGCCGCATCATCAAATGTCTTCGCCCTAGACAGGGCAATGGTAGAAATTCTCAATGTACCACCGCAGCAAGTCCCCACCGTTGCAGCTTCCCAAAGGTTAGGAGTTTGCCCAGAACTAGCTGAGATTGATTTCCCTAATTTACATCCTGATTTATTAAAAATTGCAGATTGGCGGCTGCCAGACAAGCTCATGCCTATTGACTTTGCTATGCCCAGAGTCATCAAGTCTACGTTCAAACATTTTTATATCCGTTTTATCAAAGAACCCATGACTGCCTATGCTAAACAGTAGGTTGTCTGGAACATCTGATGTTTTTGTAGGGTGCATCAGAAAAGATAATTTGGCAAACTTAAACAGATTTTTGACATCTGACACACTCTACTAATGTGCTTGTCTTGAACATCTCACCAAAAGCAAGTGCAAGCTCTGTTACAACAATCTCCCATTCAGGAGAGTAGTCTAGAGATTACCCTCCGATTGCTTAACCAAACCGCCCTCTAGCGGCGGTTTTCCCCTGATTAGTCATTAGTCATTAGTCATTAGTCATTAGTCATGAGTTTTTCTCCTCCGCTTCCTCCGCTTCCTCCGCTTCCTCCCCCTACCCTCTATCCTGGGTTAACAGCCAAAAGTATTTTTACTCTACCTATGTGTAGATTGACAAAATAGAAGTAATATCACGTAAATTTATTAATTACGATTTAGAAATAATTTTTTGGTGTGATTACTGACTTCTTTCTCACCACTACGGGTATTTTATCTGTATTTATGCGGTTGCTTTTCTGATGTTCAAAATTGTGTTGACTGATGTTTCTAGAGTTTTGTATTTCTTCAGATTTACTTGTGTTGAATAGTGACAAAAAAATACTTGATTTCAGCAATATTTCGGGATGTTAATCATTATCCTGAAAATGATGAACCGCTACAAGTGGCGTAGACAAAGTATTTTGGAATGTAACCTCTTTGGACTCTGACACCATCAAGGTAGATAATTAATCTACCACCAAAGAAAAAAATCTTACTAATTATGTCTTTGACTTAATCTCTGCTTAACCTAAAAAAAGTTAATCCTTACTATAAATTTTAACATATTGTTGAGTCAAGCTAGCCAAAAATGTTCATAACCCTTTTGGTATCAAGATTACCGAGTCTAAAAGTACAACTATCACACTTGCGAAACAGGTTAATGTTTTTGACGGCTATACATTTGACAAGAAAAAATAGCTAAAATAGTATTGAAACTCTCGACTAGAGAGTAAACCTAACAATCAATTGTGATTAACTCCAATTCTGTATGAATTCAGATAGCCAGTCTGCCAACCCTCCCGACACGTATTCCCATCGTTTGGCAGACATTCTGGGAACATTGATAGCTGTAGTTACTCTTACGCTACCTGTGTTTGTCATTGCCCATTATTCAACTGATGTTCCAAATAGTCAGCAACCCATGACTTATGAACTTCCGCGAGGTGAGCGATAGACAACCAACACACAGATGAATGTGAGATTTCAGCAGCCTAAAGTTCCAACAAAAATGGAGAAAGCAAGTTTTGAGCCAGCATTTTTGTATGTAGATCAACAACCATGAGCTAAATCTGCGTTCTTGGCACAGATTTAGTGTTTTTTGTGCATTCAGGGGGCAGATCCTTCTCAGGAACTAACGGAAAGCGTTGCGATG
>NZ_CAWMSA010000003.1:0-50328 GCF_963870205.1 Anabaena sp. CA = ATCC 33047 | reverse complement strand
GCAGGGGGGCAGAGAGAAACGGGGAAAGTTCTTTCCCCCTGCAAAGAACCCCAATTCTTCTTTTCCAATCCCCAATCAAGAGTCAAGAGTCCCCATTCCCGAATTTTGAATGAGAGAATTTTGAATTGATGTGTCCATCTAGGCCATAAAATTCTACACGGGGAGTATGTTCCCCATACACACTTAGATACCCAAAAGATTTTTATGGACTTATCCCGTATTCCAGCCCAGCCAAAACCCGGTGTAATCAACGTTCTGATTGAAATTGCCGGCGGAAGTAAAAATAAATACGAGTTTGACAAAGACTTACAAGCCTTTGCTCTAGACCGGGTACTGTATTCTTCGGTAAAATATCCCTATGATTATGGTTTCATCCCTAACACCCTGGCTGATGATGGTGATCCTCTAGATGGTATGGTTATCATGGATGAGCCAACTTTCCCCGGTTGTATCATTCCTGCAAGACCGATTGGCTTCTTGGAAATGGTTGACGGTGGCGATCGCGATGAAAAAATTCTGTGTGTACCAGACAAAGATCCACGCTACGCTCACGTAAAATCCTTGAAAGACATAGCACCACACCGTTTAGACGAAATTGCTGAGTTTTTCCGTAGTTATAAAAATTTGGAAAAAAAAGTTACTGAAATTCTCGGTTGGCAGGATGCTGACAAGGTAGCTCCTCTAGTCGAAACGTCGATCAAAGCTTATAAAGGATAGTGGGCAATTGGTAATGGGTAAGACTAAAGTAAAAAGTGAACCAGTAAAACACAAAATCCAGATAAATTTTACTGTTGACTTTTACTTTTGACTTTCCCAATTACCAGTATCTCAACTGATCATGAGTTGAGTTGAACAAGCCGAAACAGAACTCACTCCAGTCACATAACAGCAAACACACTTGTGCTGGTTGCGAATTCCACAAATTGCCACATAACCTCAAACCGAAATGCAGCGTACTATCCTTTTAGCAAAAATTCACAATTGCACCCTCACCGGAGCAAACATCAATTATGTAGGTAGTATTAGCATCGATAAAATTTTGTTAGAAAAAGCTGGCATCTTACCATACGAGCAAGTGCAAGTAGTGAATAGTGCTAATGGTGAGCGGTTCATTACTTATGCTATACCAGCACCAGCCCATTCAGGAATTATTGAATTAAATGGGGCTGCTGCCCGTCTAGGCATGATCGGCGATCGCGTGATTATAATGACTTACGGGCAGTTCACACCAGAAGAGTTAAAAAATTACACTCCTACAGTAGTCATTGTGGACGAACACAACCGACTTTTAGAAGTGCGACACTATGACGACCTGCTCACTAAGGTCTAAATTGAAAGAAAATGTCAAATCTTGAGCTGTCAGGTTCCCAGGTCTACCTATCTGAACAGTCTACTAAATCACCAAGTAACTTAGCGGGTGATTTTGTAGTCAAATTTTGGGGTGTCAGGGGTTTGATTCCCACCCCAGGTAGCAACACCGGCCGTTATGGCGGTAACACTGCTTGTGTAGAAATCCACGTAGCTGGTAAAAACTTAATTTTTGATGGTGGTACTGGTTTACGCATCCTGGGGAAAACTTGGCAGCACTTGCAACAGCCAATACAAGCCCATTTATTTTTTACCAATTCCCAGACAAATCGCATTCAGGGGTTTCCCTTTTTTGCACCCGCCTTTATTGCAGAAAATTCGTTTCATATTTACGGTGCGGCTGCTTCCAATGGAGCCTCTATTAAACAATGTCTGTATGACCAAATGCTGCAACCATATTTTCCCTATCCCCTACAGGTAATGCAGTCGGAATTACAGTTTTACTATCTCACTCCCAGTAGTGAAGTTAAGTTAGATGATGTCACAATTACCACAAAATTAATTAATCAGACTCACCGTTCCATTGGCTATCGGGTAAGCTGGCAAAACTATCATGTTGCTTATGTGACAGATTTAAGTAACCGCATAGAGCAAATAGAACGAGAGAATATTTTACAACTTGTTCAAGATGTGGATTTACTCATTGCTAATGCCACTTACACCCCACCAACATCCCATGATCATGACTGTGCGGATACCCTTTGGCAAGTTGCCGTAGAAATAGCTCAGAAGGCAAATGCGAAACAGTTAATTATTTCTCATCATCACCCAGATGACGATGATGATTTTCTCGACAAGGTACAAAAGGAAGTAAATCTAGCTTTCCCCAATACACTATTAGGCTCTGAAGGCTTAGTATTACCTATCGCTAAGTAATTCGCATCACAGCATCCTCACTGCTACCAGAAAACCGTTTCTCCTATATCTCTCCCCAATGACTTTTTGAATTATTCTGAAAGATAGAGGTTAACTTTTGTCAGGGTTATCTTTTTTTAATAAATTTTTTCTAAAAAAGTGTGTACCCTGTTACAATATTGTTAAGAAAAGTTGCCCGTTGCATTTTGGGAACTCGCAACCGGGTTTTAACTCTATTGAGAAGACAACGCGAATTAATTTTTTAAGACCAGCTGTGGGAAGCTGGTCTTTTTTTGTGTTATTTGGGAAAATTAGAAACTAAAGGTAGTTCTCAGCGCACCAATCACCACATTATCATTGTTATCGTTATGGTCTGGTGCTGTCAGCCAGATAACTCCGGGTGTGATAGTGATATTGTCACTGACCTTATATTGATAGAATGCCTCAATATGGTAGGAAGTATCTCTATCTTCTGGGACTGCGGCAACGTTGGAACTTGTGACTTTTGGCTCCATACCGACGATAATACCGCCTAAGTTACCTCTTTTACCCAGGTCGGGGAAGCCTAGAGTAACGGCATAGTTCCAGATGTCAATATCTCCACGTTGTCCTGTTAAGGTGCGGCTTGTTGTATAGCCAGCCCAACCACCTAGTACCAATTTATCACTGAGGCCGATGGATGCTTGAACACCGTAAGAATTGCTGGAATATGCTACATCTGTTAGTCCTTGGGCTGTTGCTAAATCTTGGAAGGTTGCAGCATTACTACCTGTGAGTAGTGGCTGTTTGTAGGAGTTGATATATGTTAATCCTACGGTGAAGCGATCGCTCGGTTTAACTGTCAGCTGTGCCAATGCACCATAAGCACCATCAAATAACCCATTCTTCGGTGTTGGGTCATTAGCTGTAGGAGTCAAATAACCTAAACTTAATGCCAATCTATCACCAAATTGATGGGTAACACCTAATCCTGTCCCACCGATCTGACTATAAATTGGGTTACGTGTACCAAAGGTAGATATAGCACCAAAACCACCATCTCCATCAAACAAGTTGACGGTGCTGGTGAGGTCGTCTGCTGCACCTGCGTTAGCAATTAATTTTACTTCCGTGTTCTGGCTTAAAGGAAATCCGTACCATAAGGCATCTATAGCAGCGTTATTATTGGGTTGAGCACTAGCAAAAAACAGGTTGCCTTCTGGGGTGTTAATGGTAGGAGTAAAGATATTATTCGCTTGGATTCTGGTGAACAGAGTATCTTTACCTGTAAAGCTGGTGACAAATTCTACCCTTGCCCTGTATCCCAGAGTCGTATTATTGTCTGTAATTTCCGCATTGTTAACGCGATCGCCTGACAATACATCACTCACCACGCCGACAACTTGTCCTTGTAGTTTGGTGGTGGTGGAAAATTGATTGGCTTCTAACTCAGAAGTTCTAGCTTCTAGCGCGTCTACTCTTCCTCTAAGTGTCGCCAGTTCTGCGGAAAATTCTTCTTGTAGCTTTTGCAGTCTCGCTAAATCTTCTCTTGTTACCAGATCAGCTGTAGCGGTAGCAATTAATTCATTCACCCGGTCAAGACAAGCGTTCAAACCAGCCGCGAACTCGTATCTTGTTAAGGCACGATTACCACGATATGTCTGATTCGGATAACCTGCTATACAACCATATCTTTCTACCAATGATTGCAATGCTTGGAAAGCCCAGTCTGTGGGCTGGACATCTGATAGTTGCGATACTGATGTCACTTGCGCCAAGTCTTGCTGTTGAGAGTTACTTTCAGACTTAATCTCTGGATTGGCAACGCTGGAGGTTGGATTTATTTCTGTATTAACAGATACTTCTTCGGCAAAAGATTGATTACCAAACAGCAGTATCATACTGCAAAATACTGGGCTAGCCAGCAAATATTTCCATGAAGTTTGCATTTTTCTCCTCACACCTATTTCAAACTTCTTTTAGCTTGGTTATACCTTTACCAAGCTATTGACAGCATCTATTTTTTTACAACTATTTTTCAAATATTACCAGCACTGAGCAAATTTTGTCACAAGAAAAATCAATAATTCATCATTTATTAAAAATATATAACTTAATATTTATTAATATTTTTTGGGGCAAATAGTCCAGTAGTCACCACCTACCAACCTTGTTGGTGGTAACAAACTTTTATGAGAATGAGAATTATTATAATTTACAGTATAATCAGTGTTGGCATTTTTGCGGGGGAAAACTGTGATTCGGAATCATGTCGGACTGAGAAAAGGTAGACTACAAAATGGGCTTCTATCCTTAATGACTTTGCTAATGTTGTCATTGGCAGTTGGCTGTAACCAATCAAATACCAATCAGGGAACAGCTACCGAACAGTCACCAACAGCCCAATCAGCCGCCCAGCCATCAGTACAACAGCCGAAGACTAAAGTAGTAGCGACAATTTTACCCATGTATTTGTTTACCAAAGCGGTGGCTGGGGATGCCGCAGATGTAGAACTTTTAATACCGCCAAATGTGGATGTACATGAGTATCAAGGGACACCAGCAAATGTCCAGGCGATCGCTCAAGCTGATATATTAGTCAAAAATGGGTTAGGATTAGAAGAATTTCTTACAGATATAGTCAAAAATGCCCAAAATAGCAAATTAAAAGAAATTAACGCCAGTGCTGCCATTAAACCGGTAAATGAAATCTCACCAGTTGTCAAAGCTACAAAAAGCGAACACAGCCATGACCATAACCATGCGGAAGGTAATCCCCATGTTTGGCTAGATCCGGTTTTAGCAAAACAGCAAGTCACAAATATTCGTGATGGATTAATTACTGCTGACCCAGCTAATCAAGCTACTTATGAAGCTAATGCGGCGGCTTATATTCAAGAATTAGAAAATCTGAATAACGAATTTCAGCAGACATTACAAAAAACGCCTAACTGTACATTTGTCACCTTTCATGATGCCTATCCATATCTAGCACAAAGGTATAACCTCAAACAAGTAGCTGTAGTAGAAATTCCTGAAGATCAGCTTTCTCCTGCCGATGTGCAGAATACCATCAATGCAGTTAGAAAGTACAATGTTAAAGCCTTGTTTGGCGAACCAGGAATAGACAATAAATTACTCAAGAGTTTATCCCAAGATTTGAAGTTAACTTTGCGATCGCTCAACACTTTGGAATCTGGCGAACAAAACCCACAATATTATTTCGAGGCGATGAGAAGCAACTTACAAAATCTAGCAGCAGCTTGTCAGTAACTATTAGTTCTTAATTATCCATCATCACAACCACGTCGCAGCAATTTGCATCTCAAAACGGCGTAAGCTAAGTTACCAACTAATCACCCAGGAAGATGACATCGCCAATTCTCAAAGTTGAGGGATTAACTGTATATCAAGGTAGTTATTTAGCTATTCGGGATGTTTCTTTTGAAATCATGCCAGGTACGGATACAGCTATAGTAGGGCCTAATGGTGCTGGTAAAAGCACTTTGGTAAAAGCAGTTTTAGATTTAATTCCCCGCAGTAGCGGTAGGATTGAAATTTTTGGTCGTCCCATAGCTAGGCTAGGAAGTTTACGCCATCTTTTAGGTTACATGGCGCAAAATTTGATTTTTGATCGCAGTTTTCCCATTTCTGTGAAGGAGTTGGTAGGGCTAGGATGGGTATCTCAAGACCAAAATCAGCATAATTATTTCTTTTTATCTAGACTAGGTACCCAAAACCGAGAGAAATCAATAGCAGTTACGGAAGCTTTAAGGCGAACTGATACTTACCATTTGCAAAATCAAGCTATTGGGACTCTCAGTGGTGGACAACTGAAGCGGGTGTTGCTAGCTTATTGTTTGGTGATGCCGAGAAAACTCTTGATATTAGATGAAGCCTTTGCTGGCGTTGATATGCAAGGTGCAGCAGATTTTTATGCTTTACTGCATGAATTAAAGCAACAAGAGGGTTGGACTGTATTACAAGTTTCCCATGATATTGATATGGTCAGTCGGCACTGCGATCGCGTCCTGTGCTTAAACCAAACCGTTGTTTGTACTGGGCAGCCAGAAGTTGCGCTTTCCCCACAAAACCTGTTAGCAACTTATGGGCCTGGATTTAGCCGTTACCAGCATCATCACTAAAGATTCTTCCCAGACTCTTGTAGGATGCGTCAGAGTAGATTATTTGCTAACTCTCGACAGATTTGTGACATCTGACGCACCCTACTAATGTACCAGTAGCGTCAGTCCTGATTCTGCAAACTTGATTATTCATCTTTTTCATCTAAGTGTTCAGCTACCGCCTGATAAAGATGAAAAATATGATTATCGTGCAGACGATAAAACACATTTCGTCCTTGTTTGCGGTAACTCACTAAACGCATAGCCCGTAAGTTGCGTAGCTGATGCGAAACAGCAGATTCACTCATTTCTAGTAATGCGGCTAAATCGCCTACACACAGTTCTTTTTTCGCTAAAAAAGACAGAATTCTCAGGCGATTTGCATCTCCCAAAAAGCTAAAAAAATCTGCCATGCGCTGGGCTTTGTCAGTAGTGAGAACCTCATCTGCTAATTTTTGCTCAATACTACTATCGATATCTATACTCCACCTGACTTTCGATTGAATCATTATGGTTAATTGAACTCAAATCATTTATATGAAAAAATGTGAAGAATAATTTGATTTTTTGTTGAGAAATTTGTGCTTAATCCTATAAACATAAATAATTATATACTCTATATTGACTATTAAAAATTGTAAAAATATAACTTGATGTATCGAATTTATGATTACCAGATGAATTGGTTAGCTGTAACCAGTGGGTCTGACTTGATGAGTTTGTTACAGTTTCCCTTTATGCAGCGTGCGATCGCCGGTGCGGTGTTGATGGGTGTGCTGGGGGGTTTGCTAGGCGGTTTTGTGATTTTACGACAGTTATCATTTTTCAGTCATGCTGTTAGCCATGCAGCCTTGGTAGGTGTAGCCTTGGGAGTGCTGCTACAGTTAAATCCAACTTGGATGCTGTTGCCCTTTACGTTGGTTTTTGGTGTGATAGTCCTGTACGTAATTGATAAAACCGATTTAGCCAGCGATAGCGTACTCAGTATCATTCTCTCAGGAGCATTAGCGATCGGTGTGATTCTCACCACTCTTATTCAAGGGTATCGCGGTAACTTAATGAGTGTGTTGTTTGGCGATATTCTGGCTATAGATACCACAGACTTGATTTTGACGCTGCTTGTGCTGGTAGCCAGTAGTATCTTCTTACTATCAACCCTCAGACAGCAAATTTTGTTAACCCTCAACCTAGATGTAGCAAAAGTCCAAGGTATTCCCGTCCAACTTTACCGCTATGGGTTTGTAGTCTTGCTGTCATTAGCTGTAGCTGTAGCGATTAAAGCTGTGGGGGTTTTGCTAGTCAACGCCTTTTTAGTCATACCTGCTTCCACAGCCAAATTAATGAGTCACCACTTTAGCCGCTTTCTCTGGATATCAATGATAGTCGGTTCGAGTAGCAGCATTGCGGGTATAGTCGTATCCGGTGCTTTTAACCTCGCATCAGGCCCTAGTATAGTGCTTGTCCAGTTTCTTTTATTCGTGGCTGTTTTCACCTGGGTTAAGTGGCGTTGGAAATCAGCATAATTTTTTTCCGCAACCCCTTGTCAAATCATTTTTAGTTCGCTAAGATTAGTAATCGTGGCAAGCAAATAACGCAAACAAAAAGCCCTCGCCGGGATAGCTCAGTTGGTAGAGCAGAGGACTGAAAATCCTCGTGTCACCGGTTCAAGTCCGGTTCCTGGCACTCCTCAAAACCCCTTGAAAATAAAGGTTTCAAGGGGTTTTTGATTTATAGTTAGTGGGGTTGGAAACCAAAATTGGGTGTAAATTGGGTGTAAATTGGGTGTAAAAGACTGAGATTTAGAGAACAGATGTAGTGTTTAGGCTGGCTGGAAAGCAAAATTGGGTGTAAATTGGGTGTAAATTTGGGTGTAAAAGAGTTAGAGTAGAAGCATAATTACACCTTTTAAAGCGATGTTCTCTCAGACTTCTACAGATCGGGCATCTAGGGGTTCTGTCTCCATCATTAACTCTCATGAGCGGTTGCAGTTAAGGTTCAGATATGAGGGGAAGCGTTATTACATATCTACGGGTTTAACTGATACACCAAGTAACCGAAAATTAGCTGAAACTAAGGCATCTGAGATTGAGCAAGATATACTCTGCAAGGAATTGGACTTAACTCTACAGAAGTACCAACCTCATTCTGTTCTGAGTACGATTACATCCATTACACCCATCAAGAAGCTCAAACCGGATTTAGACGAACTTTGGGAGAAGTATAGCGAGTTCAAAAAACCTCAAGTTAGTCCTAGTACCTTCGCTAAAGATTTTACCAAGAAACTGGGTCTAAAGCCTCGTCCTTCTAGGACGGCTTTTCTTCCTGAAGTCTATCAATCCAGTCTTCAATTAACTGAGTCATTGTTTTGCGTTTTTGCTTGGCAACCCTTCTGAGTTTTTCAAGCCTTTCTGGATTAACTCGAATACTTAATCTTTCTTTCATTGAATATATCTACCCAATGGCTATCCAGTTGTGCTATAAGGATAGCATGAAAACACTAAAGTTTAAGCTGTACGAACACAAAAGGAATAGATACCTCAAACGGATGATTAACACCGCAGGGGTAATCTACAACCATTGCATCGCTCTACATAAACGGTACTACCGGATGTGGGGTAAACACTTAAACTGTGCAAAATTTCAGTCACATATTGCCAAATTAAGAAAACATAATTCTTTTTGGCAATCAGTAGGTTCTCAAGCAGTACAAGATATTTGCCAGAGAATTGAAAAAGCATACCAATTATTCTTTAAACACAACAAAAAAGGAGTTAGACCACCGGGATTTAAAAAGGTCAAAAAGTACAAATCATTCACCCTTAAACAGGCTGGTTATAAATTTCTGGGTGGGAATAGAGTAAAAATTGGAAACCGGATATATCAATTTTGGAAGTCTAGAGAAATAGAAGGGAAAATTAAAACACTGACCATTAAACGGACTGCATTAGGTGAAATGTTTATGGTTATTGTAGTCGATAATGAGCCAGAACCAGAAATCAAATCAATGACTGGTAAAATAGCGGGGTTTGATTTTGGACTTAAAACTTTCCTAAACTGCTCTGACGGAACTAAGATTGATTCACCGGAATTTTTAAAACAATCTCTAAACACCATCAAGAAAGCCAGCAAAAATCACTCCAAAAAGATGAAAGGTTCAAACAACAGAGAAAGAGCTAGAAAGAATTTAGTTCGTAGACACGAAGATGTTTGTAACCGCAGACGTGATTGGTTTTGGAAGTTAGCTCACATCTTAACTAATAAGTTTGATATTTTGTGTTTTGAAACCCTGAACCTCAAGGGAATGCAACGACTTTGGGGTAGAAAAATATCAGACTTGGCTTTTGGGGAATTTCTGAAAATACTAGAATGGGTTGCCAAGAAGAAAAATAAACAAGTAGTTTATATAGACCAGTGGTATCCATCAAGTAAAACTTGTTCTTGTTGTGGCTATGTTCTAGAAAATCTAGATTTATCTGTTAGACAGTGGCGTTGTCCATCATGTAATTCCGTGAATGGACGTGATGAAAATGCTGCTAAAAATATTCAAATGGTTGGGGCATCAACCATTGGGTTAGGTGATGTGAGACTGGCTATGCCAGCAATCGCTGTTTGACCCCAGAATCCCCACCCTTTTAGGGTGGGGAGTATGTCAACAGTCCAAAAGGAAAATTTCTCGACCAACACAACTTTTCTAATCGTGCATGGAAGACAATCTTAGCTAAATGTGGGATTTCCTATCGTAAGAGCTACCAGACACGACATACTTTTATCAGTTTGTGCGTAGAGTCACATATTAACAGCACAGCAATCGGGCGATGGACTGGAACATCCACAAAGATGATAGACAAGCACTATGCTGCTACTAACTTTACAAATTTGAGACCACCTGAACTTTCCTGAAGTACCCCGACCTGTTTAGCTAAACTCGCTAACCTCAAGCAGCAGTATCAAGGCGATCGCTTTCACTTCGCACCACTCCACTAGAATAGATATATATTGCGAATTGTATAGTTAGGGATTAGCTGTGATGGCTCCCGCCGTTTTAATTCAAAATCTACAAAAACGCTACGGCACTGTTGAAGCTGTCAAAGACGTATCCTTTCAAGTAGAGTCAGGAGAAATCTTTGGTTTACTAGGCCCTAACGGTGCTGGTAAAACAACCACTCTGCGTGCTTTGTGTACCCTCACAACTCCAGATGCAGGTAAAATCGAAGTATCTGGGATTTCTGTATTGGATAACCCCAGAGTAGCCAGACAACGGCTAGGCTATGTAGCTCAAGAAGTCGCCTTAGATAAAGTGCTGACTGGAAGAGAACTGCTGCAATTGCAAGCCGCCCTTTATCATCTCCCAGGCGCAGTAGCCAAACAGCGAATTGAGACAGTTTTAGACTTACTCGGTTTACAAGAATACGCCGATAAAAAAACCGGAACTTACTCAGGCGGTTTACGCAAGCGTCTAGACTTGGCGGCTGGGTTACTTCATGCACCGGATGTTTTGGTGCTAGATGAGCCGACTGTGGGACTTGACATAGAAAGCCGTTTTGTGGTATGGGAATTCCTGCGGAAGTTGCGGGCGGCTGGGACAACAGTAGTGATTACCAGTCATTATCTCGAAGAGATTGACGCATTAGCCGATCGCGTCGCCATTATTGACCGTGGTGTTGTCATCGCCAATGGTACACCCTCACAGTTAAAAGACAAAGTAGGGGGCGATCGCATCACCTTACGTATCCGCGAATTTTCCCCCACCCAAGAAGCAGAAACAGCCAAAGCCCTGCTGCAAACCTTGCCATTTGTGCAAGAAATCATCATCAACACGGCTCAAGGTAATTCCCTCAACTTGGTAGTCCAACCGCAAAATGATGCCTTGATTACCATTCAGCAATCGCTCAATGATGCAGGTTTACCCATTTTTGGCATTGCTCAATCCCGTCCCAGCCTAGATGATGTTTATCTGGCAGCTACAGGACGCACCCTTTTAGATGCAGAACTAGCAGCAGTCGCCAACCGTGATCCTAAAGCTGAGAAAAAGCAGAATATGAGATAGGGATTGGGGACTGGGGACTGGGGACTGGGTGATCAATACCCTATTCCCTATTCTCTATTCCCAATGCCCAATGCCCTATTCCCAATGCCCTATTCCCAAAATCATTATGAGTGTAACCCCTAAATCTGATATCAATTGGCAACAAATTACAGCACCTCAAGACTACTCACCTGCTGCACCTAACTTTTTGGGTGAAATAGTCCAAGAAACCCTGGCTTTAACTCGTCGTTTATTTATTCAATTACAACGCCGCCCCTCTACTTTGTTGGCTGGAATTGTTCAGCCTGTAATGTGGTTGGTGTTGTTTGGTGCGTTGTTCCAAAATGCACCTAAAGGTTTATTTGGCAGTACGACAAATTACGGACAGTTTTTAGCGGCTGGTGTCATCGTATTTACCGCCTTTGCTGGGGCTTTAAATGCTGGCTTACCTGTGATGTTTGACCGGGAATTCGGCTTTTTGAATCGCTTGTTAGTCGCTCCTTTAGCTTCCCGGTTTTCCATTGTCTTCGCTTCGGCAATCTTTATTGTCAGCCAAAGCTTACTGCAAGCAGCCGTAATAGTTGGTGCAGCAGCATTTCTCGGCGCAGGACTACCCGATGTAGCCGGATTGGGTGCGATCGCACTCATCGTATTTCTGTTAGCCTTGGGTGTAACAGCAATTTCTTTGGGTTTGGCTTTTGCCCTACCTGGACACATTGAATTAATTGCTGTAATTTTCGTCACTAACCTGCCCTTACTGTTTGCCAGCACAGCCTTAGCACCTTTATCTTTCATGCCCAAGTGGTTGCAAGTTGTCGCTACCCTCAACCCTCTGAGTTACGCCATTGAACCAATTCGCTATCTCTACACTCACAGTGAGTGGAGTTTAGGAAACGTAGTCATGCAAGCTCCTTGGGGTGATATTACCTTTGGTGGCGCATTATTAATCTTGTTCGGCTTTGCTGTAGTAGCTTTGTTGAGCATTCAGCCCCAACTTCGCCGAACTCTTGCATAAGATAAAAGCAGGATGGTGTGAAAGGAATCTATGCAAAAATCAATTTCAACAGTTACTAAACTTTTCTTAGCCAGCATCGCTGGTATTACCTTTGCTTCCCAGCCTAGCTTTGCTCAACTAGGCACTGTCGATGCTGGTGGCAATAATTCAGAGCAACAAAATAATCTCGACTTTAGCTCTGGCAATTTCAATATGTTTAACCTGATACATCAAGCCACCTTCGGCACTAGCTCATGGAATGCTAGTCAGCAAGGTGAACAACTTGATGAAGCAGCAAAAGCATTCCGAGAGAGGCAAAATCAAGCCATTGGCAATAATCAGCAGCAGGGACAGACACCCGCTATTTTGCCCATCATTATCAAGCCCAGCGTTACCCAACCAGTCGTTACACCCCCAGCCCAGTGATGAGTAATGAGTGCTGAGTCAGAAGTAAAAATACTACTCAGCACTCACCACTAATTAATTCAATCCCAAAGCAGCTAACACATCGCTAGCATGGGTGGATGTATTGACACTGGCATCAACATGAATGATTTTGCCATCAGGCCCGATAACGTAGGTGACACGCTTGGCATAGCCACCACCATCAACATCATAAGCTTTGATGAGAGTTTGGTTGGTGTCAGCCAATAGGGGGAAATTCAGATTATATTTTTGAGTGAATGCCTGATGAGAAGCTTCATCATCAGCACTGACTCCAAACACAACTACATCTTTATTTTGATAATCTGCTTTGGCATCCCGGAAGCTACAAGCTTGCTTAGTGCAACCAGGGGTGTCATCTTTCGGGTAGAAATATAAAACAACAGTCTTTCCAGCAAAATCAGATAACGAGACGGTGTTACCGTTGGTATCTTTGACGGTAAATGCAGGTGCATCTGTACCAACCGCTAGAGGCATAATGAACCTTTCCTGTTTTAAATGTTTGATGACTCTGAAATTTTACAATAATTTACAATAATTAAATAACTTTATGAAACAACTAGAGGCGGGAGAGGAAGCAGAGGAAACAGAGGAAGAAATTCTTTCCCAGTCCCTTCCAGTCCCCAATACCCAAAACTATGTCTATTGTTGACTCTCAAAATTCCAAAATCCTCACCTATCCACCCAGCAGCGTAGCTAGAGCCGAGCGATCGCTGATTTGTTCTCCGTTCAAGCTAGAATTATTTGAAACCATGCGTCGCCAGAGTGTACCTTTAGGTGCGATCGCCTCCGAAAATGGTGTAAAAAATAGTTACAGTAAAAAACCACTCTCAGAATTGGCTTGCGATAACGCCTTGGGTTGGTTAATCGAAGTCGGTATATTAAGGCGCGAAGTTGACGGACAGGGTATTACAGATAGTTTTCGCCTCACACCTTTAGGACATCAAATCGTAGAAAAATACCAAAGTCAAAACTTGCCTAATCCCTCATGGCGCGATCGCCTATATAATGCCATCACTCGCTGGTTGCGATCGCCATTTTAGAACTAACCACAAAAGAGTTAGGTTGAAGTATTTTCAGGGAAAGAAATCTTCAGAGAAACATCAACTTATGAATAAATTCTCTACCATATTCATCTAACTGCATGGGTGAGATTGTGCAACTGGGTTGCGTAGTTGATTCAATTTGAGGCAGAATTTCCGCCTTCGGATTAAGATAGTAGCTGCCCAACTTCTATATTATCCCCCAAATATCTCACCCAATCTTCTGAATAACTCAAAGTAGCTATGAAATCAATTATGGTAGTGGGGACAACCTCCCACGCAGGGAAATCACTGATAACTACAGCTATTTGTCGCATTTTGTCGCGGCGTGGTTGGCGAGTGGCTCCCTTTAAAGGACAAAATATGGCTTTAAATGCCTATGTTACAGGCAGTGGGGGAGAAATAGGCTACGCGCAAGCAGTCCAAGCTTGGGCGGCAGGGGTGATACCTTGGGTAGAAATGAATCCAATTTTGCTCAAACCCCAAGGTGATATGACATCCCAGGTAATCATCAAAGGGAAATATGTAGGTAAAGTGAATGCGGCTGACTACTATGAGCAATATTTTCAACTAGGTTGGCGAACCATTGAAGAATCACTACAGCATTTAAGCACAGAATTTGATTTAGTAGTTTGTGAAGGTGCGGGTAGCCCAGCAGAAATTAACCTCAAGCACCGAGACTTAACTAATATGCGGGTAGCAAAATATTTGAATGCCCCCACCATATTAGTAGTTGATATTGACCGTGGTGGTGCTTTTGCCCATGTAGTCGGTACCTTGGAATTATTAGATCCAGAAGAACGCCAATTAATTAAAGGTATAGTAATTAACAAATTCCGAGGACAGCGATCGCTCTTAGAACCGGGGATTAAATGGTTAGAAGAACGGATAAAAATACCTGTAATTGGTGTTATACCTTACCTGCAAGAAATTTTTCCCGCAGAAGATTCTCTAGATTTGTGGGAACGTAAAACATCGAAAACCCAGGGCGATGTTAACATCACTGTGATCCGCTTACCCAGAATTTCTAACTTTACCGACTTTGACCCCCTAGAAGCAGAACCAACAGTTGCCGTAAAATACGTTAGTCTCAAGCAAGATTTAGGACACCCAGATGCAGTCATTATTCCTGGGACAAAAACCACAATTGCAGATTTAATACTGCTGCAAAAAAGCGGCATGGCAGAAGCCATACAAAACTATGCAGCTTCTGGGGGTACAGTTTTGGGAATTTGTGGCGGCTACCAAATACTAGGACAAATGATTGCTGATCCTGAAGGATTAGAAGGGCAAGCTGGTAGATTTACGGGTTTGAATCTCTTACCAATTAAAACAATCATTACAGGACAGAAAACTGCCCGTCAGCGTCAAGTTAGCTCAAATTTTCCGCAAATGGGCTTACCAGTTACCGGGTTTGAAATTCATCAGGGGCGATCGCGTGTTGAGTTACAAGCAGATAATCAAGCCTATCAACCTTTATTTGATGATGCTAACCTAGGCTTAGTGGATAGCTGTCAATCAGTTTGGGGTACATATCTCCACGGACTCTTTGATAATGGCCCTTGGCGACGTGCTTGGCTAAATCGGCTGCGTCAACAACGAGGCTTAAAATCATTACCCACAGGCGTGGCTAACTACCGAGAACAACGCGAACAAATGCTAGACAATCTCGCCACTGAAATTGAAAACCACCTAGACTTAAATCCCTTGTTATCCTAATTGGACTGTATTTCATGAATGTTCGTGTCCGCTTTTTACCAGATGATGTCACCGTTGATGCAGAAGTAGGAGAACCCCTATTAGATGTAGCTGAACGGGCTGGAGTTTTCATTCCTACTGGTTGCCTCATGGGAACTTGTCATGCTTGTACAGTAGAACTAGATGATGGAGATACCATCCAGGCTTGCATTACATCTGTACCACCCCAAAACCCAGAATTAACCATCAATTTATTCAGTGATCCTACTTGGTAATTTTTCTCAACTCGCAGCAAACCCTCAGCGTACCTCTGCGCTTACCTCCGCGCTCCTCTGCGTTTAAATTTCCACTGAGAAAATTGTGGTAATTAGTGAGAGGGTTGGGTCTGATACTTTAACCCAACCCTCAAAATTATCCTGATTCCGAGTCAACTAATTCGCTGTTTGCTTGAGAGCATATTCCCGAAATCTCTCTAAATCTTCCTGAATTGTCGATTCCACGGCTCGCCCCAAAAACAGGTTATCCATAATTTTGCCAAGAATACCGGGAATAGCATAAGAAACGGTCATCTTGACAATACTGCTACCGTGGCGATCATAAAAGCGGATAGCTCCCTGATTAGGCAACCCATCCACTGATTCCCATTGAATGATTTGATGGGGAACTACCTTGAGAATGCGAGATTTCCAGGTAAATTCTAAACCACCAGTATTCAGTTTCCAAAGGGAAATGTCGGGATTTTCTGGTGGCACCTTGACTGAATCAATCCACTTCATCCATTTGGGCATTTGTTCCAAGTCAGCCCATAGACTCCAAACTAAATCTATGGGTGCTTCTACTTCTATCTGTACGCTATGTTCTAGCCAGTTAGCCATTACTTTTTGGTGTTGAGATTTGGTTGGGTTAGTAGCTCTAACTCTATTGTTTAATATTTTCCAGAATGGCTTTTGCTGCCCGTCGTCCTGAAATTGTCGCTCCTTCCATGCTGTCGATGTAGTCTTGTTGAGTGTAACTACCTGCGAGGAAGAAGTTAGGTACTGGGGTTTTTTGGTTAGGACGATACAAATCCATTCCTGGTGCTTCTCGGTAGAGAGACTGAGCTAGTTTCACCACGCTATACCAAGTCATGTTTAATTCCCGTGATGAGGGGAATAATTCATGCACTTGTTTAAGGACGTGTTGGGCGATCGCTTCGTTACTTTCTTTAATAAATGGATCTCCCGGTGTCAGCACTAACTGTAACAATGACCCTTGTCCCGGCCGATAATAATCACTGGGGCTAGTTAAAGCCAAATCAGCAAAACAAGAAAAGTCAGCATCAGCAGTATAAAGCAAGTTATCTATGCCCACCGCATGATCCAGTTGTTGACGCTGCTGGGCATCTTGCAGTTCTGTCACCCAACCATCAAATCTTAACTGTACAGTAGCAACTGGTACTGCATCTAATTTATATATATTGTCGAATTCTGACCACTTACGCCATTCCTGTGGCAAAATCCGTTGAATTCCTGGCACATCGCAAGCGCAAACGTAAGCATCAGCTGTAATTAATTCTGTAGTCTCCCCTTGGGCAACTACTATGCCAGTTACGTGAGTTTTTCCCTCTACTTCCGTAAACTGAATTTCCCGGACTTGGCGACGAGTATAAACTTTTGTGCCTCTAGCTTCTAAATATTTCAGGATGGGTTTGTGTAGATATTCGTCGGGGGAACCTTCCAACATTCGCAGTACAGACGCTTCGCTTCTGACTGCGAAGAATTGGAAGATGGTTAACATACAACGGGCAGAAATGTTTTCACAGTCAATAAATCCCAAAGCGTAAGCGATAGGATTCCACATTCTTTTGATACTGCCCTGACTGCCGCCGTGGCTGCGGAACCAATCCGCAAAACTTATTTTATCTAAGTCGCGGATGGTTTTCATCGCTCCTTCAAAGTCTACTAACCCCCGAACAATGGGGCTAGTACCGAGAGCGATCGCATTTTGGACTTTATCTTGTAAAGAGAGTTGAGAAGTCGTAAAAAATGCTTTCAACCCATTAAAAGGCGCGCCCGTAAAAAAGCGAAAATCTAAAGCACCAGTACGCCCGCCTTTGTTGATAAAAGTGTGGGTATGTTCTTTGAGGCGTAAATGGGAAAACGCTCCCACTTTTTGCATTAGCTCAAACAGTTGGTAGTAGCACCCAAAAAATACGTGCAATCCCATTTCTAGATGATTGCCATCGCTATCAACCCAACTGCCAACTTTACCCCCAACAAACGGACGGGACTCAAAAATCTGGACTTCACAGCCAGCATCAGCTAAATCCATTGCGGTTGCTAGCCCAGCCAATCCCGCACCTACAATTGCAACGCGCATTCCGTTCTTCCTTATCAGTTTCTTTACAAATTGTAACTGGGTTGGTGTCGGAATTTGCTACTGATATCTCGTAACCCTGTATTTACAGGGACGGCAAAGTTATGCGCCTGATGCTCAATCTACTTGTCTTACTGCTACACAAAGCTTGGCTAAACTTATTTGAGTCTCACCATTCCTCTAGAAATGAATCACTTCTAGAGACAATCTTGTTAGTCAAAGCAGACTAAAAAGCATGAGTAAGTCTTTATTCACAAGTCAAAAGTTGTGCAGCCATGACATCAAAACACCTCCTATCTACATACCTATTTGTTTTCATCTGATATCGGTAAGCTTCTAATCAGTTCGCGAATCACATCAGTTGCTGGTCTACCTGTCTGTTGACAATATTTTTCCAGCTTTTCTGCTTCTTGTGCTGCTAAATTAACGGTGATGCGTTTAACGGCCCATTTTTTATTAGTCATTATCATGCTATTTGCTGTGTATTGACATCATCAAAAAACAACTAACTTGAAGATGAAGACGATAAGATTAACAGAATTTGCCGCAAGAAACAAGTGATACCGTTCATACGTAAAATCTTTCTTTTGTGAAGTTTTGCCGGTTTTTTCAAGGAAATAGAATAACTCTCTACGAATGTCACGAGTTTAATCGTACAGACTCCCTATTTAACGGGATGACTTTTGTCGTATGATTTTTAAGTCTGACTATATAAACTTAAGCAATGAATTTTAGCTAATTAGTTTGCATATCATCTATCTCTCCCAAGTTTTTGCTGTTCCCAAGCTGGTGGATTGTGATTCTCTCAAATCATATAGAGACACTGGAATAGAAACATATTCTAGAAGTCATTCCTTAAAAGTAAATCCCAACAGAGCGATTACTCAGTTGGCTGGTAGTGTCTAATCTGCATATCCCCCTCATCGATGACTGCTTCTGAGTAAATACTGTTTGCTGCTTCTTGGGCGATTTTTTATCAGTTTAGACAACTGATTATAGCTCTGCATCCAGGTACTATTTAAAACTGACAAACTCATTGGAACACAATGTTTTGCACTTAGATAGCCATGATGAGTTTTTTTAGCTTTTGTTCCTGTTGTTTTGGCAAATTTCTGCGGATTTTTGAGGAATTCGCGTTGATTAAATTGCATCAGTATGAAGATAGCCAAAAAAAGACTAAAAATCTCTTCGTCTTTGCTGGCTATTCCCTGGTAGATGCTCAACCATAATTGTCAGTTACTTGTGCAACTAAAGTTAAATGGTTGACTTTATTTATTTATCTATAACTAGCTGCCGAATATCGCCATTCACTTTCATCATTAAATTCAGAAATTAGAAAAATCCAGTATCATGGTTTTAGGTGGTTGTTATATAGCTATTATAGCCATAATTTTTGGGCTTGAGAAAATATTTATGAACAGAGAAAATTGTAATTTGTGGGAATTTGCTCCGTAAATATCCAGATAAAAAGAGTTATTTTTATCTAAATTTCACAAATTCTTAGTTTAATCATCTCAGTTTCCGGTTAAATACTGAATATAAATTTATGAGTAGTTTAAAATTAGCTACTGACTGAGATATTTCTGAAGCAGTTCAGTTACTATCTAGCTACTGAAGTTACCCAAATAATTGGCAAAAATAACTAGAAAATGGGTAAGTTTATGAAAATTTTATGAAGTCATTAGATGATTAAATGGCCTATGTATTGAGGAAATAGTGTTGATTTTTGGGGAAAAATAATCAATCCTCCCACATCTATCACTCAGGGTGACAGATATTAGTCATATAACTAAGGCTAAAGCTGCTTGTGGGACTGAAATCAACTTGTAGGCCGCGTCAAACTTACGTGATATATACCACGTAAGTAGTTTTTCAGAGCATACAGTAACTATAAGGACAGTGATAGCGGCTAAGAGTCAGTTAGCCGCTATCACAGATGAGGTAATTAAATTTAGCGATCGCTTTCCCCCGCATCCTATTCCGTTTCAAATTGAGGCATGAGTTGGAAAGTACCAATACCTAAATCTTTGGGGGAGAGCGATCGCGTCTCAAATAAAGCCATCATATCTCGCAATTGGGGATTGCCACGAGCCGCACCTGTCAAACCTTTGGCAATAATTAAACCACAATAACCCTTGGTATTCTTACAACGTTGATTCCATTTTTTTCTGGCTCCTATATGCACAGGATCATCGTCTAAGAATTCGCCAAACAAGAACAATTCACCATTGTGAGTTTGTAATAAACCTAAGTCGTAGCGATCGCCATCAAAAGGATCTGTCCCTGGATTAAAGCAAATCGCTTTTAACCCCCCAGCCGCTTCCAGATTTTCGATCACAGTCTTAGCCTTGGGGCGGGAAGTTTGGATTAATACCACTGGCAAGCCATCCCCCACTTGTTCAATGTCACCGACTGGATGATAATTCACACTTTCACGCAAATACTCCAGCATTTCCCAAGAAATCACGCCCAAGCTGAGAAAAGAGTCTTCTGGGATTAAGTCATCTCGCAAAGAATGAAACAGGGTTGAGCCTACACCATCAAGTTCTGACTCTGCCCCTTCCACCTCTGCCATCTCCTCTAATTCTGCTGCGAGTTCTGGCATGGTGGAGATAGTCACAGCCACCGATTTTGTAGATTCCTTGGGTTTAGGTAGAGAAATACGATAGCGATGACTGAGGCTAGGAAATTCGTCACTATACAGTTGACTACCGTGATCACGAATAAAGCGACAAATACTTTCTAAAGCCAGGAACATCACCTGGGCTTCTTCTTCATAGAGAACAGCACGTAGACCTTCTAAGGGGTGAATATTACCGAAATTTGGCGTAACTTCCGAGACATCCACATCAGCTAAATCATCAAATTCATCCTCATCATCAAAATCATCCTCACGTTCAAAAGTGAGAAACAAACAATCTTGCTTGAGAAAAGCTTCTTCTAAATGCGCTGGCGATTCGCCATCCTGTAAAACTGCCGACCGAAATCGTTTGAGGGAATCTTCGGAGCGATATAACAAAATGCCATACTCCATCCCCAGCATACCCATTATGGAGGCGTAGAGTGTGCCTACATCCCACTTATTAATTTCTATTGACAAAATTTGCTGTTCTTGTATGAATTCCCAAGGAGCAGTTTGCCAAATAGCTAATGCTTTATCTTCTAAAGCCTGGGCGTACTGTGGCGGTAAATCAGGGGTTTGACTGTCGATAATTTCGGCAAAAGAGCGAAATAATTCATCAATCAACGGTAATTCGGGAACATAGTCAATGGCGATATCTAAATCTTGCAGGACACCACGCAAGTAAAACTGGATTTCCCGATCCCTGACCACAATTCTTTGGGGTCGTGCTGGTTTAGCTGGACTGTGGGGGTTTTCCATTGCTCGCATCAGTGTGCGAACAATTGCTTCAGGGCCAGCGTCAGGAGATATTACGTCCATTCCCCGGACAATACCTTGTGAGCCATCTACCCAAAGAATACATTCGCCCTTGGCCTCTGAGTTGGTAGTTTCGGCAGCTGATAACAACGGACGGCGATCGCCCTCCCATATAGAAGGAATTTGGGTTAATTTCTTCAGCCGACGACTGGTAGAGCGATTCAAACTTGTCATAGAGTAAAATTAATCAAAAGAAGCAATTTAGGAGTAACCTGGTGGGAACGGCTAGCCAAGAAGCAAATTTTCCTAGCTTGACCTGAAATTGGTTGCGACTCAGGTTGCCACAGGGATGGATCTTTAAAAATACCGAATCTATAAACATACCGAGTCTCTCAATTCTAGAATAAAAATCTTTCAGTGCTTTGGCGCGAGTGTTGACAATTTCGCAATTAGCAACATCATTCTCGCTAGAATAAGTACAAAAACGCCAAACCAACCCACGGCAATCACCAGCCCCAAACAGGGTATCTTAGACTACTTAAGGAGTTGAAAACAAAATGACACAAGCAACCCAACCTCAACAACGCGGTATACAGTTGAGTGAAGCAGCTCTACGCCAAGTCAAGACTCTCCAACAGAAGCAAGGCTCAGACTTATGCTTACGGGTAGGAGTGCGCCAAGGTGGCTGCTCTGGGATGTCTTATATGATGGACTTTGAACAAGAAAGTAAAATCACTTCCCAGGATGAAGTTTTTGATTACGATGGCTTCAAAATTGTCTGCGATAAAAAGAGCCTACTATATCTTTATGGCTTAATGCTCGACTATAGCGATGCCATGATTGGCGGGGGTTTCCAATTCACTAACCCTAATGCTAACCAAACCTGTGGTTGTGGTAAGTCCTTTGGTGTATAGTCAACTGTCCACAGTTAAGAGTTTGCAGTCAATTTTGGCGGAATTTTTGACTGTAGACTCTTGACTTATGCCTAGTATTGACTATTGACTATTGACTATTGACTATTGATGAATATTGTATGACTCAAACAGTAGAATCCTTGTTTGATACAGGTTTGGAACGTTATAAAGCCGGAGAACCGGCGGCTGATTTAATTCCTGTGTTTAAGGAAGTGTGCGATCGCTCCCCTAAAGCCAGTGCTGCTTGGATTTGTTTAGCGTGGTTGTACCTACTGGAAAATAAACCCAACTTAGCCCTGAAAGCTGCCCAAAAAGCGGTCAAGTTAAATCCACAAGACCCCCAAGCCAGAGTCAATCTCGCTATAGCTATGCTGGAAACCAAAGAAAAAGGTGTGCGCCAACATATTGATATTGCACAGCAATTAATCACCATCAATCCAGAATGGCAGGAGGAAGTGCAAAATAGTATTGCAGATGGTTTCAGCCGTAAACCAGATTGGCAAAGTTTAGCAAAAGTTAAAGGCTGGTTGTTTGGGGAGTAGAAGCTAGGGGTTAGGGGGACAAATCAATTCAAAATTCAAAATACCCTGCGGGAACGCCAAAGGCGTACAAAATTCAAAATTAAATAAATAAATTTTCCACAGAATTCTTGACTTTTGACTTGTTTATACCCAGTCCCCAGTCCCCAATACCTGATGAATTATGAAAGATAAACTCTTAAACTGGCTGAATTTGATTTTAGTCGCGGATGTATTTTTGGTGTTGTTTGGCTTTGCTTGGTTTGCGATCGCAGTTATGGGTGATGCAGCCGGAGTCAATCTCGGTCTGGATTTGTGGCACAAACTCTGGCAACCTGTGTTTAACCCGGCTATTGGTATCCTCATGGGCGGTGCGCTGCTGAGTGGGTTAATCAGTTGGGTATCCAAAAAGTTTCTTTCTAGTCAGTAGTCATTAGGCATTGACAAGAAATAGATCCCCGACTTCTTTGAGAAGTCGGGGATCTGGTTATGCGCGACACAAATATCACTTGCCGAACCACCGCAGAATTTGCCACAATAAAGCCAAATTCCCTGCTACTAAGTCAAAAATCATGCCTAGCAATGGTGACATCCTACGTAACCGCTATCAAATCATCAAGCTCCTGGGAAGTGGTGGATTCGGTGACACCTATTTAGCTGAAGATTTGGGAATACCTATTAATCCTAAGCCTAAGTGCGTGGTTAAGCGGCTGAAAACTCACAACCTCACAGCCGAGCAATTAGATTGGGTGAAAAACTCCTTTGAGCAGGAAGCGGTAGCTTTGTACACATTGGGTAATCTTCACCCCCAAATTCCCAAGTTATCAGAATATTTTCAGGTAGGGAATGAATTTTATTTAGTCCAAGAGTTTATTGACGGGTATGATTTAACAAAACTCATTACCCTTGGGAAAAAACTCTCTGAAACAGAAGTTATCCAGCTTTTAGCAGAAATTTTAGAAGTGTTGGCTGTTGTCCACCAACAGAATATGATTCACCGGGATATCAGCCCCAAGAATATCATGCGTCGTCGTCTGGATGGGAAAATCATGTTGATAGACTTTGGCGCAGTCAAGCAGATAGTATTTCAGAAGTCTGGGCAAACTAGCTTGACTATGGGGGTAGGGACACCTGGTTTTATGCCTTTAGAACAATTTAATGGTAAACCGAAATTAGCCAGTGATGTCTACGCCGTCGGGATGGTGGGTATTCAAGCACTCACAGGTATACCACCACATTTATTAGAAGATGATGAAGATGGTGAAGTAATTTGGCAAAAGCACGTCAGTATTGATCAGCGATTTGCACAAATATTGAACAAAATGATCAGTCGTCGTGTGGCTCAACGTTACCAAAATGCAGCAGAAGCTTTACAAGCCATACGCTTATTAAATCAACCTCTTGCTCCCACAATTCTCAAACCAACCCTACCCCTCAAAAGTTTTTCTTTTGAAGTGGTAACGGTAAATGCAAGCGGAAACATCACCAACCGCCGCAAGCAGGAAGCAAAATATTTTGCAGAAGACTTGGGGAAGGGTGTCACCTTGGAAATGGTGCAGATACCAGGGGGAACTTTTATGATGGGTTCACCGGAAAGCGAAAAAGACCGACGTTCAAATGAAAGTCCTCAGCATCAGGTGACAGTTCCCGGTTTCTTCATGGGGAAATATCCAGTCACCCAAGCACAGTATCAAGCAATGATGGGGAAAAATCCTTCTTATTTCAAAGGTGATAACAGACCTGTAGAAACAGTGAGTTGGGATGATGCGGTAGAATTCTGTAAAAAACTGAGTCAGAAGACAGGAAAAACCTACAGACTACCCAGCGAAGCCGAATGGGAATATGCTTGTCGAGCAGGAACAACCACGCCGTTTTATTTTGGCGAAACCATCACCACAGATTTAGTTAATTACGATGGTAACTATACCTACGGTGCTGCACCCAAAGGTAAATATCGTCAACAAACAACAGATGTAGGAATTTTTCCGCCGAACTCTTGCGGTTTATATGATATGTGTGGTAATGTATGGCAGTGGTGTCAAGATATATATAATAGTAGTTACCAAGGTGCGCCGACAGATGGTAGTGCGTGGTTAACAGGTAGAGATAATAACTCAAGGCTGCTGCGTGGCGGTTCTTGGCTCAACCATGCTAGGAGTTGCCGTTCTGCCTTTCGCTTTAGCTATGCGCGCCACTATCGTCCCTTCGATGTTGGTTGTCGGGTGGTGGGTGTGGCGGTGGACTGAGGATTCCTTACCCTTTACACTTCTTATTATTTTCCCTTCTTTTCTTATTCCGCCTGACGGCGGATCGAAATTTTTTCAAAATCTGGTGTCTTGATATTGAGAATATTATACGCTTCATTCTGGAAATTTGTCAACTAAACCGAGTGGCGGTGAAAGATGGTAGGGGTGGGAGCAATGCTCATCTGAAGGAGAATCAGCCCAAATTTATATGACTTACGCAATATTTCACCAAACCCCTGATGATTACGTAGGGGTAATACCCTACGGAAAGCCTTCGGCTACATGAATTACCCCTACTGACGTGGCAAGCTTAAAATGTTGCATTAAAACTCTCTTGTGGGATGGGCATCTTGCCCGTCCGGTGCGGGCAAGATGCGCCCACACCACAAGAACTATATTTCTGCACTACTTTAGCCTTGCCACGCCAATACTTTCATGATGTTTTGGGTAAGTCCTGATTTACTTCAAAATTTCTTTGAGTGCTGGTTCTAAATTCGGGTATTGATACTGAAAACCAGACTCTAAGGTGCGTTTGGGTAAGACTTGCTGACCTTCTAATACTACACGCGCACCGTCTCCCAACATGGCTTCTAATGCAAAGCCAGGAACAGGTAGCCAAGAAGGACGATTCATGACTTTACCCATTGTTTGGCTTAAATCATTCATCCGTACAGGATTAGGGGCAGTAGCGTTATATACGCCTTCCATTTGGGGATTTGTTAAGGCTTGAATAATCAAGTTTACCACATCTTCTAGGTGAATCCAAGAAAACCACTGTCTACCGCTACCAATAGGGCCGCCAGCAAACAGTTTAAACGGGGTAATCATTTTACCCAAAGCACCACCTAAACCCAACACAATACCGAAGCGTAAAATTACTAAGCGGACACCAGCTTGTTTGACTTTTTCGGCTTCTGCTTCCCAAGCTTGGCAAACTTGAGCCAGAAAATCATTGCCTGGGGTGCTACTTTCATCAAAGGTAGCTGTTTCACTCGTACCATAATAGCCAATGGCAGAGGTATTAACTAACACTCTAGGCTTGGGGTTAGCTTTAGCTATGGCTTCGACTATTTTTTGTGTGCCTAATTTCCGACTGTTGAGAATTTCTTGTTCTTGTTGTGGTGTCCAGCGTTTTTCGGCTATTGGTTCTCCGGCTAAATGTACCACACCATCACACCCGGCAATTGTATCTTGCCAAGCACCGGATGTAGTGGGTGTATAGGCAACAATTTCTACATTGCTAAAAGCTTCTGCTGGAAACACTTTGCGAGCAGAAGCGGTGTTACGGGTTAATACTATTATTTGATGACCGTCTTTGTGGAGTCTTGCTACTAATTCACTACCTACAAATCCTGTTGCACCAGTAATTGCTATTTTCATCATGCACCTCAGCTTAACCCTTATTTTAAAGTTTTTTATCAAATTTTAAACTTATGTTGCACTATTGGGCATTGGGAAATGGGCATTGGGCATGAGGAATAGGACTATGCTGTTTACTTTTGGCGTTTAGTAGTAAAGATGGTGGTAAACATCATTAACATCCCACCAACCAGGATAATGGCTGCTAGTCCTCCTGTCACCCAGTCCAGTAGATTTTGATTTTCCATCAATGATTCCATAGTTCAGTAGTCCATAGTCAATAGTCCATAGTCAATAGTTTATAAGCTAATGACTAATGACTAATGACTAATGACTAATTTAAAAATCTACTCCGCGTTTGAGTTCTACACCGTGGTTAGCATAGTGTTTGTGACAGTAAACTTCTGAGTGAACGCTAGCTAAGTCAAAGTAGGCGGGGTGATTTTGGCATCGTCCGGTAATAATCACCTCGGTGTCGCGGGGTTTGCGAAGTAAAGCTTCAACTATGGGTTCAACGGGTAATAGTTCTAAGTCAACGGTGGGATTTAGTTCATCGAGGATGATGGTTTTGTAAAGTCCAGATGCGATCGCAGTTTTGGCAATTTCCCAACCACGTTCCGCTTCTACATAGTCTAATTCTTGCCGAGAATTACGCCAGACTATGGCATCTCGACCACAGCGTTGATGATCGACGACTTCAGGATATGATTGTCGCAAGGCGGCGATCGCTGCATCTTCTGTGTAACCGCTACCACCTTTGAGCCACTGCATAATCAATACACGGGTAGAACCAGGATGGTTGATACCTCTACCAATGGCTTGTAAGGCTTTACCTAAAGCACTGGTGGATTTTCCTTTACCTGCACCTGTATAAATTTCAATCCCGTTAATCAAGAGTTCTTGGGCTTTGGCGTGGTGTTGCGGTTTCATTTCGGAATGCAAATCCGCAATATCTAGTAATTGTTGCGGTGCAGCGCGTCCGGTGGCGATGATTTCTAACTCTTGGGGTTTAGATTTAAGTGTCCGTACTACTTCATCAACTGAGAGTAAACCTAAATCTAGAACGGGGTTAAGTTCATCCAAGACGACGACGGAATATAAACCAGAGGCGATCGCACCTTTGGCAACATCCCAACCTCGTGCAGCTTCGGCGCGATCGTAGGCTGTAATTTCTTCTGGGCCGAAAAATTCGGCTCTCCCTGTCCGTACTTGATCGATTAAATGAGGAAAACCGCGTTGTAAAGCAGCGATCGCCCCATCTTCATCATAATCCCGTTCTGGCCCTTTTAAAAAGCGCAGTAGTAAAACTCGGTTGTAATTACTCTGTGTATTGATTCCTAAGCCAATTGAGCGCAAAACCACGCCTAAAGCCGCTTGGGATTTTCCTTTACCCAAGCCATCATATACGTGTATTTGGCCAGTAAGCCGTTCTGAACGCACTTGCGCTGTGCGAATACCGATGCCGTTCCTTGTCATCTGTTGAAAAGCTATAACGTGGCAGTCTCTCATCTTACCGGAGGTGCTGCACAATCAGCCAGCATATCCAGTTGTACTCTTTGTGCGTGTGTGGGTATTTTAAGGATAAATTAGGGTATACTGACACACCAAGATAGCAAGCAGCACAGTCAGATAAATACCCCTAGTTTTCTCAATAGTACAGCTATCCTCTTTATAGTTTATCTTGGCTTTTGTATTTTTATGTTTGACGATTTGATTCTGCCTAGAATTTGGCCTATTGGTTTAATTTTGTTTAACTTTCTCTTTTTCTTGATTGCTATTCCCATTGAGGCTTATGTTTATCATAAAAGATTAAATTTTGATAAAAAAACCAGTGTATTTTATGCCATCGCTGTCAATCTCTTTTCTGGTGTTTTTGGTTGGCTATTATTCTTTTTTGTAGAACCTAGATTACCAATTCAGCTTCAAACCGAACTCATAAACTTTGTTTTTTTTAATAGCTTAAAATCAACTAACACACAAGGTGTATTAATTTTTACTACAATTACGATTTTCTTCTTTACCTTCTTAGTGAAGTTTTTTCTGTTAAGGTTTTTTGTGTTTCTCCTCAATGAAGATTTTACTAAAAAGCGAGAAGAACAACCAACATCTCCCCGTGCTAGATTGCGCTTCTTAACTAAAGCTCAATTCCAAAATACCAATTTAGTTACTACTACTATCATAGCTAATTCATTGAGTTACACTGCTATTACTATAGTTCTAGTGTTACGTAATAGGTAAAAATGTTTATCTTTTGCTCAAGGGTATCTCCATGAACTCATTTATCAAAGATATTTTCGGGATATTTAAAATATTTGAAGATGTTTACGCGCGCATCAAAAAGATATTAATTCCACCTAAAGCTTACTCCTGGCAAACCTTAATGTATTTAAGTGTTTTTTCCTGGGCATTATCTTATTTTGCCATAGGTTATGTCAGGGATATAATAGCATTGTGTGGCTGGTTATTTTTAATTGCGGGTACAGCTTGGTATACTACTGATGATCCTGTGAAAGTACCTGGAACTTATATGCCTCTAGGCGCAGTAATTACAGGGTTTTTAGTCAGTGTATTTGCCTTGGGAAATCAAGAAACTGGAATTACACCAATAGCAATTGTTTTTTGGCCGACAATAGCAGCATTAATTACAGCTATTCCTGAATTTATTGAAGGTAATGATATTGATTCTAAAGCGCGAGTTCCTAAACCAGAATCACGGCAAAAAATTATTATTTTAGTTGGTAGCTGTATGATTATTAGCTGCTGGCTTCAGTTTTATTTTGTTATGGATAAATGGTTACAGCAATATCCGAGTGTACTGGCTGATGATTTTCGGCGTAGTACCTTTGTAATTATCAGTGAAAAATCAGAAGAAATCCCAAAAAATGGCGTTTTGATTCTGAATAGACTGCAACCATTAGTAGAAGAACAAATAGCTGATAAACGTTGGTCAGAAGTTGAAAGATGGTTGCTAGAGGCAAATGTCAGATTAGCACAATTAGGTAAGCAAGTTTTAGAGCAAAATTTAGCCCAATATCAAGAAAAAGAAGTATGGCGTATTGAACCACGCGTAGTTAACACTAAGGCTGGGTATAGATTAGATTTATTAAGTATCTGGCTAGGGCCAAGTTCTAATGCCAATGGGTATTATTTGAAAAAATCATGCCAAATCGAACCAGTGGCTATAAGTACAGGCAATCGACGTACAAGTAATAGATTACCGGAAGATAAACCTACTGTAGCAGAAATCGATTGCGATCGCTTAAGTCAATTGATTCCAGGTGCGCCTCCACCGCAGCAGTAGGTAATAGGGAATGGGGGAGATGAGGCAGAAAACTAATGACTAATAACTAATGACTAATGACTAATAACTAATAACTAATAACTATGACGAGAACTTTTGTAATTGCCAAAAATGTCTTTCAGGAAGTGATACGCGATCGCATCCTCTATATTATCGGTTTTTATGCTCTACTCTTAGCTGTGGCTATCCGCGCTTTCCCTGAGTATGCAGCTAGTACCGAAGACAAAATGTTTTTAGATTTCGGTTTGGCGGCAATGAGTGCTATTAGTCTAATTGTGACTATATTTATCGGTACTGGACTTGTTAACAAAGAAATCGAAAAACGCACGATTCTATTATTAATTGCTAAACCTGTCAGCCGTGGGGAATTTATCGCGGGTAAGTTTTTGGGTTTATCGTCGGTTTTGGTTGTCTTACTTGCTAGTATGACAGCTATTTATATTCTGTTTTTGCAGTTTGGTAATATCGCTTATTCCATCACCAGCATTTTAATTGCATCGGTGTTTTTATGCTTGCAATTAGCTTTGATGGCTGCTGTGGCTATCACTTTTGGTGTATTTACTAGCTCTTTGTTAGCTGTATCTTTAACCTTTGCTGTATATTTAATGGGGAATATTACTGAGAATTTAGTACAACTGAGTCGGATGAGTCGCAATCCTGTAATGGAACGAATTACTAATATTTTGTATCTGATATTGCCAGATTTATCGCGACTAGATTTAAAAAATGATGCGGTTTATGGTTTGCAAGCAATACCGAATGCTACTACATTGATTGCCAATGCTGGTTATGGCTTAGTTTATATGATTATGTTGTTAGCGATCGCAATTTTTATTTTCTCACGTCGGGAATTTTAAAGGCTGAAAATCATACCAAGCTTATGTAATTTTATTCAAGCACATCAGGGCGGACTTTCCTGCCCACCCTACAAGATTTATTATTATCTACATTAGGAATATATCCTAGTGCATCATTGAACAATGGCTATTTGAGGGTTGTGAATTTTGCCATCTGGCATAATTGTATTCCGCAACTTAGCAAAAATAATTTTGGTGTCTCGCAGGGTTGCATCACTCAAGTTAGCCTGGGTTAAATTTGCCCATGTCAAGTCAGCAGCAGTTAAGTTTACCTGAGTTAAATCAGCTTCGAGTAGGTTAGCCCCGCATAACTTGGTGGCTGTGAGATTGGCTTGAGTTAAATTAGCTTCAATTAATGATGCTTCTATTAACTTAGCCTGACTTAAGTTGCTTTCCCTCAAATCAGTCTCACATAAAGAAGCACCCCAGAAATTTGTACCACAACATTGCGATCGCCACAAAAAAGCTCCGCATAAATTTGCAAATGTTAAATCAGCATCATTTAAATTAACTTCTGATAACGAAGCTTCATCTAACTTAGCTTCACGCAAATTAGCTTGCTTTAAATTCGCACCGTTGAGGTTAGCACCTGTCAAGATACAACCGCATAAATTAGCGTAGCTTAAATCAGCACCAATCAAATTAATCCCAGTTAAATCTACCCCGGCTAAATCAATACCGCTTAAATCACAGCCACTAAAATCTCGACGCTGACAAAATTTGTCTTTGATTTGACTCAATACTGATTCTTGTTTGTCAGCAAAATTCTTCATTGTGTTTACCTCAAAGTGTCAATGTTTACAAAAATCAGTTATTAAACTTGCTGTTTACCGAGATGACACCCACAAAAAAAAGTCAGTCTTACACTCAAAAAAATCCCAAGTGATTAAAAAATTTGGCAGTACGAAAAATTATCCTTGACAAGCTATTTTAGCGACATACAACGCTGATTTAAGTCAGGAAAAATTGATAATGTCAAAGAATTATATACTGAGAAATCATTTAATTAATGCAGTATACAATTTTTAGCAGCTTGCAAGCGGTTAATTTGGCAAACCTTTGAAATATCAAAGCTGCGTGTAATTATTACTTGTATTGAAAAAAATAATTTTTACTTAAAATCTTTCTTGAGAGGGATTGCTTTTTTGTGGAAATAAGTTAACAGTCCTACAAAAATTCTAGTAGCTGATAAAACATTAAAAAAACGTGAATTCGATGAACCTCTCCCCAACCCCTCTCCGACGCGGAGAGGGGCTAAAATCTGCTGAGGTTTCAACGAAAAATAAAGCTTTGAAAGCCTCTCTCCTTGTAGGGGAGAGGTTTGGAGAGGGGTTTTTCAATTCGTCGAACTCACATTAAAGAAGACAGGAAAATATCTAGAGACGGTTGTTTATTCTTCTTCCCAGGTTTGTAATTGCCAATAAACAAGTACAAGAGTAATGCCTAACAGCACTGTAGCGGCTGCGGCTGCATAACCAAAATCGAATTGAGCAAAAGCTTCTTGATAAATATAATACACGAGTAAATTAGTAGTATTCAGGGGGCCGCCACCTGTGACTACATAAACTGTTTCAAAACTCCGTAAGGTAAAAATAGAGGTGGTAATTGTGGCAAAAATTAAAGTCGGTCGCAAACCGGGTAAAGTAATATGCCAAAATTGTTGCCAACCGTTAGCACCGTCGAGTTCTGCGGCTTCGTAGCGACTGGGGGGAATAGTCTGTAAACCAGCCAAAAACACCACCATATTAAAACCCAGTTGCTTCCAAATAGTCATAATAATTATTACAGGCATTGCCCAAAATGTATCTCCCAACCAAGAAATTGGCGCAATACCAAATAAATTTAACAATTCATTCACGGGGCCTGATGTTTGAAATAACCAACGAAATCCTAAACCGGCGGCTACTAGAGAAATAATAGAAGGTAAAAAATAGGCACTGCGGAGAAAACCGCGCAAGGCTAGAGAACGATTTAATAAAGCTGCCAAACCGATGGGAATAACTAAACTCGGAATTAAACTGGCAAGGGTAAAATAAACTGTGTTGCCGATAACTTGCCAAAAATCAGGGTTGAGGATTAAACGCCAATAGTTTTTCAAACCTACCCAATAAGTACCTCTAGAGGTGAAACTCCCAGCAGTAAAGCTGAGGTAACACAAATAGGCAATCGGCCAAATCACAAATAAACCTAACAAAATTAGGGCAGGTGTGAGAAAAGTCCAGGCGGCAAATGTATCATTGTCTAACCATGAGTTGGTGTATTTTTTTGGCATGAGCATTTTCCTCTTGGCGATTTAGCTACTGTATTGACAGCTTTGTAATTTTGAGTTTTGATTTTTGAATTGTTGAATTGCTTATGAACCTCCGCCTTGATTCTACTTTGAGCCTTGTTTCTCCCAGCGTTAATACTCATCACCTAGCTCAAGACGCTCCTTTAAAATTGGGGATAATGGCTTCTGGTAGTGGCAGTAATTTTGAAGCAGTTGCTCAAGCGATCGCCGATAAACAACTTAATGCCCAAATTCAAGTTTTAATTTACAATAATCCCCAGGCTAAAGTCGCAACTAGAGCCGCCGACAAGGGCGTAAAGGCGGTTTTGTTGAATCACCGCGAATATAAAAGCCGTGAATCTTTTGATCAGGAAATTGTCAATACTTTACAGCAATATGATGTAGATTGGATAGTTTTAGCGGGTTGGATGCGTGTTGTGACATCTGTTTTGATTGATGCTTTTCCCAATAAAATTATTAATATTCACCCCAGCCTATTACCTAGTTTCAAAGGCATTCACGCTGTTGAACAAGCTTTGCAAGCTGGGGTAAAAATTACTGGTTGCACAGTGCATTTAGTTTGTTTAGAAGTCGATAGCGGCCCGATATTAGTGCAAGCAGCCGTGCCAATACTACCAGACGACACAGCCGAAACCCTCCACGCCAGAATTCAAGTCCAAGAACATCAGATATTACCACAGGCGATCGCGATCGCAGCAGGTGTAGCAGTGTAGGGGAGCAGAGGGAGCAGGGAAACTAACAACTAATGACTAATGACCAATGACCAATGACTAATAACTATGAATTCTGAAGTTTCCACAAACAGCTAGAAACCCAATTTGTCATCATATGAGCAACAATTGGCACTAACAAGTTACCACTCAACAATGCGCTGTATCCCAGTATTATACCAATAATGGTAGCCCAAATTACATAAGGCCATTGTTGAGAACCGCTCAGATGCAAAATGCCAAAGCACACACTAGAGCCAATTACAGCGAAATGATCCAGCCCTAAAGCGGGTAACATCACACCGCGAAATAATAATTCTTCACTTAATCCCGGTAGCAAACCTAACCAAATTAAATCCGGCCATACTAAAGGTTTCAGCACTAATTCTAAGTAATAGTCTGCACTTTGGCGGTATGGCGGGTATAAGCGATAAGCCAGCCCACTCAAAACTGTAATCATTACACCCACACCCAACCCTAAAGCAAAGTCTCTTGGATACCAATGCCATTCAAATAAGAGAAAATTGCCCAAGCGTAACCACACTTTGGCAACTATCCATAACAGGGTTGCAGTTGCTCCCATCGCCACTAGCACTTGGGTGCGGGTTAAGTATGGAATTTCTGGATCTTGTTTTTTTTGTTCAACCACGGGAGTTTGGGGAATGGGGGAGATGAGGGAACGGAGGAGAGAAACTAATGACTAATAACTAATGACTAATGACTAATGACTTTCTTCTAAAGGAGATATTTTAGGAATTAGGGAAGCTGGGTTTATACCTGCTTTGTGGGCAACTAAAACACCTACGGCTTCTAAATATGAGTTTACTTGTATAGATTTTATGCCTAAGCTTTGGGGTGTGACTTTGACTTGGGTGTGATTTTCCTCAACGGTGATGATTTGACATGGCTTTTGGCTGAGGCTGAGTAATGCACTACTGCCGCAAGCTGTGGCTGGCATAATTATCGCATCTACTTGTCCCGCCCAAATATCAGCAGCGTAAGATGCAGTTAATTCCTTTTCTAATATAAATTGTGGGGCGCGACTCAATCCTACAAGTACGCTTGGTAAAAAAGTATAACCTATTTCTTCCGCAGCCGAACGGGGGGCTAAATTTGGCTCTGGAGGTTCAGCAGCTAGGGCGGGTGCATGGGCGCAGGGAATTTGCCAGTTTTTAACTACTAAATGGCTAATTACGGCTTCTGCTCCGGCAATGGGGTCTACACCTTCACCAAGGCGGTAGTTCTGCACTGCTTCCTCATCCATATTATCAGGGAAACGGGCGACGACTGCGATCGCCTCTGCTCCTGCTTGTTTAATTAATGTTTCCGCCCCCCGCAATAAACTATCTGGGTTGCCTATTGTTCCCCAACTTGCCCCCGATGGTGCGGTGCGTAATTCTACGTTTAAGGGGGCATCGGTAATTACATAATCTGTTAAAGTTAAGCCCAAAGTCGCCCGTGCTGCGTCGGCTGTTTGTAGGTGTCTGAGCCTTAACTCTGGTTCAATTCCCTGGTCTAAAAGTAAACCGATTTTGTTGTTGCGGACAGGACGCAACCCCCAGCATCCGGCGGCGAATTTGTCAAGCCCGTAGCCTTCCACATAGAAAGCGTTGGGAATATTCCAGTACAAACTTGCACCATTGAGGACATTGGGATGAGTGATCAGGCGATCGCAAACCTGTGCTATTAATCTAGCAACGGGTATACCATCTCCTGCATAACCACCAATCGCCGCACCAACGCCAGTTGGTATAATCAGGATAGCTGTGTAGGGACGATTCATTTTGAGACTTGAGTGCTGAGTTAATCTAGGTTAAAAATTATTACGGATTAATTTATTTAATTCAAGTTCTAGTTACTCAGCACTCTTGTAAACGAATTATTGCGCTTGTGTAGTCACCACAGCTTCCACAGTCGCCTTTTCCTTTTCAGAGTCTACAGCAGTAACAGCCCAGCGTAGGGGTTCTCCCTGCTTTTTCAACTCTGCTTCAATCACTTGTTGTAACTCGGTGGGTGTTTCTTGAAGGTCAATTTCTGCGGTAATAAAATGAGTAGTCATGGCTATCAATCAAGTTGATTTGTAGATTCTAGATTAACCGATTTCAGCCGCAGTGAAACACTCTTCTGATTGAGAGGCAGCAGGTTTGATTTTTCCATAAAATGTATTTGTAGTAGCGTGGCAAGGCTAAAGTAGTGCAAAAATATAGTTTTTGTGGTGCGGGCTTCTAGCCTGCACCGGACGGGCAAGATGCCCATCCCACAAAAGAGTTTTAATGCACAAATTTAGCTGTGTCAGTCCAGTAGGGTGAGTTAGCCACAGCGTAACGCACCAGAATCTCAACAAGGGTGCTGTACTTTCCGCGAAAAAGAACTCTCCGTATCTATGAAAAATCAAATAGTAATCATATATCTTATTGATTTGTAACAGTAATTGGTAATGATGACAATCAGTAATTTGCATTTTAGGCAATTAATCCTGACAGTAAAAAATTACCAATTACCGACATCAAACCATTGGTATTACTTACCGAATTGCAACTGATAAACAGTGTCTTCTTTTTCTGTTTCAATTTTCAAATCAGAACGGGGATAGGCGACACAGAGCAAAGTATAACCTTGTTTTTGTAAATCAGGACTAACGCCCATACCATCAGTTTGATCTACAGTTCCGCCGTTAATAATTTTCGCTGCACAAGTGGTGCAAACACCTGCATGACAAGAACTGGGCAACTCTAAACCAGCAGCATCAGCTACGGATAAAATGGTTTCGTTTTCAGGAACTTGTAATATGTAAGTTTTGCCTTGGTGAAGAATTTCAACAGTGTAAGTTTGAGACATATACCAAACCAGAGTGAAGCAGACAAATGTAATATTTTATCGTAAATTTTGCCGAAAAATCAAATTCAGCAAGGCAACTAAAGGAATAGTTTTCAAATAGCTATAAACGCAAAAGTAGCTATACAGTAATAATTATATAGCGTTTTCTAGTCTCACGAGGTACAAATTTATCTGCGTTTATCTGCGTGCATCTGCGTTTAATTCTGACTGACTGTACCGCACGGGAATGGAAATTGCTATAAGTCCTTGCTAGACACAAAAAATCAAGTCAGGAATCTCACTTTCTATCTAGTTCGACTGGGGAAGAGTGATGAGGTGGTATTCTCATCCTACATAGGAAGTGATGATAAATTTTGACGAACCTTTGCTTGAATAACTTGGAGAACACAATGCTGGAATTATATCGTCAACAAGTGGCCCAAAGAGCAGCCCTAGGTATTCCTCCCTTACCGTTAGATGCAAAGCAAACCTCAGAGTTATGCGAATTGCTGAAAAATCCACCCCAAGGGGAAGAAGATACATTATTGCATTTATTGCGCGATCGCGTACCCCCTGGTGTAGATGCAGCAGCTTATGTGAAAGCTGGGTTTCTCACAGGTATTGCTAAAGGCGAAATTACCAGCCCCTTGATTTCCGCCGTAAAAGCGGTAGAATTACTCGGCACAATGGTAGGCGGTTACAATGTGCAGTCTTTAATTGAGTTGCTAGCATTCCCCGTTGCTGAACAAGCTGCCACCGCTTTAAGCAAGACTTTGTTAGTGTATGATGCTTTCCATGATGTGTTAGAGTTAGCGAAAACTAACCCCTACGCTAAACGGGTAGTTGACTCATGGGCTGCGGCAGAGTGGTTTACAATGCGCCCCACAGTACCAGAAGCTATTACCGTCACCGTGTTTAAAGTACCTGGGGAAACCAACACCGATGACTTATCCCCAGCCACCCACGCCACTACTCGCCCAGATATTCCCTTACACGCCCTAGCAATGCTAGAGACACGCCAACCGGGAAGTTTAGAAACCATTGCCGAGTTGAAGAAAAAAGGACATCCTGTAGCTTATGTTGGGGATGTGGTGGGGACTGGTTCTTCGCGGAAATCAGCGATTAACTCGGTATTGTGGCATACAGGGCAAGATATCCCCTCTGTTCCCAACAAACGCGCCGGGGGGTATATTTTAGGTGGTGCGATCGCTCCCATCTTTTTTAACACAGCCGAAGATGCCGGTGCTTTGCCTATTCAGTGCGATGTCACCAAACTCGAAACCGGCATGGTAATAACCATCCATCCCTACAAAGGCGAAATTACCAACCAAGCCGGCGAAGTCATCTCCACCTTCACCCTCAAACCCGACACCATTCTTGATGAAGTCCGCGCCGGGGGACGTATTCCCCTACTAATTGGGCGTACCCTCACCGACAAAACCCGCCAAGCCCTTGGTTTAGAACCCAGCACCGTCTTTATCCGTCCCCAGCAACCCAGCGACACAGGTAAAGGCTACACCCTCGCCCAAAAAATGGTCGGTAAAGCTTGCGGTTTAACCGGTGTACGTCCCGGTACATCCTGCGAACCCATCATGACTACCGTTGGTTCTCAGGATACCACAGGCCCCATGACCCGCGACGAACTCAAAGAACTCGCTTGTCTCGGCTTCAGTGCTGACTTAGTAATGCAGAGTTTCTGTCACACCGCCGCCTATCCCAAACCCGTAGACATCAAAACCCACCAAGAACTCCCCGATTTCTTCGCCTCCCGTGGTGGTGTAGCATTGCGTCCCGGCGATGGTATCATTCACTCATGGCTCAACCGGATGTTATTACCCGACACCGTAGGCACAGGCGGCGACTCGCACACCCGCTTCCCCTTGGGAATATCCTTCCCGGCTGGTTCTGGTTTAGTAGCATTTGCTGGCGCGTTGGGTGTGATGCCTTTGGATATGCCAGAATCAGTTTTGGTAAGATTCAAAGGAGAATTGCAACCAGGAATTACCTTAAGGGATATTGTTAACGCCATCCCTTACGTTGCCATTCAACAAGGTTTGCTCACCGTCGAGAAAGAGAACAAGAAAAACATCTTCTCCGGTAGAATTATGGAAATTGAAGGCTTACCAGATTTAAAAGTAGAGCAAGCCTTTGAACTTACCGACGCTACCGCCGAACGTTCTTGTGCAGGTTCTACAATTAAATTGAGTGTAGAAACAATTTCCGAATATCTGCGTTCTAACGTTGCGTTGTTAAAGAACATGGTAGCCAGAGGCTATCAAGACGCGCGGACTATCATGCGTCGCGTCGCCCAAATGGAAGCATGGTTAGCCAACCCTGTGTTATTAGAAGCCGACGCAGATGCAGAATATGCGGCAATAATTGAAATTGATTTGAACGAAATCAAAGAACCAATTGTAGCTGCACCAAACGACCCCGATAATGTTAAGTTATTATCGGAAGTTGCCAATGACCCAGTACAAGAAGTATTTGTTGGTTCTTGTATGACAAATATTGGTCATTATCGTGCCACAGCGAAAGTTTTAGAAGGTGCAGGTGCAGTGAAAACTCGCCTGTGGATAGCACCCCCCACCCGCATGGATGAACACCAATTAAAAGAAGAAGGTGTGTATGGAGTGTTTGGTGCGGCTGGTGCGAGAACAGAAATGCCAGGATGCAGTTTATGTATGGGAAATCAGGCGCGAGTTGCTGATGGTACAACAGTGTTTTCTACCTCTACCCGCAACTTCAACAACCGCATGGGTAAAGGTGCAAGAGTGTATTTAGGTTCTGCGGAATTAGCCGCAGTTTGTGCGTTGTTAGGACGCATTCCCACAGTGCAGGAATATCTGGATATTGTGGCGAATAAGATTCATCCTTTTGCTGATAATTTGTATCGGTATTTGAACTTTGATCAAATTCTTGGTTTTGAGGATGAGGGTAGGGTGATTAGTAAGGAGGAACAGGCTTTGTTGGTATAGTTTAGGTTAGGGTGGGTCTGTATGGACTCACCTGAAATAAACAGCAAAATCTTGTGTGTGGAACAGGCATCCTGCCTGTTATCTATTAAATTGAATTAACACTATTCATTTCACAGGTTTGATGTTCACATTTTCACAGGCTAGAAGCCTGTGCCACTTAATTAGATGCCAACCTGTTAAAAGATTTTAAATATATTTTCACAGGCTAGAAGCCTGTGCCACTTAATTAGATGCCAACCTGTTAAAAGATTTTAAATATCAATCATGAACAACATCATATTAATAAAATTATGAAAATAGAACAATCGAAACTTTTATCAGTGGAAAATAATCCAGAAATAGACATCAAAAAAAGATGTTTACCCCACTGGGAATTAGCGGGATCTGTTTATTTTGTGACTTTTAAAACTTGGGATAAGTTAGAATTAACTAATGAAGGGAGGCAAACTGTTTTAAACTGTTGTTTGTTTTTTGATGCTAGTCAAAATAAAAATCAAATTAGATATCGTACTTTTGCTTTAGTAATTATGCCTGATCATGTTCATTGGTTAATGCAGCCTTTACCTAAATCAGACAATGAACATTGGTCTTTAAGCAGTATTATACATAGTATTAAAAGTTATAGTTCTAAGCAAATTCCCACAGTTATGAAGCATATTGGCATTGTGTGGCAAGATGAAAGATATGATCGAATTATGAGAAATCATCAAGAGTTTTTGAATACTTGGAACTATATTAGGGAAAATCCTGTCAAGGCTAGTTTAGTAGAAACTCCTGAAGATTATCCTTTTTTATGGGAGGAATTTTAGTTAAAATAATTTTACTGTGAATTGTGGAACAGGCATCTTGCCTGTTATCCACTAAAAAGAATTAAAACTAATCATTTTATAGGCTTGATTTTTTACTTTTTAAAGTTTTGTTTTTGAGAGTTTCACAGATTTTATTTTAAGACTTTCACAGGCTAGAAGCCTGTGCCACTATTTATATTTATGAAGCATCGAAAACTAACATTTTATTATCAAAATATTTCTTAATTGTAATATAATCTTCTGCTATCTCAGAAAAATCTTTTTTTTTGTCTATTTGTTTAGACCTTTGAAAATATTCTTCTTGTATAACCTCCCATATTTCTTCATTAACAAAGTAAAACCGTGATTTCGGGTGTAATATAATTTTTGAGTTTTTCCCCAGAAATTTTTCTATCTCACCATAAGCATTTAGACTGGGAAATTTAGTTTCTATATTTTCAATAAATTTACTTTCCAACGTTTCATCAACTTTTTCTTCTTTTTCTAAAATCTTCTTTAACTCCTGCAAAACTTCGTCATGCTTTATAGTTTTAGTAAATTCTTCAGAAAAATACTTGAGTCTTGCAAAATGAACACCTTGAGACATAAATTTTAACTCCTAGCTTGTTGAATGTATTGAACTAATTCAGGTAAGCTGTTTACTTTTTGCAAAGATTTTACAAGGCGATCAACTGATTCACAATCATAATATTGTATATCTATATTAGGAAATTCTGCCTTCAGTTGTTCTAAAATATTTTTGTTCTTTTCGTCTAAACGATTCACAGGAAATATATAACGAAAGCCACTAGGTTGTTTTCTTTGTAAGACCTTCTTCAAGTCATTTATCCATTTTCTGAGACTACTTTGATTGATAGGACAATTTAAATAATCAGGAGAAGATTTACACTCGTAGATAAAATTTCCATCTTGAAAATATTTTGGCTTTTCTGCAAACATGGATATTACCTGTTAAGTTGTTGCAATATAGTGTGGTTTAAATTGTCTAAAATATCAGACAACAAATTGAATGAATAACTTTATTCAAGCTGACTTTCTCAAATCACGGAAATGAGCTTTAACAGTAAATTGAGTACCTAATTTACTAATTCTACTATGCTCTGAAATAGCGACTATCTTACCAGTTAATAATCCTTGAATTAAATCATCTGCTTTTGGTGACAAGGCTACAAAATCTGTAATTGGTTCAGTATCACCTAAATTATCAACATAATCAATACCAGGCTTCATATTGAATTGTTCCATTAAATCTTTCAAAATAGATTTAAAAGATTTATCAATTTGCTGTCCTTTCTCAAAGGGGTTTAGACTGTTCCAATCTGGTAAAGATTCTAAAGCTTTGCTTAAAGCATTTTTAATATATTTAAATCCAAAGTTTGACATTCAATACTTCCTGATAGCTTTTTTGGCGTTAGATATAACTTCTTAAATATATGTAAATGTAATTTAATTGTCAATTTTTTTGAAGAATTCAGTAATTGTACGCAGAATTTTTTCCCTAATATTCCACACAGACCTAACCCCCCAACCCCCTTCTCTCGTAGGGAAGGGGGAGAAATCATACTCCCCTCTCCGCGTCGGAGAGGGGCTGGGGGAGAGGTCAGCCATAATATTTAGATAAGTGCAAATTTTGAGATTTTTCGCTTCTGCACCTCAGATACAGACCTAACCCCCCGGCCCCCTTCCCTACCAGGGAAGGGGGAGAAATCATACTTCCCTCTCCGCGTCGGAGAGGGGCTGGGGGAGAGGTCAATCTCGACAATGTTATAACAAACCTTACTTTTTAAAATATCTTAAATTGTGAGTGTCTTGATATCTGCCAATATAAACTGCATTTCGCATTTCTACATTTGAAAGCAATTTTGTAGGAAATTCCTTTGCTGAATATTTAGCATCATACCAAGGTTGCTGATTAAAATAATCCTGGATACCAGCATTGTCAAAACTGCGACCGTGACGAGCGAAAATTGTATTTCGCATAATATCTAATTCAAAACCTGTTTTACCTTGTAAATCTGCATCGGTAACAGGTCTTTCAGATAACCAAAAATAATTGTCAGTAGTTGTAACTAAATTTGGCGATTTGCTAATATCTGGTGATGCTGTCACCTCTGCTGGTGTTGTCACGTCATCAGGCGCGATATTTGAGTCTTTGAGCGAAGATTTACTGTTTTGTCCGACTGTGGTTTGAGGAGAATTCGTTAATACCTGACCTATAATTACAGAGCTACCAATTAACCCACCTGCAATCAAACCTCCTAAGAGAATAGCCTTCTGATTATTACCTGAAGTTTTTGGTGGAGTAGTAACAGGGACTTTGGTAAGTGTTGGTGGAACTCCTACTTGTGTCGGTGGTATGGAGTAGATTGTACTCTGCAAAGCCTCAAGCATGGCTCTAGCGGTGGGGTAGCGATCGCGCGGATGATAAGCGATCGCTCTTTCAATTACACTAGCCATAGCAGGACTAATCTCATTCACATAATTACGCCAAATAATCTCTCCCGTCTGCGAGTCCGTTGCTAATTGTTGCGGTTGCATCCCAGTCAGCAGATATATGGCTGTCAACCCTAAACTATATAAATCACTCGAATAAACTGGTCTACCTGCGGCTTGTTCACTTGGCATATACCCAGGTGTGCCAATTACAATTGAACTGGTAGCATTACCCTGGGAATTCATCACTGTTCCCATTGATTCCCGCACAGCACCAAAATCAATCAGTACAGGTTTGCCATCACTGTAACGCAAAATAATATTGTCTGGTTTGATATCTCTGTGAATAATGTGCTTTGAGTGAACATACTCTAAAATCGGTAACAAGTTCACCAAAAGTTCTTCGACAGCATTCACACTCATCAAACCTTGCTGTTGCACTTTTTTGGTGAGTGTGTCCCCTTCTATAAACTCTTGCACTAAATAGAATTGCTCATCAGCAGAAAAATAAGCGTACAATTGAGGAATTTGGTCAGTAGCACTACCTAGTTCTTCCAAAATCGCTGCTTCGCGTTGAAATCTGTCTTTTACTATATCGTAAATTTGCGGATTATTTTGAATGGGTCTGAGTTGTTTAACCACACATCGCCGTTTTGATGGCATATAGCTGTCTTCTGCTAGATAGGTTTCGCCAAAACCCCCAGACCCCAACGTGCGAATAACTTGATAGCGGTCATTTAATAGATTTATCGTCATGACAACCCTGTGGCTATCTACAAGGTTTATTGCATCTTCTGATACAACCTTGCTCAATATATATTATTTCACCTTAGTATAATTTATATTGTTTGTTATCCCAAAACTATTAACTTTTAATTCAGAAGTTCCAGAGGTAAGGAAACATAGATGTATATCCTTACCGTGTCTTGTCATGCAAATAGATAAGTAATTATTTATGGTGTAATTATTTCAAATCAAGTAATCCTTGTTCTTTTAACTTAGGATTAAAGCGCATTTGTGTTTTTAACCCACGATTTTCTAAAACTTGGAAAATTTCTGCTTCTACTCGTCGGGCGACATTTTTTAAAATTGCAATTTTTGCTAACTCATCATTAGCCGGATTTTCATAATTTTCCTGTTCTTCAGGTGTTATGAGATTTTTAACATTAATGGGTTGTGTCCATTGTTCTTTATTTTCCCCATTGCCCACAGGAATACTGCCATTTTCACTAATCCAAGCTTTCTCGATATTTTCTAAAACTGTCCGACTGGGACGTTCAATAGTTTCAACTTTCACCCAATAGCATTGTTGTGGCTGACGAACTAAATGCTGTCTCAGACTTAGATAAACATCACGAGAATAACCGACAAATTGCAGGATTTTTTCTTGATTAAAAATGGCATATACTCCAATTTTTCCCTGTAAGTATTCCGGTAATTGACCGTTTTCATCAATATAGGGAATATATTCTAAGCTGCTGAGGTTAGTCATATTTTAGAGAAATAATTGAACGCAGAGAGAAGTCTGAGCGGCGGCTTCCGCCGATCAGAACTTCGGTGTAAATGCAGATAAACGCGGATGATTTGATGATTTATCCGGTTGCAATCTGCTATAAAATTGTACTTTGTTGAAGAAACATTAAATTATATTCAACTTTATGATTGAAAGCGATCGCTCTCTTCTTCTTCTTGGTACAAATCTTGTAAAGCTTGCACTTGAGTGCGTCGAGAAGTACGGCGATATTTTTTACTTTCTAATTTAGGTTCGTATTGGCTTTGACCTTTACCTTTGGTTTTGCGCTTTAAAGTAGATTCGGGATCAGCTTGTTGTTGAAGCTGAGTTTGTCTGGCGATCGCTTCCTCCAAAAACACTAAATAATGTTCATATCGTTCCCAGTCACCCCGCACCGCACAATCCGGTTCATCTCGATGTAGACAATCATTAAACCGACATCTAGCATCGGTGAGGCGTTTTCGTACTTCTGGGAAATAATGAACTAATTCCTCTGGACTACAATCTAAATCAGGTTGATTAAAACCCGGAGTATCCGCCAGCAACCCACCACTGGGTAATTCAAATAATTCTACATGGCGCGTAGTATGACGACCACGCGCTAATTTACCGGAAACTTCACCCACCCGCAGGTTAACGTCGGGAATTAGCGCATTAATCAAGCTGGATTTGCCCACACCGGAAGGGCCAGCCACCACGGTAATTTTATTTTCTAGGTGTTGGGCTACTTGGTCAATATTGATTTGATTCTGGACGCTAATAAATAGCGGTTGATAACCCCAAACTAACAGGCGATGGCGAATTTCTTGCTGTTCCTCTGGGGTAACTAAATCACTTTTATTCAAACATAAAAGCACATCTAAACCAGTAGACTCAGCCTTAATTAAAAATCGACTAAGTTGGTAGGGTTCTAACGGAGGGTCAGCCACCGCAAAAACCAGCAGGATTTGGTTCGCATTGGCGATTGGCGGGCGGTCTAATTCAGTTTGACGGGGTAAAACCTCCGCGATCGCTCCCCGTCCTCCAGACCAATCTGGCTCTTCTACAAGCACGCGATCGCCAACCATCACCTGCTGCCCGATTTTCTTCAACCGCGTTCTGCGAGTACAAAGGAGGAGAGGATGAGGCGGATGTGGAAGATGAGGATGATTTAGCTCCCTCATCTCCCTCATCTCCCCTATCTCACCCTCTCCTTGGTCTAACTGTACCCTGTAGAAATTAGCTTGCACGGCTAACACCGTACCTAATAACTGTTCAGTAGCATCAAATCTCATGAGACAGTCACAGGACGGCGAATTAACAAAGAGAAATAACCAGAGCAGTCTGTAATTTCTTCAACCTGATAACCTGCCATCGTCAAGCTATCAGGAACCTGCTCAATTGGCTCGCCAGGGTCTAACCAGACTTCGAGTAATGCTCCTGGGGGCATTTTCTCCAAATAAAGTTTTGTCCGCACAAAATTAATCGGGCAAGGAGTGCCACGCAAGTCAAGTTGAGCATCAGGTGTTGATAGAGGAGAGAGCGTCATTACTTAAACAGATTTCCCAAAAATCCTTCCAGACCGCCTTTACCAGTACGGTCTCCTTTAATTTTAGCTAGCTTCTCCAACAATTCTCTCTCCTCTGGTGTCACCTTCGTCGGAATATCAATTAATACGGTTAATAGATGATCACCCCGACTCACAGGGTTGCCTAAGCGCGGAACACCTCGATTTTCCAACTTCATCACCGTATTCGGCTGAGTTCCGGGGGGAATAATTAATTCCACAGGCCCGTCTACCGTCTCTACCTCCAAACGACAGCCTAAAATCGCTTGTAAGTAGCTAACTTGAATTTCCGAGAGAATGTTAATGCCATCGCGCTGGAATTCGGCATCTTCATTCACAAACAAATAGACGTACAAATCTCCAGGTGGGCCACCACGTTGACCAGCATCACCTTCTTGGGATATGCGTAAGCGTGTACCATTATCCACACCTGCGGGAATGGTAATTTTCAGTTTCTTGGTAACTTGATTTGTCCCTTTACCATCACAAACATCACACTTGTCTTCAATTACCATGCCAGTACCATTGCAGGTAGGACAAGTTGATACCTGAGTGAAACTACCAAAAGGTGTTCTAGTCACACGGCGGACTTGACCAGAACCACTACAGGTTGAACAAGTGCGGGGACGAGTGCCTGGTTTTGCTCCCGAACCACTACAAGCTTCACAGGTTTCTAGATGGGAAATCCGAATTTCTTTTTCTCCACCAAATACTGCTTCGCGAAAGTCTAACTTTAGGTCTAGCCGTAAATCATCACCTCGCACCGGCCCGCCGCGCCGTCTTTGCGTTGGGCCGCCCATACCACCAGCAAACCCACTAAAAATGCTTTCAAAGATATCAGCAAAACCACTCATATCGCTCATATCTTGGAAGCCGACACCAGCACCACCAGAGACACCAGCTTCACCAAAACGGTTATAACGCTCTCTGGTTTCCGGCTCAGACAGGATTTCATAAGCGCGGTTAATTTCCTTAAAGCGTTCTTCCGCTCCCGGTTCTTTGTTCACATCTGGGTGATACTTCCGGGCTAACCGGCGGTATGCTTGTTTGATTTCTTCTTTGTCAGCGTCACGAGAAACGCCCAAAATTTCATAATAGTCGCGGGCCATATAGCAAAGGTAAAAGTAGGGGGAAGAAAGCAGTTCGGCTTAAGCCGTTACAAAAGGTAAAAGTTAATTTATTGTAATATTCGATTTTACCTTGTTCTCTTTTACTAAAGATCACCAGCAAGTTTCAAGCAATAGCTGCTTTACTCGTGGAAAACGAAAAAAGCTACCGAAGTTGGGAACAGAGGCAGCATAGCTGTAAACCTCTCACTTCCTGCTCGACAGTCTCTTTTATCATTGTGCTACGTAGCAGACCAAAGCCCTGCTGATCAACCAGAGGGGCTAGCCGCACTATTAGGTGTGGAAAACCACCCATGTTGGGGATTGGGGATTGGGGATTGGGGATTGGGGACTGGGGATTGGGAAATAATTTCTGCCTCCGCTTCCTCCGCTTCCTCCGCACCCTTGCACCCCTGCCCTATGCCCTATGCCCGAATTCCTAATCTATCGCTTCATAATCAGCTTGTGCTGTACTTTCTTCATCAAAATCAAAATTAAATTGTGGAATCAAGGTGCCATTCATCGGCTGTTCTAGTTCTACTGAGAGAGAACTATCTGAAACCATGTCAATTTCCTCTGCATTTTGGTCAGTGGCTCGTTCGTAAACATTCGCACCAATAGCAAACAGAGATTGTTGGAAATCATCTAAACATTGTTGGAATTCTTTGAGAGAAATGGCGGGATTTGTCATTACACTCTGGAGGATAGCCGCTTTTTCGTCGGCTAAGGCTTTCATTTGCTCGTCTATGAATTCGCCATTATCCTTCAAGGTGGATTCGTAACTTGATAGTAGATTATCTGCTTGGTTTTTCAGTTCAACTAATTCTCTACGTCTTCTATCTTCTTCCGCAAACACTTCGGCTTCTTGCCGCATCCGTTCTACTTCATTGTTACTCAAACCACCTGTATTAGTAATCCTAATACTCTGCTCTCTACCAGTGCCTTTATCTTGGGCAGCAACTTTGAGAATTCCATTAACATCAATATCAAACGATACTTCAATTTGCGGCACACCACGGGGGGCTGGAGGAATTCCTGCTAACAGAAATTTGCCCAGACTTTTGTTATCTCGTGCCATTGCCCGTTCACCTTGGAGAACGTGAATTTCTACTGAGGTTTGCCCATCCACGGCGGTAGAAAATACTTGAGATTTACTGGTAGGAATTGTGGTGTTACGTTCAATAATTTTGGTGAATACTTCTCCCAAGGTTTCAATTCCCAAGGATAGAGGCGTAACATCTAACAGCAACAGATTCTCGACTTCGCCACCCAGTACACCCGCTTGAATCGCCGCACCTAACGCCACAGCTTCATCCGGGTTCACGGAACGGTCGGGGGCTTTGCCGTTAAAAAACTTAATCAAGGCATTTTGTACCGCAGGAATGCGGGTCGAACCACCGACTAAAATAATGCGGTTGATGTCTTGTGGTTTCAGGTCTGCATCTTTGAGGGCTTGAATCATCGGCTCGATAGTAGCTGCAATTAAATGCCCTGCCAACTCTTCAAATTTAGAGCGGCTGAGTTCCATCTCTAAATGTTTTGGCCCGGTTTCATCAGCCGTAATAAAAGGCAAGTTAATCGAGGTACTTGCCATGCTGGAAAGTTCAATTTTGGCTTTTTCTGCCGCTTCTCGCAGGCGTTGCAGTGCCATTTTATCTTGTGCCAGGTTGATTTTCTCTTGCTGTTGGAAGCGTTCAATCATCCAATTGACAACACAGCTATCAAAATCATCGCCACCCAGTTGGTTATTACCGCCAGTGGCTTTGACTTCAAAAACTCCGTCTCCTAACTGCAAGATAGATACATCGAATGTTCCGCCGCCCAAGTCAAAAACCAAAATTAGCTGTTCTTGGTCTTGTTTATCTAATCCAAAGGCTAAAGCAGCCGCAGTCGGTTCATTAATAATTCGTAAAACTTCTAGCCCAGCGATTGTGCCAGCGTCTTTAGTAGCTTGTCGTTGGGCATCAGTAAAATATGCTGGTACGGTAATTACTGCTTGCGTCACCGCTTCACCCAAAAAGTTTTCCGCATCCTGCTTAAGCTTTTGCAGGATCATGGCGGATACTTCTTGGGGTGTGAAGTTGCGTCCGCGAATTTGCACATCAACGGTATCGTCTCGACCTTTCACACAGCTATAAGGTACACGCTCGCGCTCTGTGGCTGTATCATCCCAGCGACGACCGATGAATCGTTTAATACTATAAATCGTGTTTTCCGCATTCGTGACACCTTGGCGTTTTGCTAATTGACCAACTAAGCGATCGCCACTTTTACCAAATCCTACAATACTCGGTGTGGTTCGTCCGCCTTCGGAGCTAGCAATTACTATTGGTTTGCCACCTTCCAAAACTGCAACACAACTGTTTGTAGTGCCTAAGTCGATCCCAATAACTTTTCCCATAATTAAGTATTTTTACTGAGGGCTTTTGCCGTGATGTTGCACGGACTATTTTTATTTAACTACGGACTCAGGCAAAACACAGGGCGCAAGGGGACAGGGGGCAGGGGGCATCAATCAATTCAAAATTCTCTCATTTAAAATTCAAAATTCAAGAATTGTTGGGAAAAAACCTCCCCTGCCTCTCTGCTTCCTCGGCTTCCCCAGTCAAGAGTCAACAGTCAAGAGTCGCCGATAGCCAATCCCTCATAATGCTCGCCTTTACTATGACCTAGGCACTATTGGTCAGCGAGGCGAGCTTTAGACAGGTTAACTATCGGCTGGACTCGACTGACTTTCTGGTGCTGGTGGTGCATCTTCTTTCGGAGCAGCCACTTTGACCATAGAATGGCGTAGCACCCGCTCGCCCAAGTAATATCCGCGTATTAACTCTTCTAACACTGTTCCTTCAGGATGTTCATCCGTAGGTTCCCGCATTACTGCCTCATGAAGGTTGGGATCGAACTGCTGGCCTTCCGGACGCATGGGCGATACACCTAATCGCTTCAGGGAATCTACGAGTTGTTTGTAAACTCCTTGATAACTTTTGTGAATTGTCATCTCACCTTCGGTTTGTGGCTTGAGGTGCGCTCTTGCCCGTTCAAAATTATCGACTACAGGCAGCAATTCCATAATGGTATTCCGCTTTGCCTGTATGTCTAGTTCTTCTTTTTCTTTTTGTGTGCGTTTGCGGTAATTCTCAAAATCAGCCGCAATTCGCATATATTGCGTACTGCGTTCTTCTAGTTGCGCTTTGAGCAACTCAATTTGTTGAGTCAATTCTGCCAAAGCAGCTGTTTCGACTGGAGTAGTCTCTGGTGCAGCGATGTTATTTTCTTCTGTGAGTACAGTGTCTCCCGCTACATCAGTTGGGGCTGCCACTTGCTCAGTAACCTCGCTGCCAGATTCATGAGAATTGATTGGGGCTTGGGAGTCGCTCATCATTGCTTGATTTACCTCTGTTGATTCACCCAATGGCTGGCTTGTATAGTGTACCTGTTTATTTTCGTCCATTATAAGAATGTTGGCACAGGGAACAGGGAACAGGGGACAGGTAACAGCTTTGAAAGTCTCTTAGCATAAGACTTTGTTCCTCAAATTTGTACCTTATTTACCCCAAATCTGCTGTATTAGTTATTAGTCATTAGTTTTTCTCCCCTGCTCCCCTGCCTCCCCTGCCTCCCCTACTCCCCTGCTCCCCTGCCTCCCCTGCCTCCCCTGCCTCCCCT
>NZ_CAWMSA010000002.1:0-22868 GCF_963870205.1 Anabaena sp. CA = ATCC 33047 | reverse complement strand
ACTAATGACTAATGACTAATGACTAATGACTAATGACTAATGACTAATGACTAATGACTAATGACTAAATAAAATTTCCCCACAACTGGTTGATAACTTGACAGAGAGCTTGCCAGAGCCAATACCAAATGTGGGGAGGTTATGATCAAAAGAGTATCTTATGGATAGTTGAGGTTAATAGTTAACACTCAATTTGGCAAACCAAAAGCACCCCTTGAACTGGTACATAATTGACCTAAGACATCGCTTGAATGATGTAATCAAAGTAAGGTGCTGCTGCTGCTGCATCTTCTGTACTGAGTAGCCCAAGAGCCGCTTTTTTGAGCGAATTAATCGCTTCTACCATTCCTGGAACGGGAACGCCAAGGGAATTGTACATTTCCCGGACTCCAATGATGCCAATTTTTTCAATTGGTTCTACATCTCCAGCTAGTACGCCATAGGTAATCAGGCGTAAGTACCAGCCAAAGTCCCGAATACACAACGCACGTTGTTTTTCACCGTAAGCGTTGCCACCAGGTGCGATAAAATCAGGACGCTTCTGCCACAATTGTTTGGTGGCTTCCTGAACTATCTTCTTTTCGTTTTCTGCTAAGGTAGCAGCAATCCGCGTTCTTTGGATACCAGTTTGCAAAAACTCTTTGATGCTCTTGAGTTCGCCACTGCTGGGATAACGCAGTTCGTCGTCGGCTTTGAGAATAACTTGGCTAATTACAGTCATGATTATTTAAATCACGCGAAATATTATTTGCTAGTTTAACGAGTCTGAGGTACACAAGTGAAGGGAGATGAGGAAGATGAGGGGGATGAGGGGATGAGGGGATGAGGGGATGAGGGGATGAGGGGGATGAGGGGATGAGAGAGACAAGGGAGACAGGGGAGACAAGAGGGTTATATAGCCAATGCCATAAGCCCCATGACTAATGACTAATGACTAATGACTAATAACTAATGATTAATTCTGTTTGGCAACAAGGTGCATTAATTGAGATTACGATTACTGACTTGAGTGATACGGGTGACGGGGTGGGACGTTTTGAAGAACGTGTTGTTTTTGTCCCTGATACTGTTCCAGGCGATCGCATTCAGGTGCGTCTACTCCACGTTAAGCCTAAATTTGCCCACGGACAGCTTAAACAAATACTGGAACCATCACCGCATCGCATCCGCCCTAGCTGCATTGTGGCTGATAAATGTGGCGGTTGTCAGTGGCAACATATTGATTATCAATATCAACTCACAGCAAAACGCAATCAAGTTATTCAAGCTTTACAACGTATCGGCGGTTTTAGTAATCCATCAGTAGATCCGGTTTTAGTAACTGCTTCACCTCTGGGCTATCGTAATAAAGCTACCTATCCTCTCGATGTTTCAAGTACAGGTAAAGTACAAGCTGGCTACTATCAAAAAGGTAGTCATCAATTAGTTAACTTAAATCAGTGTCCAGTTCAAGATCCCCGTTTAAATCCTTTACTGGCAGAAATTAAGCAAGACATCCAACAGCGTGGCTGGGATATCTACGATGAAACCCGCCATCAAGGAGAAATCCGCCATTTAGGTTTACGCATTGGACGGCGGACAGGTGAAATTTTGTTAACTTTGGTAGTTAAGGAGGGAAATTTACCGGGAATTGCAGAGCAAGCCGAAGCATGGTTAAAACGTTATCCCCAGTTGGTAGGCGTGTGCTTAAATCGCAATCCCCAACGCACCAATGCGATTTTTGGCAGGGAAACCCGATGTATTGCTGGCGTTCCCTATCTGCGAGAAATCTTTGCGGAGTTAGAATTTCAAGTCCGCCCCGATACATTTTTCCAAGTGTTCACAGAAACGGCTGAAGCACTCTTAGAAGTAATTCAATCAGAACTGAATTTACAAGGTGATGAGACTTTAGTTGATGCCTATTGTGGCATTGGTACTTTAACTTTGCCTCTAGCTAAACAGGTACACAAAGCTATAGGATTAGAGTTGCAAGCAGAAGCTGTGCAACAAGCAATTCTCAATGCTCAACACAATGAGATTCAAAATGTGGAATTTCATCTGGGGGCTGTGGAAGATTTGCTACCAAAAATGGGAATTATACCAGATGTGTTACTACTTGACCCACCGCGTAAGGGATGCGATCGCTCTGTCATCGAATCTTTATTATTATCGAAACCAGCCCGCATCGTTTACGTCAGCTGTAAAGTAGCTACCCTGGCTCGTGACTTGAAATTACTGTGTCAAAATGGCTTGTATACAATCCAACGTATCCAACCTGCTGATTTCTTTCCCCAAACATCTCATGTGGAAGCTGCCGCCTTTCTTGTGCTATCACAGTTGGATAAGAATACTTAGTCCTTGATAAAAAACTAAAATTTCAAATTTGTAGTTAATTCCATACTAAAAATGCTAAAATCTAATTAACGTAAAAATAAAAATGATTTTGTGAAAAAACTCAAGTTGCATAGGCTCTAATAACCTAATGAATAAGATTGTTTAAAGTATAATTCGGCAATGTAAAGAAAACCTAAAAATTCTTGTAATTCATATATTTTTTGCAATTTCTAACTGGACTAGCATAGTGTTTCAAAGCCGTTTTATGTATCAACAATCAAACATCATAAATAGAGTCAATGCTCCCCGGCATTTTCAATATTTAGTAATTAAGACGCAAGTTTGAAGGCAGCATGACCACCTCAAAATTTATCAGGGTGCCTGTGAAAGCAAACTGATGTCTAGCTAACTGAAAGCTATGGGGTTTCTCTCGTGATTACCATTTCCCTCCGTCCAGTTGGACGTTATTGGGGCACTATTAGTTTTGCCTCAACGCTTTATCTCTGTCCTATTTTAGATTTACTGCTGGCAAAAATTCCAGCGAAATTACAGGCCGAGCTGCGGCTAGGGCTTCAAGAAGCCTTAGTGAATGCAGCTAAACATGGCAATAATCTTGACCCTAGTAAAAAAGTTGTAGTCCGCTTTTCCCTCATAGATAATCAGTATTGGTGGGTGATATCAGACCAAGGTGAAGGCTTTACTCCGGTAGCTAATGGGGAAGAAGAACCCACAGATTTTTTACCGCCTGATGAAGCAGAAAACGGTAGAGGTATGTGTCTTCTCCATCAGATTTTTGACCAAGTAGAATGGAATCGCAAAGGCACAGAATTAAGACTGTGTAAGCAATTGGAAAACCGCCCCTTGCTGTCTTTGAGGCGGTAAATTGGGGACTGGGTATTGGGGACTGGGGACTGGGGACTGGGGACTGGGGAAGATGAGGTAGACAAGGTAGACAAGGTAGAAATTCTTTAACAGTCAACAGTCAACAGTCAACAATTTTGAATTTTGAATTTTGAATTTTGAATTTATTTGTCTCCCTCATCTCCCCTACTCCCCACTCCCTAGTCCCTTATGCCCATGAGTCGGACAGGGGGGGGCGGAAATTGAGCGATTTAACCAGCCTACAGCCTGTTCTAGTCGAGCAAGAGCTTCTTGGGGTTGATTTTTGAGCAGAAACACCATAGCGGCTGCTATTTGTTCACTAGCGCGAGAATTGCGGTTAGACTTGAGGCGATGCCAATCGTTAGGCGAAATACTCAGCCTTTCCATGAGGGCTTGGGCTAGTTCTAAATCGCTAAATTCTTGGAGTTGACTGGTTTGAGACAGCTGGCTAGGTTGAGACATAAATAACTATTGGCAACAGTTACATTTACTTATTACTCTACTACTTGTCAATGAAGCCGCCAAACAAATCATCTCAGCAGCCAGGGGAAAATCAAGAACCTGATTTTGAACAGGAACTAGAGGAAGTAGAGCGATCGCTCTGGGCATTAAAACAAAGGTATGATCAAGTGAGGCGCGATCGCACCGAAAAGGCACAATGGCAACAACGCCGGGACGAACTACAGCAAAATAAGCATCAAACGCCAGAAATCAAAGCCGAGTTAAAGCACATTCAACAGCAGATAGAAGTGCTAGAACTAAATTTAGAAAGCCAGTTATTTTCTTGGCGTAGCCTGAAGAAACCTTTCTGGCAAGCAGTCCGCTTTGGTGGATTGGGCGTTATTATAGGCTGGATATTAAAGTCCTGTGCTGGGTAATTATGGTAAATCAAAGGATTGCAGAAATTCTGCGAAGTGGTAAACCTGATGAGTCTCTTGTAGTACAAGGCTGGGTAAGAACTAAGCGCGAACTTAAGGGGTTTGCGTTTATTGAGGTGAATGACGGCTCATCACTAGCTAATTTGCAAGTTGTGATCAATCAGGATTTGCCAGACTATGAAGCGATTTTAAAACAAATCAATACAGGTGCGTCGGTTGAGGTAAAAGGCGTGCTGGTGGCTTCCCAAGGGAAAGGACAGCGTATTGAGTTAAAAGCCGAAACGGTGAAAGTTTACGGGGACGCTGATCCCGAAACTTACCCACTGCAAAAGAAACGCCACTCTTTTGAATTTTTACGCACAATAGGACATTTGCGATCGCGCACAAATTCCTTTGGTGCAGTCTTCCGCGTCAGAAATGCTTGTTCTGCGGCTATTCATCAATTCTTTCAAGAAAGAGGCTTTTTGTGGGTACACACCCCCATCATTACCGCCAGTGACTGCGAAGGCGCAGGGGAACTATTCAGCGTCACCAGTTTAGATTTAAAGAATATACCCCGCACAGAAAACCAAGCCGTTGATTACAGCCAAGACTTTTTTGCTAAACCCACCTACTTAACAGTCAGTGGACAACTAGAAGCCGAAGTCATGGCAATGGCGTTTAGCAACGTCTACACCTTCGGCCCTACCTTCCGTGCAGAAAACTCCAACACCTCCCGCCACTTAGCAGAATTCTGGATGGTAGAACCAGAAATGGCCTTTTGTGACTTAGAAGGTGATATGGATTTAGCCGAGGCATTTCTCAAATACATATTTAACTATGTCTTAGAAAAATGCCCAGAAGACATGGAATTTTTTAATCAACGCATCGATAACACCGTCTTAGCCACCGCCGAAAATATAATTAACAATCAATTTGAACGCCTAACTTACACAGATGCCATCAAACTATTAGAAAAAGCCGATGTTAAGTTTGAATATCCTGTAAGTTGGGGTTTAGATTTACAATCAGAACATGAACGTTATTTAGCAGAACAACTGTTCAAAAAACCAGTAATTGTCACAGATTATCCAGCGCAAATTAAAGCCTTCTATATGCGCTTGAATGATGACGAGAAGACCGTCCGTGCAATGGATATACTTGCACCAAAAATTGGGGAAATCATCGGCGGTTCGCAACGGGAAGAACGCCTAGACGTTTTAGAACGGCGTGTCTTAGCGCAAGGGATGAAACCCGAAGATTTGTGGTGGTATCTAGACTTACGCCGTTACGGTACAGTACCTCATGCTGGTTTTGGCTTAGGTTTTGAAAGACTCGTGCAATTTATGACAGGTATGGGTAACATTCGGGATGTAATTCCCTTCCCCCGTACACCAGAAAACGCCGAGTTTTAGAAGTGCCAACTAATTAGAGATTTAGTTCGTAGTAAAGGCTTTAGCCTTTTCTTTGAGGACTAAAGTCCTTACTACAAACCTTAAATCTCCCTTTGTAAAGCCTGAACTTGCTCAAGAGATAATTCCGTAACTTGAGCAATTTGCTCTAAACTCATACCAATTCGCAGTAAATTTAAAGCCAACTTTCTTGTTGTTTCAGCTTTACCTTCTGCTTTACCCTTAGCTTCACCTCTGGCTTCACCTTCTTGTAGAATTTCTTGATAAATAACTGATTCGCGCATAATCTCGCTCCTTAAGATTCTGCTAATTACATCTTTCCTTAAAACAATCCCTGCTAAAATTGCACTAGCTGCTGCTATATTCCTTTGTAGCTGTTGGTCTGTAATTGCTTCAACTGCTTGCGCTACTTGGGTTAATACCATTGTAGGGTCATTTGTCTGACTGAGGACGGCAAAGGGTAACAAACCGGGAACAGTCATAAACCTGTCTGTCGGTTGTTCCCATAGACGTATGACCTCAAACTCATGGTAAGTTTTCTCTAATCTAAAACTGTTTTCATTGATTAATTGTGAAGCTGTTCTTCTCAAATAGATAACTACTTGACGCATTTGTTTGCGAGGAAAGCGACGATACACCCTCACCCGATAATCTAACATCCGAAAGGGCATATCTTCATCTGCGTCGGTTTGAAATTCCGTATGTAAAACTAAATCCTCTGATTGTAATAGTATCAACGAATCAGCGCGAATCGGTTCGTTTGATAATTCTGTAGGGCTAAGTTCTGTTAATTTAATCGGTGAACCTAGTAACCATGTTGCTAAATCATCCTTGAAATTTTCCGCTATATATTTACAGATATTGTCATACATGGGGATTCTAAATAAATGGGATTAGGGATTATTGATAAGTATTAAATTTATTGGTGTTGGGTTTCCTTGCGTCAACCCAACCTACTTTGATAATTTCCAGTTAGTTTAATTTTAAAAAATTTTGTTTTGAAAAGTTAGAAATGTTTAAAATCAGAAAGTCTGCTTTTTAAACTGTCTATTTCCGTCAAAGCCAGTTTCAAATCTCCTGTCCTTGGAACTAATCTTAATTCACGATCACAATCATGAATCCATTTAGCTAATTCAATAGCAAGATTTTTCTTGTCACTATATTTATTATTCACTTGTTGTGCAAGATATTGATAAGCGTCATATATATTTTTAGGCTCATTTTCTTTCAGGTTGCAACTGTACTTTTCAAGTATTTCATCAGCTTTGCTAATAAATAGCACCATTCCTTGATTTTCAGTGCCATATATCCACGAAACGCCTAGAGAGTGAGAATGGTTATCATAAATAACCGTAACTTTATTTTTAAGGGTTTCAACTAAATTATCAATATCTTTCTCAAATTGAGTCGGTTCTTCTCGTGAGGGAATACTAAATGGGTTATTGAACATAGTAATAGTAAAAGTAACTGTCATTGTAAATTAATAAAATGGTAATGTATAATGGCTTTTATGTCTATAATTTAATATCAAAATTACGTAAGGCGTAAAATATTTTAATTGATGAAAATAAATAATAATATTTACGCCTTGACGCACAATTATTTTGATACCAAAAACCTAATTACCAAGTAATTCTTGTCTACGTCTCTCCTGTTCCTGCTGCTCAATTTGTTGGCGTGCTTCCCAATATTCTTTTACTGCTTTTTTAGATTCTTTCTCTAGTGTCCACCTCAATTGACGAGCTTTATCATCATCTCCTAAAAGAGAAATCACTTCTCTTCTTTTTGGTTTATCCAGTTCAAGAAACCATTGGATGAAAGCAGTTAAAATCACATCTCTTGAGCCTGATACTTCATCATGAGCTACAAAGCAAGAAGGACAAACATATACTAAATAAAGGCATTGCCCATAACAACCAGACAAATCTATGCGTTGATTTATATGATTCCGATATTTCTCTCCGAAAGCAATTTTATTCTTTGTCTTTTCGCATACTTTACTAGAGGTATCCTGATCAATAAAACAGTCTAACAAACGCCTCTCCCAATGACTCCATCCTAGATCATCTTCCATAGCATACTCACTCGCTAAGACTGAAACAACTACAGAACTAGGATAACCTGTAAGTATTTCTCCTTCTGAATTGATCCAAGGTAGTTCTTTCAACATAAAGGAGTAATGATATCGAGAGTAGATACAGTCTGCTAAATTATTATTAGATACCTTCTCAATATTCAATAACATTTGTTGATAGTATTTTTTAGAAGACACATCCTTCTGACAACTTTCAGCAACCTCAGCCAGTATCTTCATATTAACCTGTGCATCACTTCTCATTGGCGTTAATAACAAAGCCGAGCTAGTTACAAACAAAGCTATTAAACTTTTAACTGTGAATTTCATCATTGATTTCCCTCTCTTATTACTTGTTCTAATTCATCGGAAGCTTTAGGAATGGGATATGTAGACTCCCAAGGTTTAGCTGCATCAATCACATTATTATTTGAACGTGGTGTAATTTCTTGTTTTTTCCTCGCTATTTGTGGTTTAGGTGGTAATTGTCGCTTCTTTGGAGTTGCCACAGTTGTTTTTGGTGGTTTTCTTCGCCAAACTTTTTTAGCCCTTTCAGCTTGCATTGCTGCCTGTCGTCTTTGTTTTTCTTGAAGTGCAGCTTGTTCTTTCTGTTGTGTCAATATAACAGCTTCAAGTTCCCTTTCCCGTCTCTCAGCTTCTCGTTTTTCCTGTGCTTCTCTGGCTGCTTTTTCTTTTCTAATAGTCGCTTGTCTCTCCTGTTCTGCTTTAGCTGCTGCTTGCAATTTACGTTGTTTTTCTATAGCGGCTTGTCTTTCTTGTTCAGCTTTTAAAGCAGCTTGACGTTTTTGTTTTTCTATTTCTTCCCTTCTCTCTTTTTCAGCTTCCACATCTTCAGATGAAACTACATTTACCTGACTTGGTTTAATTTGTGGTTCAACTTTTGGTGTAGATTCACTAATTGGGATAACAGGGGGGAATGACATTTTAGAAAGATTAGGATACTTTTCGCCAGTTACTTCTGGTGGTTTAGCCTTTGGTGTAGATTCACTAATTGGTATAACTGGTGATGTATTAGGAATACTAGGACTAACAACAGGTATTTTTTCTTCAGTTACAACTATGTTTTTATTATTTCCGATTACAATAGTTGTAGCAAAATATCCCACGCCTAAACCAATGTACCATTTCCACCTTTTGTGATTTTTCTGACTTGGTTTAACCGCAGGTTGTACTGGTTTACCTGGACTAACGGAAACAGTCGGTAAAGAACTATTTTTTGATTTAATATTGGTGTGATTTCTAAAAACTTGAGGTTGATTTAATCTCTTTTCAATTTCCTGCAATCTCTGTAAAATAACTCTGGTATTTTCAGGACGCTGATTTGCAGTATAAGCCATCAAATTGTCGATTAAGTCTGCTAAGAGAGGAGAAATATCAACCGCATATTTTCGCCAATGCAACTCATTAGTCAGAGGATCATAAATAGCTTTATCCTGGGGTTCTTTACCTGTGAGCAGAAATATAAAAGTCCGCCCCAATGCAAAAAAGTCTGACTGTTGAACCGAATAACCGTTTTGTTGTTCTGGTGGTGAATAGCCTTGTGAAATAATTCTTGTATGGGATTTTCCCATCAAGATTGTTGTGGAAACTTGTCTCACAGCACCAAAATCAATTAAGACAAGCTGCCCAGTTGGTCGCAGCATGATATTCTGAGGCTTAATATCACGATGAAAATATTGATGAGCGTGTACTAAAGCCAGAATTTCTACAAGCTGCTTCAGCCAATTGAGTGCTTGAGTTTGAGAAATTGGTTGATAATTATGAGATTCCATCCACTGTTCTAAATCAACCCCCTCAATTTTCTCCATGACTAAACAGTGCAGTGGTATAGAGCTATTTTTAGGTAAAACAGTGAAGTAACCATCAGAATCAACTTTGGGAATTCCCGCACTGTTCAACTGACTTAAAACCTTGGCTTCTTGCTGAAATAGTTCAATGGCTTTTGAGTTATTCTCTGTCAGCACTTTTAAAACTTTAGCTGTACCAGAATCATCAACCTCAAAAGTTTGACCAAAGCCACCGCCGCCTAATTGCTTGATTACCCGATAGCGACCTCGTAGCAGTATCTCAGACCCACAGTTGCGACAAATGCGGTTGTTTGCATTCGCTGGGTCAGCAGGTTTTGGACAATGGGGATTGATACAGTAGCTCATGGGGTAGTATCAGTTGGGTTGTGCTGTTTATTTTCTGGCACTAGCCGACAGCAATAGCGCAGTCTACAGATATACAAACTATCTCTAATCACTAAATAACAGCACACCATGTAAAATATATCACCTAATTTACACTATTAATAATGTAAAAGCAAATAAAAGCGCGAAGGAGAAACAGAAGCATAAATGCTCTGCGTACCTCTGCGTTTACCTCTGCGCCCCTCTGCGTTTACCAAAAATAAACTTTTCACTTCTCAGCATAATAGTAGGGTGCGTCAGATATCAACAATCTGTTTATTGACAGCATTTATGCAGTCTGACGCACCCTACAAGACTTGCGTAAGTCCTACTAAACATAAACTTTTCACTTCTCAGATTATACAGCTATCTTAGAGGGGAAAACTTTTTGATACTGGGTGAAGTTGACTAATGTTAATGTTACTTTTCTACATAAATAATGAGTGTTACGCCCTACCTAGCCAGCAGGTTGTCGAAGTTTTACCACTTGTCACCCTCAAAACCCTTCCGCACGCACCGGAATATTTTGCAGGTGTATTTAACTATCGAGGGCAAATTGTTCCTGTGTTGGATTTATGTCAGTTGATGCGAGGTAAACCCTGCTGTGAACACTTAAGTTCTAGAATTATTTTGGTGAATTATTCGGGAAGAGATGTAAACTCATCTGTATTATCTAAAACTGCAACTTCCGCACCCTCTGTTATTGGTTTAATAGCAGAACGAGTAGTAGAAACATTGCATAAATCAAGCTTAGAGTTTGTTGATGCCAATGTCCAGATAGATGCAGCCCCTTATTTGGGTAAGATAATTCTAGGCGAACAAGGCATGATTCAATGTCTGCGGATTGAAAATTTGTTATCAGAGGCTGAACAGGTTTATCTTTTACCAGCAAATTAAATAGTGTATCTACCACAAGTCATCATTACCCATCGCTGAACATGACGTATTCTGATGGCGAAGCTTTATTGAGACGAAAAATTGGTTTAGATGCAAATTCAATAGGTTCGGCGAATATTGCTAGAGCTATTGAACAAAGGATGGTGGATAGTAAAATCACTGATATAGCTGCTTATTTGCAACGATTGCAGGAATCTACACCGGAATGGGAAGCATTGATTGATAGTGTGGTTGTTCCAGAAACTTGGTTTTTTCGGGAGAGAGAATCGTTTAAACTTTTGCAGAAATATATTCAATCTGAATGGTTGGTAACTCAGCCTAAAAGAGTATTGCGGGTTTTGAGTGTGCCGTGTTCTACTGGTGAAGAACCTTATTCAATTGCGATCGCACTTTTGGAAGCTGGGTTAAATCAAGCTAACTTTCGCATTGATGCTGTTGATATTAGCGCAAAGTGTTTGTTAGCTGCTCAAAAAGCAATTTATGAAAAATATTCCTTTCGTCACAATAGTTTATCTTTTCAAGCACAATATTTTCAACCAACTGAGGCAGGATATCAACTGTGTGAACAAGTCAGAAACTTAGTACATTTTCGCCAAGGTAATTTAGCTGATTCTGATTTTTTGGTTGATGTAGCACCTTATGATATTGTCTTTTGTCGCAACTTACTAATTTATTTTGACTCCAGTACCAAAGAACGCACTATCCGCACCTTGGAACGGTTATTGATTCAGGATGGTTTGCTGTTTGTTGGTCATGCAGAAACAGGTTTATTACTCAATTCGCGCTTTACTTCGGTGCGTCACTCTTTAGCCTTTGCTTATCGAAAAGCTAATGTTTCTCGTCCTGTAACAAAACATAGTAGCGCAAGTAAACCTAAAAAGCACCATCCACTTCCAGCAAAACCGCCTATCTTTCACCATCCCCAACCGCAGAAAGCACCAACTCAGCCAACCAACTTGCTAGATATTGCCAGAAGTTTAGCTGATCAAGGTTCTTTGCTGCAAGCTTGTCAAATTTGTCAAGACTATCTCCACAAAAATTTGGTAAGCGTCGAAGCTTATCTACTGCTTGGGCAAGTGCAACAAGCAATGGGTAAAAATGAAGAAGCTGCAACATCTTTCCAAAAAGCAATTTATCTGCAACCAAATCACGAAGAAGCTTTAATTCATTTAGCATTACTGCGAGAACATCAGGGAGATATAGCAACTGCTCGTTTCCTTTGGGAACGCATTCACCGACTCAATAAACGCCAATAAATGATGAAGTTTGGCGTAATAGCACTTACCAAAAAGGTAATGAAATATTAAGTTATTTATTCTTTCTTTAAAAGCTGTTTGTCTCATAGCTGCTATGGGAAACATTGCAGTTACAAGGTATTTCCATGTCGTGATACCTGCTTGATACTTGTTTGTTATGTTTGAAGTTTTAGAAATTAGGGAACACAAAAAAATAAATTATCCAAATTGACTGTTAGTAGGGTGCGTCAGAATGAATATTTTCTTGGTATAGCTAGGGTTACTCGTAATGACGCACCCTACATTTTAGATATTTATTTATCTGGAAGTTTCTTAATGAACTCGTTTTGTAACATTTGAGGACAGAGTTATATGCAACAAGGTTTTAAGCTTAACCAATTTGTAGTAGCTGGATGTGGGCTAATCCTTATATTAGCTAGTATTACAACTTACATGACAAAAAAAACAAATCAAGAATTGGTAACTAATGCGAATTTAGTTACTGAAACTTATGCTTTAAAGGCAAAATTAAAAGAACTAGAAAAAATTTTAGTTGATTCTGAAACGGGACAACGGGGATTTATTATTACCAAAAATGAAGAATATTTAGAGCCTTTTACTAAGGCTAAAGAACAATTGAATAGTCTGCTCAACGAAATAGAGCGAGAACTGAAAGATGATTCCTTAAAAATGACTCATTTCAATAAAATTGAAGAACTAGCGCAAGAAAAAATTAAAATTTCCGAAGAAACTATTCAACTTAAAAGAATTGGTCAAGAAAAAGAGTTAATGACTTATTTTATAGAAAATAAAGGCAGAAATATTATGGATGATATCAGAAAAGAAATTGATATAACCATGCAAATTGAAAATGAAAATCTAAGTGAACAGCAAAAGCAGGTTAATCAAATTCAAATGATTTCTGAGTTAGTTATTTGGGGAAGTTTGATATGTATTATCATCACTGTAATAGTGGTTTGCCTGGCGATTATTCTAATTCCTGGTAGAGCTTTGAGCCAGTCTTTACAAAATGCTTTTACTTTAGCTGAAAAAGTTTCGGCTGGGGATTTGACAGTTGAGGTGGCAGCAACGTCAACAGATGTCATTGGTAAGCTGATGACTACTTTAAAAGACATGGCACAAAATCTAAATAATCTTATCCGCAAAGTACAACAGTCTGGTATTCAGGCAACTTCTTCAGCTACACAAATAGCCGCATCAGGTAAACAATTAGAAGCAACTTTAACAGAACAGGTAGCATCAACAAATCAAGTAGCGGCGGCGGCGAAAGAAATTTCTGCAACTTCTAGAGAACTCGCCAAAACAATGGAAGAAGTGGCGGCTATGTCGCAAAGTACCACAATGGCAGCTAGTGACAGTCAAAAAGATTTGTTACGCATGGAAACGACGATGCGCCAACTAGCAGAAGCGACTAATTCGATTGCGGCTAGGCTGGGAGTGATTAGTGAGAAAGCTAACAATATTAATAATATAGTTGTCACGATTACTAAAGTGGCAGACCAAACAAATTTGTTGTCTTTAAATGCAGCGATTGAAGCGGAGAAAGCTGGCGAATATGGTTTAGGTTTTGCTGTAGTTGCTAGAGAAATTCGCCGTTTAGCAGATCAAACCGCAGTCGCGACGCTGGATATTGAGCAGATGGTGAAACAAATGCAATCTTCTGTGTCTACAGGTGTGATGGAAATGGATAAGTTTGCCACAGAAGTAGGACGCAGTGTGGAAGATGTTGCGAATATCAGCACTCAGGTAGGACAAATTATTGAGCAAGTGCAGGATTTGACACCAAGATTTGAAGTTGTCAGTCAAGGAATGGAAACTCAATCTCAAGGAGCGCAACAAATTAGTGAGGCAATGACACAGTTAAGCAACACATCTACTCAGACGGCTGCTTCCTTGAGAGAAATTAATAATGCTATTTCTCAACTTAATCAAGTTGCTCACAATTTACGTCAAGAAATTTCTCACTTTAAGGTGAAAACAGAAGATTTTTCGGCTAATAAGGCTTTTGTATAAACAGATAAAGGATGCAATAGCCGCTATGAATACTATCACTGATGCTGCAAATCTACAATCTTGTTACAACACTATCGGCATTGCTGGCGATCGCACTTGTCCACAGTTACCTAATTTTATCCATTGTCGTAACTGTCCAGTTTACTCAAATATTGGTCGTCAGTTACTAGAGCGCATTATCCCCGAAAATTACCGCCATGAGTGGACTAATTTATTCTCTCAGGAACGGGCAGAGTCTCACACCTTAACCATCACCAAAACCCTCACAGTCGTCATCTTTCGTTTACAAAGAGAATGGCTGGCACTTGCTACACAGGTTTTTCAAGAAACCATATCTCCAACATTGATTCATACCTTACCCCATCGGAGTAATCAAATATTACGAGGATTGGTAAACATTCGTGGCGAACTACAATTGTGTATTTCCTTAACCCACTTGCTGAATTTAGAAACGGCGGATACTCCAGTCACCGCTTTAAGTCCTGTAGTGTATCCCCGTATGGTAGTAGTAGAAAAAGCGGGTAGTGTTTGGGTATTTCCGGTAGACGAACTCTATGGTGTACAGAGATTTGATCAACAAGACTTAAGAGATACGCCAAATAACATGATGGCGACGACTCACAACTTTACCAAAGGATTTTTTTATTGGCAAGGGAATAGTTTGGGCTATTTGGATGAAGAATTATTATTCACCACCTTAGACACAAAGGTGTGCAGATGACAAAAGAAACAGATTATAGTCAATTTTCCTTGCTGGATTTATTCAGCATGGAAGTGAAAACCCAGGTTGCTGTGTTAAACGATCGCCTATTGGCACTGGAAACGCAACCCCAAACTCAGGAAGACTTAGCCGCCTTAATGCGCGCTGCTCATTCTATTAAAGGAGCTGCCAGAATTGTACAACTCAATTCAGTTGTCACCCTGGCGCATGCAATGGAAGACTGTTTTGTAGCAGCGCAAGCGGGAGAAATTCGCCTAACTGCGGCTGACATTGATGTGCTGCTGGCGGCTGTGGATATGTTGCTAAATATAGGTATAGCTTGTGAGGGTAACTCTCAGCCTCAATTACCAGAGGAAGCGAATATTCAGACTTTAGTGAGTGCGATCGCTAATATTCTCAATTCTCCGCCTGTGAGTCAAACTGCACCTGTAGAACTTGCACAACCACAGACAGCAATTCTCGAATCAAACTCTACAGCATCTGCTTGGGTTGTGCCTCCATCTCAAGTATTTTCGGCAGTTGACAAGCCTGAAACCCTACAAAACCGAGTTGTGCGGGTAGGTGCAGACAATCTTAACTGTTTAATGGGATTAGCTGGAGAGTCATTAGTTGAAGCTAAATGGTTAGAAACCTTTGCTGACTCCCTACTGAAACTAAAATCTAGACAGACAGAGTTATTCAGCCTATTAGAAAAGTTACAAGAACTGTTAGGTAATAATTCTCTGAATCTGATAGAACGGCAGATACAAGAACAAATGAGTGCGGTAAGTCAAACAGCTAGCGAATGCCGCCAGCTATTAGGCGATCGCCATAATGAATTAGAATTATTTTGTCAGCGTTCGTCTAACCTCGCAGATCGCCTATATCGCCAAGTTATCGCCACACACATGAGTCCTTTTGGCGAAGCAGGGCAAGGTTTTCCGCGCATGGTGCGCGACATGGCTAGGCAACTGGGTAAACGCATCAAACTAGAAATTTTTGGTAAATCCACCCTGGTAGACAGAGACATATTAGAACGTCTAGAAGCTCCTTTAACTCATATTTTGCGTAACGCCATCGATCACGGTATTGAAACACCCGCAGAACGTTTAGCATTAGGTAAACCAGAAACAGGAACAATTAGACTAGAAGTTGTCCATCGTGCCGGAATGTTGTTGATTACCGTCTCTGATGATGGGCGAGGCATAGATTTAGAATTTTTGCGCCTGGAAATTGTCACCAAAAACCTGACTACTCCAGAAATGGCAGCAAAACTCACGGAAGCCGAGTTAATGGAGTTTCTATTTTTACCTGGGTTTTCCACAGCTAAAACTGTCACAGAAATTTCCGGTCGGGGCGTGGGATTGGATGTGGCACACAGCACAGTCCGGGAAGTTGGGGGTACTTTACGGGCAGTTTCTCAACCAGGGTTAGGGATGACGCTGTACTTACAGCTACCCCTTACACTGTCGGTATTGCGGACTTTAGTAGTGGAAATTGCTCACGAAGCTTACGCCTTTGGTTTAGCACGTATTGATCAGGTGGTGATGATTCCCAGAACAGCAATTGTGGTGTCGGAGAATCAGCCGTTTATCATGGTGAATGACCAAGCAGTAGCCTTAATCTCAGCCCATCAAGTTTTAGAATTGCCAGCGTCGGTAGTAAATCCCGAATTTCTACCAGTAGTGATTATAAGCGATCGCCTCAGTCGTTATGGTGTAGTAGTTGACCGATTTATCGGCGAGTGCAATTTAGTTGTCCGTCCCCTGGATTCCCGTCTCGGTAAAGTTCCCAATATCAGCGCAGCCGCTTTACTAGATGATGGTTCACCAGTGCTAATCATCGACATTGAAGATTTAGTCCGTTCCATTTCTAAGGTACTGGCTAGTGGACAACTCAGCCAAGTAAATCACGCCACCCAAACAGCAGTCACCAAAACTTACAAACGTGTCTTAGTGGTAGATGATTCCATTACCGTCCGCGAAATGGAGCGTAAATTGTTAGAAAACAAAGGTTATAAAGTCGAAGTAGCCGTCAATGGCATGGATGGTTGGAACGCCATCCGCAGCAGTGACTACAATTTGGTAATCACAGACATTGATATGCCAAGAATGAATGGTTTTGAACTCACCAGCCAAATCAAAACCCATGACAAGTTAAAGCACATACCTGTAATTATCGTTTCATACAAAGACCGCGAAGAAGACAGAATTCATGGCTTAGAAGCTGGTGCAAACTATTATTTAACTAAAAGCAGTTTTCATGATGACACTTTGTTAACAGCAGTCATTGACCTAATTGGTGAGTCTTAGTTATTAGTTATTAGTCATTAGTTATTAGTCATTAGTCATTAGTCATTGGCTTTTCTCCTCCGCTCCCCCAGTCCCTTCCAATCCCTAGTCCCTTCCAGTCCCCAACTAATGAGAATTGCCATTGTTAACGATATGGTGATGGCTGTAGAAATACTACGCCGTACCCTTGCCAAAATACCAGACTATGATGTGGCCTGGGTTGCTTATGATGGCGTGGAAGCTGTCACCAAATGTGCAGCCGATACACCTGATTTAATTTTGATGGATGTGGTGATGCCAAATATGGATGGAGTCGAAGCCACCAAGCGCATCATGAAACAATCCCCTTGTGCCATTATCATGGTGACAGCCAGCGTCAACCGTTATGCTGGGCAAGTTTTTGAAGCTATGTCTTACGGTGCTTTAGATGCCATCAATACACCAACTGAGGGTAGTACAGGACTGCTGAAAAAAATCTCTATTATTGCCAAACTTATTGATAAATCTCCCCGTCAGAAAATAGCAAACAAACAGAATAATTTACCATCATTGATTGCTATTGGTGCTTCTACAGGTGGCCCTCAAGCATTAGTCACAATTCTCTCTCAACTACCTCCAGATTTTCCTGGGGCTATCGTCATTATCCAACATTTAGATGCTCAGTTTATTGCTAGTTTTGCAGCTTGGTTAAACGCACAAACTCCTCTGTCTGTACAAATAGCTAATCCTGGTGTTTCTCCCCAACCCGGCAAGATTTTGCTGGCTGGTACTAATGATCATCTTGTGATGCGTCCCAACCTTACCCTTGAGTATGAGCAAGAATCTGTAGATTGTTATTATCATCCGTCGATTGATGTCTTTTTTAAAAGTGCAGCTAAAAACTGGACTGGCAAAGGTATAGGAGTATTACTCACAGGTATGGGTAGGGATGGCGCGCAAGGTTTAAAAATGATGCGAGATGCTGGTTGGCATACTATCGCCCAAAACCGTAGCAGTTGTGTTGTTTACGGTATGCCTAAAGCGGCGGTGGAATTAAATGCGGCTGTGGAAATTTTACCAGTGGAGGCGATCGCACCAGCTTGTATCAGGTCTTTATCTGCTCGGTAATTCTCATTTTTAGCCTATCAAGTAAATTTTCCGTAAATCTACTACTCTGGATAAATTTATTGTTTATTCCTACTAGAAAATACCCCAATATTTTCTTGATTTAACATGAAAAATATTTGTTAAATTTGCTCAAATTACTGATAATTTACAAAACAACACAAAACCTAGATTTGTTTAAAATTAGGTTAATATTAATCCAACTACTAAGTTGAAAATTATTAATAAATTGAGCATATATGACAATGGAATTAGAACTCTCTCCACATACCAAAAAAGCAACACCGAATTATCTCCAGGTAAATACTGCTGAATCTGGTGTATCTGGGGGAAAGATCAACAGAGATAAAGCTACAGTCATATTAATTGATGATCAGCTAATTATTGGTGAAGCAGTTTGTCGGATTCTCTCTAGTGATTCAGATATTGCATTTCACTATATAAGTGATTCTACACAGGCATTACAACAGGCGATCGCTCTTTCCCCAACAGTAATTTTACTTGATATGGTGATGCCAGAACTGGATGGATTAATGCTGTTACGTTGGTTTCGTTCCCATCCAGCCACCCGTGATATTCCTATAGTCATGCTATCCAGCAAAGAAGAGCCAAAACTGAAAGCACAAGCCTTTGCAGAAGGCGCAAATGACTATCTAATTAAGTTACCTGATGCAGTTGAATTAATCGCTCGCATTCGTTATCATTCCAAAGCATACAATAATCTCAAAGCACTCACCACAGCAACTATTAATGCTCAATTACAAGCACAGCAATTAGAACATACTGTACAGCAATTACAAACAACCCAAGTTCAACTTGTGCAGACAGAAAAAATGTCTAGTTTGGGTCGGATGGTTGCCGGACTAGCTCACGAAATCAATAATCCTATTAGTTTTATCCAAGGTAATTTAACATATCTTAATAGTTATATTAAAACCTTAGTAGATATCATCCAAATTTATCAGCAAGAATACCCACAGGCTAATTCTGTAATAGAGGAAAACACCACTGAGAATAATCTAGAATTTATCATTGAGGATTTACCCAAAATTCTCGCATCCATGCAAATAGGCTCTGAACGTATTAGTGAAATAGTGCTATCATTGCGTAACTTTGCACGGCTAGACCAAGCTGGCACAAAAAATGTTAATATTCATGAAGGATTAGAAAGTACATTATTACTGTTAAAACACCGCATCAGGCAGGACATTGAAATTATCAAAGAATATGGTGATTTACCATTAATTGAATGTTATCCCGCACAATTAAATCAGGTCTTCATGAATATTTTGAACAATGCCATTGATGCCGTACTAGAACAACATAATCATGCTAAAACTAAAAAAATTATCATTAAAACTGAAATCACTACTTCACAAATAGTGAAAATTAGCATCAATGATAACGGGGTTGGTATTCAACCAGAAATACAACCTAAAATCTTTGACCCTTTTTTTACAACTAAACCAGTCAATAAAGGAACAGGCTTAGGCTTATCAATTAGCTATCAAATCATTGAAGAACATCACGGACACATCAGTTTAACCTCTGAACCAGGTAAAGGCTCAGAATTTGTGATAGAAATTCCGATGAAATTAAGTTAACAGTAAAAGTTGGTTATTCTTAGCCTATATAGGAGCAGGCAGAAGGCAGGAGGTAAACTATTACTATTGCCAGCATTCAAGCTGGCAAAATTTACTCACATATATGACTACAGTTATCAATATATTTCTTGGTGTCTTTGTGCTTGAGAAATGTTATTACAGCACAGAGGCACGTATTTTTTAAAAATCTGTATTTGAGAAAACAAAAACTATTAAATAATCAATATATTAACCCATTAATTTCAAATAAATTTTTATTATTTTACCAAGGAATATTAGACTAACATTTCTATATTCCTGGTGTTTGATATAAAGATGGCAATAACCACTGATAGACCGAAATTAACTGTACCTGGGCCGAAACCTTTGCCAATTTTTGGACGAACTGCCCTGCTTGTAGAATATGTTAAAGATTCCCTTGGGTTATCGAGTCGTCTATTTAAAAAATATGGTTCAGTGGTGTCTTTAGCAGCCGGAGGCGGAACAAATCTTTACTCATCAGAAGATTATTGTCCGGGTACTGTGTTCACTTATGGCGCGGAAAATGTTCGAGAAGTAACAACTCAGCATGATATTTACTATAAATATCCTTTAACCGGAGGTTTGTACCGCAAGCGTCATGACTCTCCACGTACAGAAACACTGAAACATTTTGGCGTGGGGTTATTTGGAGTCAACGGTACAACCCATCGCCAACATCGCCAGTTATTAATGCCAGCGTTTCACAAACAGCGCATTGAGTCGTATCGTGATGATATTGTCAACATTACCCAATCAGTTTTAGAGCAATTGCCATTGGGTAAGCCTGTAAATATTGCAGAAATCATGCGGTTGCTGACTTTGCGTGCAGCGACAAAAACCTTATTTGGTGCTGATATTGGTGATGAGGGGGGTAGTAGTGCGAGATTATTGCAAAAGATTGGTATTTTACTCGGTTCACCTGCGATCGCTATCTTACCCTTTGATGTCCCAGGCTTACCTTTCCATCGTCTGCTGAATTTAATGGCGCAACTAGATGACGAAATGCGGCTGTTAATTCGGCGTAAACAAGCTAGCGGTACAGACTCAGGGGATGTACTCTCAATGCTCATTCAAGCCAGGGATGCGGAAACTGGTCTAGGATTAACTGAGGATGAGTTACTAGGCCATGTCAGCGTCATCTTTGCTGCTGGTCATGAAACTAGCGCAAATGCTTTAACTTGGACGCTGTTTTTGCTATCCCAACACCCACAAGTAGCCGCCGATTTGCTGGATGAACTAGAAAGTGTATTGCAAGGCGCACCGCCAACTATTGAACAGTTGCAGCATTTACCTTTGTTAGAGCGAGTAATTAAAGAAAGTTTGCGAATTTTACCGCCTGTACCTTGGAATGCGCGGGTAACATCACAACCAACTAGCTTAGGAGGCTACGAATTACCCCAAGGGACAGAAGTCTTCGTCAGCATTTACCACACTCATCATCTGCCCGAAATCTTCCCCAACCCAGAGAAATTTAACCCCAAGCGTTGGGAAAATAAAGAACCCACCATGTATGAGTACAACCCCTTCAGTGCTGGTTCTCGCATCTGCATAGGCGCACCCTTTGCACTGATGGAAATTAAAATCGTGTTAGCCATGCTGTTAATGCAGTACCGCCTACAGTATATTTCTCTGCAACAGCTAGACCGAGACGCATTAATTGTCATGGCTCCCAAAAATGGAATGCAAATGCTCATCCACAAGCAAGACCGCCAATTTAGCCAAGGCGTGGGGGGTGTGCGTGGAAATATTTGTGAAATTGTAGAGTTCAATAATTAAGCTATCAGCTGTCAGCTGTCAGTTAATTGTTATCAAGCTGACTGCTGATGGCTGATAGCTAACTAAGCCATTTGGTTTTCAATCGCCCAACGCGCTAGTTCAGTGCGGTTGTGGAGATTGGTTTTACCCAACATATTGGAAACGTGGCTTTCAACAGTGCGCTGACTCACATTTAATTCTTCAGCGATTTCACGGTTAGCTAAACCCCTAGCTACAAACTGCACTACTTTCAGTTCAGTTGGGGTTAACTGTACATCGAAGGGAACTTGGATACGAGAACCGTTTTCTCCTCCTTTGGCTTGGTGTTCTTTCCAACGGATAGTTTGCTTCAGGGAAGATTCTACCTGTGCTACGAGTTCTTCTGGTTCAAAGGGCTTGACCATATAGACATCAGCACCCTTATTCAGACCTTTAACTCGGTCTGCACTTTGTCCCTTCGCAGACAGGAACAGAACAGGAATCCAACTGGTGCGTTCATTTTGCCGGACTTGTTCTACAAAGGTATATCCGTCCATTTCTGGCATCATCACGTCACAGATAATCATATCTGGTACATCATGTTCGAGAATTTCTAAAGCTTCTCGACCATTTTCTGCGGTGATGACTTCATATCCTCGGAACTCCAAATAGTCCTTCACCAGCAAGATGAGGTTGGGGTCGTCATCAATCAGTAGAAGTCGTTTGTGATCTTTCATGCTGGGCTCTTTCATAGCTGTGGCACTTGTCGCGCTTCGATCCATCAAGGTCTTGAATAGTGATCCTTATATGGTGGATTCTTGAGATGTTGTCGTTTTTCCCACTTAACTTACCCTTGCTTAACTAGAAGCCTCAAAAGTGATGATCACTTCTGTCAGACTGTTAGCTCATTGGCATAATTCCAGTAAGGATACGTAGAGCAGTAGTATTTATAATGCGCTATTATATATCCCTTTGAAAGTGGCGGGTAAAAAAACACTGATTAAATAATAATCTTTCTAGTTCACAAGTAAGTATTGGCTTCAGATGACCCTAGCTGTAAAACAACCCGCCGTTTCATGGGCTGACTACTCTACAATACCCTACGGATATTAAGCCTTTATCAGATGTTTTTCAGCAAGTCAGGAAGTTCTGGGCAAATGTTGGGCTAAAAACGCATATTTTTTCACCACCATTATGCCTATCAAGTGTGCTTGGACGATCCGCTCAATAACCTCCGGGTTTGCTTGGCGATACCAGACACTATCCGGGTAGACATCTATTATCTATCTAGAAGCACAAACTCGCAAGCAAAAAACTTTAATTTGTTGCTCTAGATCACTGTATTGTTACTCATTGAGCGGCTCTCTAATTACTGTTCTATAACAATTTCCCCACTTTGCAAATCAATTTGACCATATAAAAATATTCATAACTTTTGGAAAAGAACCCGAAAAATACTAATAATTAAGCATTTGTACTTACGCAGTTGCCAGGAAGTGTATATACGGGGACTGGGGA
>NZ_CAWMSA010000001.1:0-86377 GCF_963870205.1 Anabaena sp. CA = ATCC 33047 | reverse complement strand
ATGCCTACACGAACCCTATCCTCTTTTATCTTCTATTACCCGCAACTTGGGTTATTAGGGATTGAAACAATAAACTGAAGCAATTTCTTTGCGCCTACTCTGCGAGAACGCCTTGCGGCGAATGCGCCTACCCTGCGGGTTCCGCTTTAGCGGTATGCGCGAAACATAAAATAACCTTTTCAGCAACACCAAAAGACACATACAACAAATCTAAAGAAAAACAGACATTGCTAAAAGGAGTAAAGTCTTGAAATCATAACTCCTGACTCTCTCTGCGCCTCTGCGCCTCTGCGTGAGATAAATCAACCCCATACCCCAGAAACGAGTCAGAAAAACACAACCCCAGGGTTAGAGATGGGTGCTAGTCGCCGTCCTATTCGATAATATATAGTTCGTAGTGAGTGGCTGATTGCTGATGACAAGGATGATGAGGACTAAAGTCCTCACTACAAACCTTTAATGACTCTTGACTAATGACTAAAAATCTGTATCGCATTGGCTTGCTGGGGATATTTTTGATATCACTCGCTTTCCGGTTTTGGGGACTCGATAGATTTAATACTTTGGTATTTGATGAAATCTATTATGCTAAGTTTGCGAATAACTATCTTACCCAGACACAATTTTTTGATGGACATCCACCTTTAGGTAAATATATGATAGCTTTAGGAATGTGGCTTGGTAGTCATGTTCCTTTTTGGCAAGAACCGATAAATGGACTCACTGGTTCACTGCGATCGCCTGAAAGTTATCGATGGATGAATGCCTTATCAGGTGCATTTATCCCGCTAATTATTGCTAATATCGCCTATCAAATCAGTTATCGACGGGGTTTTGCTTTACTTGCAGGTTTTTTCACCGCTTTAGATGGCATATTTATTGTTGAGTCTCGCTATGCCTTAATTAATATTTATATTGTATTATTTGGTTTATTAGGACAGTGGCTATTTTTATTAGCATTATCCACACAGTCAAAAAAACGTAATTTTTACCTCACACTATCAGGTGTTGCTTTTGGTGCTGCCTGTGGAACAAAATGGAATGGTTTATTTTTCCTGGCTGGTATGTATCTAATATGGGGTTTGGGTTGGATACACCAGTTACTCATAGCCGGAAATCAAGCCAAAAATTTGCTTAAACGACTATTTAAGTGGACGCTTCAGCCGTCTATTCCTGCTGCTAATATTCTATCATTACAAAAGCTCACCCAAATTAACTTTTGGCAATTTATCTTATTTTTAGGCATCATTCCCGTCAGTGTTTATAGTTTGATTTGGATTCCCCATTTACAAATCAATCCTAAATATGGATTTATTAGAGTACATCAAGAAATTTTAGCATTTCATGAACGCCTGGGCGGAAATAGTCCTTCTGTTCACCCTTACTGTGCTGCTTGGTATAAATGGCCGTTAATGACTCGACCAATGGCTTATTATTATCAAACAGCACAAAATATCAATGAACCTCTACCTGTGTTGGGGCCGCCTTTACCTAGTGGTGCGGCAAAGGTGTATTATGATGTTCATGCAATGGGTAATCCTTTTTTATGGTGGTTTGGTTTTGCTGCCTTATTATTTTTATTAGGAATGTTGTTATTACCAGTAGTAGTTGCTGTAGTTAAACGCAAGCGGTTATCTTTACCTGCACAACTGTCTGTTGATACTTGGATAGGTTTATATATAGTCTTGAATTACGCCATCAACTTACTACCTTGGGTGAGGGTGACAAGGTGCGCGTTTATCTATCATTATATGACGGCGGTTGTATTTGCATTTTTAGCGATCGCCTGGTTCATAGATCAATGTCTACGCAGTTATTATCTACCACTCCGCGCTGTTGGTATGACAATTTCATTTATGATTATCGCTGCCTTTATCTTTTGGCTACCGCTTTATTTAGGTTTACCTCTGTCTCCTGAAGATTATAGACTACGGATGTGGTTTAACTCTTGGGTTTGAGTTAGTCTTTATTCAGTAGTCATTAGTCATTAGTCAACCATCAAGAATCAACAGTCTTTACATAGCTACATATAAACTGCTTGGTTAATCAGCTACATTTTACATTTCTTATCTGTATGTATGGTTACTTGTTGTTAGACTGGTAACGCAAGCAGGTGTAGAGAAAGCTGCATTCAACTACTGAGGAGTCATAAGTTAAGCAGTCTGAACAAGTTGATGAGGGCATATATATCAGGCTGCTAAATTCAGTAGCATCTCTGAAAGTAAGACACAATTTTATCTGGAAATGTTTTCAGGGCTGCTCAATCTGAGTTTGTTGATTGTTTGACTATAAACCATAATTTTAAGTATTGTAAACCCAAACAGACCGCTAAAAACTTTAATTTTGCTGTAATTTGGCTGTTACCAGACGATAAAGGATATTTTTATGACTATAAGTATAGATTTACCCACAATTAATGTTACTAGCTTAAAAGAAGCTCCCATCCATCTTTATAGTGAAATTCAACCGCATGGGGTACTTTTAGTTTTAGAAGAGCCTGACTTAACAATCTTACAAGTTAGTAACAATACTTGGTCTATTTTTGGCATTAAGGCTGAAGATATTTTACAGAAGACGCTAGATGATTTACTCGATTCTTTTCAAATGGAAAGAATTAAAACCGGTCTGCTAGAAGGTAATATTGAATTTATCAATCCTACTAAACTGTGGGTACGCAAGAAAGGCGATGATTACATTGTGTTTGATGCGGTGTTTCATCGCAATTCTGAGGGATTTCTGGTTTTAGAATTAGAACCGGCAATTACTCAAGAAAATATTCCTTTTTTAAGCTTTTATCATCTGGCGAAAGCTTCGATTAATGAGTTAGAGAAAACAGCAAATCTGCGGGACTTTTGTCAGATTATCGTCCAAGAAGTCCGAAAAGTCACTGGTTTTGACCGAGTGATGTTATATAAATTTGATGATGATGGACATGGTTCAGTTGTGGCGGAAGAAAAAATTGATAGTCTGGAATCATATTTAGGTTTACATTACCCAGAGTCGGATATTCCCACCCCAGCCAGAAAATTATTTATTTCTAATTCGATTCGGGTAATTCCAGATGCTCATGCTGAACCTGTGCAGATTGTACCAGATAATAATCCGGTGAGCGATCGCCCGATAGATTTAACTAACTCTATCCTCAGAAGTCCGGCATCTTGCCATTTAGAATATTTGCACAATATGGGTGTAGGTGCTTCCTTAACTATATCCTTAATTAAAGACCAAAAACTCTGGGGATTAATTGCTTGTCACCATCAAACCCCAAAATATGTTTCTTACGAATTACGCAAAGCTTGCGAATTTTTAGGCAGAGTTATCTTCGGGGAGATTTCCGCCAGAGAAGAAACAGAAGATTACGATTATCGCATCAATTTAACTCATATTCAATCACTTTTGGTTGAATATATGTCTCAAGAGGACAACTTTGTAGATGGTTTAATCAAACATCAGCCAAATCTTTTAGATTTAACCAGCGCGCAGGGTGCGGCTGTATGTATTGGCGACAATTTTACTTTAATTGGCGAAACTCCCAAAGAAGAAGATTTAGTTTATTTGGTGCAGTGGTTAAAAAATAATGTTGAGGAAGAAGTATTTTACACTGATTCTTTAGCACAAGTTTATCCCGATGGAGAGAGATTTAAAAATGTCGCCAGTGGGTTGTTAGCAATTCCCATTTCTCACCGCAATTATGTATTGTGGTTTAGACCAGAAGTAATTCAAACTGTAAATTGGGGTGGTGATCCACATAAAGCTTTTGAAGTTAGTCAGTCAGAGGGGAATGTGCGCCTATGTCCGAGAAAATCCTTTGAATTGTGGAAAGAAACAGTACGCCTGACTTCCTTACCTTGGCGAGCCGTGGAAGTCAAAGCGGCGTTAGAATTAAGAAAGGCGATTGTGAATATTGTTCTGCGTCAAGCTGATGAATTGGCTCAACTTGCTCAAGATTTAGAACGTTCTAACGCCGAACTGAAAAAGTTTGCTTATGTCGCTTCCCATGACTTGCAAGAACCACTTAACCAAGTGGCTAATTATGTGCAGTTGTTGGAAATGCGCTATGAAGATGAGTTAGACGAAGACGCGAAAGAATTTATTAACTTTGCCGTGGAAGGAGTCAGCTTAATGCAGACTTTGATCGATGATGTATTAGCATACTCCAAAGTCGATACGCAAGCGATCGCCTTTCAACTTACCGATGTTGAGAAAGCTTTAGAACGTGCGCTGAGTAATTTAAGACAGCGTATCATAGAAACAGGGGCAACAATTACCCATGATCCTTTACCAAGCGTCATGGCTGGTAGTACCCAACTCATGCAGCTATTCCAGAATTTGATAGCTAACGCGATTAAGTTCCGTAGCGAAGAACCACCACGCATTCATGTTGGTGCAGAAAGGTTAGAAGACGAGTGGTTATTCTCAGTTAAAGATAATGGTATCGGCATTGATCCCAGATTTAGCGATCGCATTTTTGTAATTTTCCAACGCCTACATACACGCGACGAATATCAAGGTACGGGTATGGGTTTAGCCATCTGTAAGAAAATTATCGAATGTCATCGGGGGAGGATTTGGGTAGAATCACAACTTGGTGAGGGCGCAACCTTCTATTTTACCATTCCCGTCGGAGGTCGAGAGCGTGAGCGTAGAAACGGAAGAAAAACACAAAATCATCTTTTTGGTAGAGGATAACAAAGCTGATATCCGCCTGATTCAAGAAGCTTTTAAAAATAGCTCAATACCACACCAAGTAGTCTCAGTCAGGGATGGTATGGATGCAATGGCTTATCTGCGCCAAGAAGGCGAATATACCGATGCGCCACGACCAGACCTGATTCTGTTAGACTTGAATTTGCCTAGGAAAGATGGCAGAGAAGTCTTAGCGGAAATCAAAACTGATCCCGCACTCAAACGCATTCCCGTAGTCGTGCTGACAACCTCTAGAAATGAGGATGACATTTTTCACAGCTACGAATTACACGTTAATTGCTACATCACCAAATCTCGCAACCTCAGCCAACTATTCCACATCGTCAAAGGAATAGAAGAGTTTTGGCTATCTACCGTTACTTTACCACCAGAGTAGGGACTGGGGATTGGGGTAAGCGGCGGCGAAAAACTAATGACTAATGACTAATGACTAACATGATTGGACACTCAGTCAAAATTTTGTTAATTGAAGACAACTTAGCAGAAGCTAGGTTGTTACAAGAGTATTTGCACCAAGCTGAGTCCAAACAATTTAGTCTAGTTCATGTAAAGCGATTAGGGGAAGCACTTCAGGAACTCAGTCATGCCAGATATGATGTGATTTTGTTAGACTTGACTTTACCTGACAGTCAGGGATTGTCTTCTCTGTCTTTATTAATCGCGCAAGACCCTAGTATACCCATTGTTGTCCTTACTAATACTAATGACGAAGATTTAGCTATTGAAGCAGTGCGTCAGGGGGCGCAAGATTATCTAGTTAAACGACAGGTAAATGTTCAGGTATTGGTTCGCGCTCTATTTTACGCGATTGAGCGCAAACAAGCTTTAGAAACATTACGTACACTGAATAAATCTCTAGAAAATCGCGTCGAAGAAAGTACGGCGGAACTGGTAAAAGCTCAAGAAATTAATCAGTTTAAATCTGAGTTTGTTTCTATGCTTTCCCATGATATTCGCAATCCTTTAAATACTATCATGTTAGTTGCTGGGTTACTGCAAGATAGTGGCGAAAAATTAAGTCAGGAAAGAAAACGCTATCATTTTGAAATGATTCGTTCCGCCGTGAAAAATATGGCACAGCTATTAGATGAAGTTTCCTTAATCGGTAAAGCTGAATCTGGTAAACTGAAGTGCGATCGCATCGCCATCGATTTAGAATTATTCTGTAGCCAATTAGTCCAAGAAGCCCAATTAAGCATCGGAGAAAAGCAACTGACAGTAGAATTCACCCGTGCGGGAAGATTGCATGACGCGTTACTAGATGAAACTCTACTGTATCACATTTTGGGCAATTTACTCGGCAATGCTATTAAGTATTCCTTACCCGGTGGTAAAATTCATTTTGATGTCATTGGTCAACAAAACGGCGTAATTTTTAAGATTCAAGATTGGGGAATTGGTATTTCCCCAGAGGATCAGAAACAACTGTTTCAACCCTTCCATCGAGGTGAAAACGTTGCGGGAATTTCTGGTACTGGCTTAGGATTAGCAATTGTGAAAAGGTGTGTTGATGCTCACGGTGGTGATATTTGGGTTAATAGTGAGTTAGGCGTAGGCACAACCTTTACTGTTATACTACCATTGGCGTGAACATCATCTGGTGGTTGACTCAGCTAAATTTTAGTTGTAAGCTGACTTGAGCAAGGTGAGAGTGGGGATAAATTTGTATGAGTAATTTAAGAGTTAGCCAGCCAAAGTTGATGTTATATAAAATGCAGCTAATTAGTGATAATTCCCCAATTTATCCCAATAAACTGTAAATATCCTAATCCTCTGACCATCGGAACCCCTGCTGCTTTCATGATAAGTCTTTAATTGCTGATGATTTTATTCCTCGCACACAAGCAAGCGGATTTTCAGGTATTATCAATCCTGGGAATTTTTGGAGGCATTTTTGCTAAGTGGAACCCATACCTTCGCTTAAGCCAGGATGATCAAGTTTTAACTGAAATCAGCGAATAGATTATTGATCTAGGGATGCTTTGCTGAATGTTGAACCGAATTGCAACGTCTCAAATTTTCACTTGAGCAGAGTTGACAAACAGCCTCTTATATTAGCATTTTAATTAATAGTTTAGCATAGAATGTAGGGAAGAAAAATATTTTTTAGACATCCTATGCCGATTTCATCTGTTGGAATATTTGAGTTGACGTATTTTCTATGAAATGGTCAATAGATAAAAAAACAACTGTAGGATTAGGGGCTGTATTATCGGCTTTAATTAGCTTAAGTTTGTTTTCCTACGGAAAATTAATTACCCTACGTTCTGCAACTAATAACGTACAAGATACCTACGAGGTAATCCGGGATATTGAAAAATTAACATCCCAACTTAAAGATGCAGAAACTGGACAAAGGGGTTATCTATTAACTGGAGATGCCATTTATCTGCAACCTTATCACAGTGCGATCGCTCAAATCGACTCAAATTTACAAAGACTCAAACTTGCTACAAAAGGTAAATCTAAACAAGAAGAATATTTATTAGCATTAGAACCTGTAATTGCTGCCAAACTAGCACAAATCAAACAAACCATTGATTTATCCCAAAGGAATCAATCGGCTGCGGCGTTGCAACTGGTGAAAACTCACGAGGGTAAGCAACTAATGCAGAAGATTCGGAATATTATTGCCGAATTGGAACAGGAACAATTATACCTTCTTAACCAACGCTCACAGGTAGAACGGGATAATGCTAACCAAGCTAATTTGTTAGTCGCCTCCAACCTGCTACTAGCTCTTTTATTTGCGGCAGTAATTTATCAATTGAATCAGGATGTTACCTATCGTCAGCAGTTAGAAATCAACCTACGCGAAAGAGAACAACAGTATAGGCTACTCGCCAATTCCATACACCAAATTATTTTAGTTGTCAGTCCCAATGGTGAGATAAAATTTACTAATCAGCGTTGGTTAGACTACACTGGTATGACTCTGGAAGCATTCAGAGCAATGGGATGGGGTGCTGTGGTACATCCTGATAATCTGGCAAATTATCAAGCTCAGTGGGCAAAACTGCTGCAATCTGAGCAAGCTTATACTTGGGAGTTTCGCTTACGCCATGCTGATGATTTATACCGTTGGCATTTGAGCCATGTAGTACCTGTGAAGAACTCGCAAGGGCAAGTTGTGGAATGGATTGCTACGATTACTGATATTAATGATCTCAAAGCAGCAGAACAAGAGCTAAAACAGCAAAAACAAAATTTATTTCAAGCCAACAAATTCAAAGATGAATTTTTGGCGATTATTTCCCATGAACTACGTACACCACTAACTTCTATTCTCGGTTGGGCAAACCTGCTAAAAAGCCGCAGATTTGACTCAAACAAAACAGCAATGGGGTTAGAAACAATTGAACGTAATGCGAAAGTGCAGATTCAATTGATTGATGATCTGCTGAATGTTTCGCGCCTGATGCGTGGTAAAATCCGCTTAAATAAGCGTTCTCTGGATTTGGCATATATAGTAACAAAGGCAGTCACAGCAATTCAGCCAACAGCCGCAGATAAACAAATTCAAATCCATAGGAATATTGCCTGTGATTTAGGCTTAGTTATCGGTGACTCAGAACGATTAGAACAAGTTATTAACAATTTACTCTCGAATGCTATCAAGTTCACCCCAGAGGGTGGACAAATCACGGTAACTTTAGAGAGGGAAAATAAATATGCTCAAATTAAAGTAAGTGATACAGGTAAGGGTATTAAGCCCGACTTTTTACCTCATATATTTGATATTTTTCGTCAGGCGGATAGCTCGATTACGCGGGAGAGTGGCGGGTTAGGATTAGGATTAGCGATCGCTCGCCAACTGATAGACATGCACAATGGTAAAATCTTCGCACACAGCTTGGGTGAAGGGCAAGGAGCAACCTTTACTATCCAACTACCAATGCTGGCAGATGAGAAATTCAACACCAGCAACGAAACACCTAATGGCAATCAATCATCCACAACGGATGACTTATCTTTGGAAAATACGCGGATTCTCGTGGTAGATGATGACCCAGATACAAGAGAATTATTAGAAGTGATTTTAGCGCAGTATCAAGCCGAAGTTCTGGCCGTTGCTAGTGGCAAAGAAGCGGTAGAACAAATACCCAGCTTTAAACCCAATATTTTAGTCAGTGATATTGGCATGCCACAAATGGACGGTTACACCCTCATCCGCAAGATTAGAACCTTAGATAGTAGCGAGGAAAGTCACATTCCGGCGATCGCCTTAACCGCTTACAGTCGCATGAGTGACCATAACCAAGCACTGCAAGCTGGCTTTAATCAGCATATTGCTAAACCCGTAGATCCGCAAGAGTTAGTTGCAGCCATTAAACATTTAAAAATTTCTCATAGCTCTGAAGCGGTGGCTAACAGTATTTAACTCCCTTCTCTACGAGAGGCTGCGCCAACGGGAGAGGGAACTCTTAACGGGCAACTCTTAACAGTTCGTCCGTTAGTTCCCCATTCCCTATTCCCCATTCCCCATTCCCTATTCCCTGTTCCCTTTTACCAAACTTTATCTCGACTCAATCCAGAGAAATTTAGACAAATTACTCGAAATTTTTGGCAATTAACCGTAATAAAGCTTATTCTATAGAGCAATTGTGAGCAGAATTTTTCATTATGTGCCGTCTACTTGCTTACCTCGGTTCACCGATTGCTCTAGAACAACTTTTGTATAAACCCGAACATTCTTTAATCATACAAAGTTACCAACCACGGGAAATGATTTCTGGGGTAGTGAATGCAGATGGCTTTGGTGTGGGTTGGTATCACACTCACAAAGATACTGCACCCTTTACCTACAGAAATACGTTACCTATTTGGAATGATGTCAATTTACCAAATCTCAGCCGTTATATTGAATCTAAGTGTGTGCTAGCTTATGTTCGCAGCGCAACACCAGGACAAGCTTTAGATTTCGCCAATTGTCAACCATTTAGCCATCAACAGCACCTATTTATTCACAATGGCTACATAGAAAATTTTCGCAAAACTTTATACCGCAAAATTCGCAGCACTCTCACGTCGGATGTTTACGAACACATCAACGGTAGCACAGATTCAGAACACATCTTTGCATTGTTGCTTTCACACATCCAACTCAACCAACATCGACCACCAGAGTATGCCTTACGTAGAACTATTTTAACACTTGAGGAGATGGCAAAACGCTATCAAGTCAAAGCTTTAGTCAATATAGTCTGGAGTGACGGCAATCGCCTGATAGCTTCTCGGTTTGCCACTTCGACACCAGCACCGTCATTGTACTGGCTCAGAGATGATTTAAATTATCCTAACTCTGTGATGATTGCTTCTGAACCATTATTTAAAGGTAATTGGACTGCTTGCCCAGAAAATAGCATTATCAGTGTGGGAGAAAACTGTGATATCCAAATTGACAAAATCTAGTGTGAAAGCATCGATTGCTGATGCTTTAGAGGAGTGCCGCCACCAAACTTTAACAATATTTGCGGGGATGGATGCAGCGACATTCTGCAATCAACCGCATCCTGATTTTAGTCCTGTAGGTTGGCATTTGGGACATATTGCCTATATAGAATCTTTATGGGTGCTAGAACACATTGCCGGTTTACCATGTTTATTTCCCCAATACCATAAGCTATATGCAGCCGATGGTTTACCCAAATCGCAGCGTGTCTACCTCCCTCAGTTAGAGGAAACTCTCGATTATCTAGAAAAAATCAGAAATCAAGTTTGGCAATTTTTGGCAGATGCAGATATTGAACCACAACAACGTCTGTGGCGGTTTTTGATTCAACATGAAAGTCAACACTGTGAAATTATCCGCATGGTGTTGCAATTAGGTAAGATTCAACAGTCTCAATTATTTAACCAACAGTTTACAGTCTCTAGTCAGCAGTTGGGTGTGACTGAGATGATTGAAATTGCCGCCGGGGAATTTGAGTTAGGAAGTAACTCAATAGATGCACTGGATAATGAACGCCCTGCACACCAAGTTTATTTAGATACTTACTGGATTGACCGTTATCCGGTAACTTGTGGGCAGTATCGCCTATTTATCGAGGCTGGAGGCTATGAAAATCCTCAGTGGTGGTCAGTGGCAGGGTGGCAATGGCTACAAAATGAGCAGGGGAAACAACCACTTTATTGGCAGACAGCAGCCAGTTTAGATCATCATCCCGTGTATGGTGTGAGTTGGTACGAGGCAGAAGCATACTCACGGTTTGTGGGAAAACGTCTACCTACAGAAGCGGAGTGGGAAAAAGCCGCTAGTTGGGATGCACAAGCTAATTGTCGCCGTACCTATCCTTGGGGTGAAGAAATGCCATCATCTAAATATTGTAATTGCGATGGGCTAGGAGGCGATCGCCTCTACTCTGACAACATTGCCCAGACAACCCCAGTCAACGCATACCCGATGGGACAAAGTGCCTATGGTTTGTATGATACATTGGGCAATGTTTGGGAATGGACAGGTTCTTGGTTTGCTGGCTATGCAGGTTTTGAAAGTTTCCCATACACAGGTTACTCACAAACTTATTTTGACAATCAACACCGAGTTTTAAAAGGTGGTAGTTGGGCTAGTCGCCCGTGGGTACTGCGTGCTAGTTTCCGCAACTGGTATCATCCGGGAGTGCGGCAGATTTTCGCTGGTTTCCGTTGTGCGGCTAATGCTGAGTAATCAGAAGAGTGCTGTTTTCATGGGAAAATCGCTAAATACAGCTTTGAGATGAGATTCATCTAGCTCAGGGTTGTTTTTATCAAACTTGGCTTTGTGTTCCACTGGCTAGAGTAAGGTTTTACGCGCAAACAACATTGATGATCGAACCGATGCGGAGGTTAAATGTCAATATCTGAAGCTGTCAATAGCAAGGATACGTTTCTCAAAAGTATTGATGAACGTTTGCAGATACAGCGTTTGTTTGCAGCCACACGCATGGTTGCATCTGCCCCTGGCAGTGATGTGGTGAAGGGATTAACTCAAAGCCCTAAATCTTTACCAGCTTATTATTTTTATGATGACCGTGGTTCTGAGCTATTTGAGCAAATTTGTGAGTTACCAGAATATTACCTCACACGCACAGAAACGGCAATTTTGCAAGAGTGCGCTGGAGAAATTGCCAAAATTACCGGGGCTTGTGAATTAGTCGAACTGGGTAGTGGGAGTTCTACCAAAACCCGCATTTTATTGGATGCTTATCAAGAGTTAGGCTATCCTCTGCGTTATCTCCCGATAGATGTGAGTGCCGGAATGTTGGAAAGTAGCGCGAGACAGTTACTACAAGATTATCCTCAACTGCAAGTTTACGCCCTTGCCGGTACTTATGAATTAGCCTTAGCACAACTGCCACCCACTCACTCACCGACTCGGATGATTGGTTTTATTGGTAGTTCTTTAGGAAATCTCAACCGCCAAGAGTGTGAAATTTTCTTTTCTCAGATTACCAATGCTTTGCAGGTGGGTGAGTATTTCTTGTTAGGCATAGATTTACACAAGCCTAAACAGATTTTAGAGCCAGCTTATGATGATAGTCAAGGAGTGACGGCAGCCTTTAACCTGAATATGTTAGAGCATTTGAATCGGCGTTTTGACGGGGATTTTGACAAGACAGAGTTTGAACATTGGGCGTTTTATAACGAGAGTGAGCGTCAGATTGAGATGCACTTAAAAAGTAAGCGATCGCAAACTGTACAATTAAAATCTCTCAATCTCAGCGTCAACTTTGCCGCAGGTGAAACCATTCACACCGAAATCTCGCGCAAATTTGATCTTGACATCATCCAACAGCAACTCGCCACCCAGGGTTTAGTCACTATCCAAACCTGGACTGATTCCAATCAGTGGTTTGGTTTATTATTGTGTCAACTGCAAAGATAGATTTTTCAGGGAGTAGGGGTTTAGCATTGCTAAACCCCTACAGGGAGATGAGGGAACAGGGGAGTAGAACTTTTACGAGTCGAAAATCTGTCTTGTAGAAAACCAGCATACAAACCATAGACAGATTTTAGCTGGGGAAATTTTCAGTATCATCAGCAACGTCTGATGAGTGAGGGCAATTTCTCAAGATGAATACAGAAATCTCTGCACTGTTAGATCAGGTGCAGAATATGATTAATGGCTTTATTGCTTTGTTACCAAATATCTTTTTGGCGTTGATTGTGTTTGCAGTATTTGTCTTTGTCGGCAGACAACTCAAACGCATCGTTAAACGCTTAACTCGTCACCGCCGTTACGCGCGGAATCTGGGGATGGTGCTGGGGAGATTGGCACAAGGTACTACAGTTTTAGTTGGGTTATTTGTCTCGCTATCAATTGTGATTCCTACGCTGAGAGCCGGGGATTTAGTGCAGTTGTTAGGAATTAGTGGGGTAGCAATTGGTTTTGCTTTTCGGGATATTTTGCAAAACTTTTTAGCAGGTATTTTAATTTTATTAACAGAACCTTTTCAAATTGATGACCAAATTGTTTTTAAAGGTTTTGAGGGGACTGTAGAAAATATTGAAACTAGGGCTACTACTATTAGAACCTATGATGGTCGCCGGATTGTGATTCCTAATTCTGAGTTATTTACTAATTCGGTGACTGTGAATACTGCTTTTGAAAATCGGCGATTAGAATATGATGTCGGTGTGGGTTACGGTGATGATTTAGACCAGACAAAACAATTAATGCTAGAAGCTATACATAGTTTAGATGTGGTACTCAAAGAGCCTGCGCCGGATGTGTTGGTGATGGAACTGGCGGAAAGTACGGTAAATATTCGGGTGAGATGGTGGATTAAACCACCTTTTAGAGCCGATGCACTAGATTCACGCGATCGCGTCATCTCTGCAATCAAGCAAAAACTATATGTAGAACATGGGATTGATTTACCTTATCCTACCAGACAAATTTTATTCCACGACCAAACCGAAGAAACAGATGGCGATCGCTCCCGTCAACGTGAAGGTTGGCCTGCTGGTAATAAAGAAGTCCCCAAACCTCGCAGTATTAGCGGTTCTCTGCGACGACTGGCTGAGGCAGGTAATGGTAAGACAGACTCTCAAACAACCTCTTAAGAGTCATGAACAACATTCGTTTGCGCCAATTTTGGGATGCACTCCACTCTAGTTACTGGTTTTTGCCGGGATTGATGGTGGTAGCGGCGATCGCCCTAGCTTTTACTATGCTCACCCTTGATCGCACCGTCGGCTTTGAAGATTGGAGTTTAATTTATACAGGTGGCCCCGATGGTGCGCGTGAAGTGTTATCAGCCATTGCTGGTTCAATGGTGAGTGTGGCGGCTACCGCTTTCTCCATTACCATTGTCGCACTGCAACTAGCAGCCGCTAATTTTGGCCCGCGATTACTGCGTAATTTTATGCAGGACACTGGTAATCAAATAGTTCTGGGTACATTTATTGCAACTTTTATTTACTGCTTACTTGTACTGAGAACTATTTACGGAGAAGATTACAACCCCTTTGTACCGCATTTGTCAGTGACGTTTAGCATCGTGCTGGCGGTTCTGAGTATTGGGGTGTTAATTTATTTTATCCATCACGCCTCAACAATTATTCAAGCGTCTTATGTGATTAAAAGTGTCAGTCAGGATTTTCATCAAGCTATTGATCGTTTGTTTCCTGAAAGAATCGGTATAAGTCCACCGCCAGAGGAAGAACACAGAGAATCACTACCAGAGAATTTTGCTAACCAATCTTCTCCGATTGCTGCTAGCCGCAACGGTTATCTACAAGCCATTGATGCCGAAAAATTAATGAAAATTGCCTGTAAACACAATTTATTGCTATATATTAAAACCCGACCCGGAAAGTTTGTCATTGAAGATAGTATTTTACTGATGGCTTATCCTAGTAAACGAGTCAATCACAAACTGAGCAAAGAAATTAACAAGGCTTTTATTCTCAATCGGGAACGTACTGAACACCAAGATGTAGAGTTTCCTGTGAATCAATTAGTGGAAATTGCTGTACGTGCGTTGTCTCCTGGGATTAATGATCCCTTCACTGCTATCAGGTGCATTGACAGACTAGGCGCGGGATTTTGTTATTTAGTCCAGAGGAAATTTCCTTCACCTTACCGTTACGATCGCGATCGCCAATTAAGAATCATCGCCGAACCTGTCACTTTTGAGAGTATAGTTGATGCAGCCTTCAATCCGATTCGTCAATACTCCCGTTCTGATGCCTCAGTCTCGATTCGTTTATTAGAAGCGATCGCCCATATCGCCAACTATACCACCAACCCCGAATACTTAACCGTCCTCCGCCGTCACGCCGACATGATAGCACGGGGCGCACAGGAAGCATTACCAGAACCACAAGACCGCCAAGACTTACAACAAAGATATCACAACGTCATTGCTGCTTTAGAGGTTGTTTGAACAAAAATGTTGTTATCCTCCTACCTCTCCCTCACCCTCTCCTACAAGGAGAGGGAAAAGGAAAAAATTTTGTGGCTGGAAGTTGTAGAGACGTTGCATGCAACGTCTCTACATTTGCTTTCCCAACAACATTTTAGACTTATGGCGTTTTATAGTTGATTCCGGGCTTTAAGTTGCAGATATCGTTCCACCAATTGATCACTAATTTGATTAGCTGGCGCATCCAACACCAAAACACCCTTTTGTTTTAACTGAGCAAACGCCACCTGACGCTGTGCTAATAAATCTAAAGCTACTGCGCGACTGTAAGCTTGAGTGATATCATCAGTAAAAGTATGAGCTAAATCATCCACTTTTGGATCTCTCAGCGTCACGCAAAACGGTAGATAACGTGGTGCTAACCGAGTCAACGCCGCCAGCAGTTCAGTAGAAGCGGTAACATCTACTAAATCTGTAATAATTACCACCAAAGAACGCCGAGTTTGTTTCTGTACTACATGAGTCACAGCCCCCAAGTAATCTGATTCTAATAATACTGGTTGAATTGGGGTTAAACGGTCGATGATTTGATTTAAGTGATTTTGTCCTCGTTCCGGTGGTAGCCAAGTGTGCATTTGGTTATCAAATACACCCACACCCACGCGATCGCCTCGGTGTAATCCCGCTAAGGCGAGAGATAAGGTTGCATTCAAACCCCAATCAAAGCGTTGTAAATTCTCAACTCTCGCTGTCATCAACCGCCCCCGGTCGAGTAAAATTAACAGCGTTTGTTCTTGTTCTGGTTCTAGCACCCGCACCAAAGGCGGTGTATTTCCATGCGTTCCCACCCGCCGGGCTGTAGCTTTCCAATCAATCAAGCGCAAATCATCACCTGTGCGATAGTTCCGCAGTTCGGCGAATTCCGTACCCATCCCTAATCGTTTAGTTTGGCGCATAGCACCAGATGATTGTAATGTCAAGCGAATGGAGAGCGATCGCAAGCCGATTAAATCAGGATAAACTTTCACTGTAGTACCGTGGCGAATTTGCCAATCATCCCAAGCTAAACCCCAAGGGCTTAATTGTCGCACTTGAATATTACCCCAAGCAAACTCACCGCGCTGGGTGGGGTGAACGGTGTAAGTTAATTCTTGGCTGGCGTTGGCGGCGACGGTAGTATTTAATATAGATGTTGATGCTGTAAAATCAGCCGGGTAATAATCACGGATTTGAATTACAGCATTAGATTTCGGTGATGTGATTGTCAAGACTACTGGATTATCCCGCCCAATAGAAAAACGTGCTGGTAATTGGCGCGTGATTTCTACCCGTAGAGACTTGACACGCCAACCATCGACAACCATCAAAGCTAAGACAGCGATATCAAAGATGAGAGTAATAGCGATGCTAGCAGTGATGCCGAAGAACAAGGATAATAGGGGAGCGATCGCTAAACCCAAAAGTAACAATAAGTAAACTCGTTTAGCAGCAACCATAGATTTTTTTGTAAAACTCGATTATATCTGTGATTGGCGTGAAATTATGAATGTCCAACTTGTTGAATCCCTTGTGGAAATTGTTGTAAAGTTAACTCCTGAAGAGAAACAGCTTTTTCAAGAAAAGCTAAGTCATCATGATTTTAACTTACACCCTAAAAAGGATTTAAAATAATTAATTAAACGCAGATAAACGCAGATGAACGCAGATGAAATACTATCAGACTGTGAGATTCATCAGACTAATCTGCTAGTTGCTTAAGTCCTGATACAATTGAGTGCCTAGCGTTCTACACTAAATAATATCCTGACTGTAAACCTGCATTCGCTTAGAGATACTGTCCATGCAACTCCTGAAAACAACCGACAAAGATTTTGCCGTGAAATTCCAAACCTTGGTGAGCGATCGCCGAGAAGCAACGGTTGATGTTAGTGGTACAGTAAGAGATATCCTCGCCGATGTCAAAGCCCGTGGTGATGTCGCAGTCAAGGAATACACCAGTCGCTTTGACCATTTCCACCCGGAAACTTTACGTTTAGATGCTAGCTTTATTGCCGAACAAGCAGCCAAATGTCCGGCTGATGTCAAAGCAGCCCTAGAAATAGCTGCTGCACGTATCAGTTCTTTCCACCAAAAGCAACTACCCCAAGACATAGGTTACACCGACACCGTAGGCGTTAAACTCGGTTTAAATTGGGTTTCCCTAACTCAAGTCGGGATTTACGTCCCCGGTGGACGCGCCAGTTATCCCAGTTCTGTACTGATGAATGCCCTACCTGCTAAAATCGCCGGAGTGGAACGCATTGTCATGGCTGTACCCATGCCTCGCGGTGAAATCAATCCCGTCGTCTTAGCAGCTGCCCAAGTTGCAGGGGTAACAGAAATATATAGCATTGGCGGAGCGCAAGCAATAGCCGCCCTCGCCTACGGTACACAAACCATCACCCCAGTAGATAAAATTGTCGGCCCCGGTAATGCTTACGTTGCTGAAGCCAAGCGTCAAGTATTCGGCACTGTGGGTATTGACAGCATCGCCGGGCCGTCGGAAATTTTAGTAGTAGCTGATGCTCAAAATAACCCTGAATGGATAGCCTGGGATTTACTTTCCCAAGCCGAACATGATCCTAGCGCACAGTCTATTTTAATCACCGACTCGGAAACTTTTGCTCAACAAGTCATAGCAGCCGTTGCACAAGTGCTACCCCAGCTATCAACAAAAGAAGCAGCCAGCACCAGTTGGGAAAAGCATGGGGCAATTATTATTGTCGATGACTTAGCAGACAGCATACCTCTGCTCAATCGACTAGCTCCCGAACACGTAGAATTGTGTGTAGACAATCCCCAATTACTAGCTAGTCAAATTAAATGCGCTGGCAGTATGTTTTTAGGACGCTACACCCCAGAAGCCATCGGCGATTATTTAGGCGGCCCTAATCATGTCCTACCTACAGCCCGTTCTGCCCGCTTTGCCTCTGGTTTAAGCGTTTACGATTTTCTCAAGCGTATCACCTATTTAGAATGTAATCAAGCCGCATTACAAGAAATAGGTCAAGCAGCAGTCACCCTCGCCCAAGCCGAAGGTTTACCCGCCCACGCTGGTAGTGTGGCTGTGCGTTTGCAGTAAGTTTCGGGGAGTAGGGAAGCAGGGAAGCGGAGGAAGAAAAACTTTTACCCAGTCCCCAGTCCCCAGTCCCCAATACCCAGTCCCCAATACCCAGTCCCCAGTCCCCAGTCCCCAGTCCCCATTCCCATCCCTCAAATAGTCACAGGTGACTCTACATAAATAGTTGGTTCTTGCATGGTAAACTCAATACCATGATTGTTTAACTTTTTAGAAATTTTTTCATTCGCTAACTCTAACAGACGCTTACGCAATTGTAATGAGTTATCACTCGAACCTAAAATAAAAAATGTGACTCTTGTACGGGTTGTCTCTTTGGGTGAACGGTGATTTAAAAAAGTAATACTCGTGCTTCCTGGGTCAATACCAAACAAAGAATTGGTACTTTCAACAATGACTTGCTGTACTAAAGCTTGTTCTTTCTCTGCTAAAAAATGTAAGAAATCAAGGTAAAGTAAAACCATGACTTTCTTACCGCGAGTAATATTTTCTATCTCTAAATTCGCCAAGATAGAATTTGGAATAATAAACAAGGTACTTTTGGCGGCTGTACGAATTTTAGTAGAACGAATACCAATTGATTCGACTCTGCCAAACAAACCTTCGGGAATTTGTCCAGATTTCTGCAACCGAATATACTCACCAGGAATAAACGGTCTATCTAAATATAATACAATTGTCCCTAGTAATTGCTCAAGGGTTTTCTGCGCTGCAAAAGCCACAGCTAAACCCCCAATTCCTAAACCAGTTAATAACCCAATTAAATTAAACTGTTGGCTTTGAGCAAATGCTAAAACCGCAATAAATCCAATGATGACGTTAGCTAATGTCTCAAATACTAACAGTAATTCATCTACTTCTCTGCCAAACTTCCTGACTAATTCGATGCCATACACACGAATAAATTGACGGAATAAGCGTGATGCTAGCCACGCTAGACTAATAATAACAGCTAAATCTACTAGGGGGGCAAAAAATTTGTACAATGATGTATATTCTTCAATCCATGATAATGATAAGGAAATCAGGATTAATGTCCCAGCTATTTTAAATAAGCTTCTAATTGGTTCAATTAAGTTGTTGTAAATACTCGCAACTTGCTGCGGTGCAAAACGCTGAATGACAATTCGCACGAAGCTGGGAGTATAGCGTCCTACTAACCAGGATAAGAAAATAAAAAAGAAAAATATGCCAAATTTAGTTAGAGCATATATTGTAGTGTCACGTTGCAGAAATTTCAGAATCAGGTTGGAAAGTGCTGTCATCATTTCTAAATTGTAATTGGTGAGTCAACATAAATCGTTGGTTCTTCTATCTCAAAGGCAATACCATATTCTTTTAAATATTGTGTAATGCTTTGAGTCGCTAAGTCTAGCAGTTGACGACGCAATTCCATTGAGACATCTCCCGAACCTAAAATAAAGAAAGCTACTTGTGCTTGGGTTATTTCTGCATCTACTAAGTGATTAATATTTTTAAAACTAACTTCTGTATTGCGGGAGTCTATGCCAAATATATCATTGGTACTGTCGAGAATTACCTGACGAATTAAGGCTCTTTCTTCACTGCTAATCACGCGAAAGAATTTTAAGTATAGAATAGACATGACTTTCTTCGCGCCTGTGAAGTTTTCAATATTCACTTGTGTCAGGGAACTGTTGGGAACTATGACTAATGTTCCTTTACCAGAGGTTCTAATGCGGGTAGACCTTAAGCCAATAGATTCTACTCTGCCAAATGTTCCATCAGGTAAACCGATATAGTCATCAATCACAAATGGTCTATCAAGATAGAGAACTATTCCCCCTAAGACTTGTTCTAATGTTTTTTGGGCGGCGAATGCGACTGCTAAACCACCTATTCCTAAACTAGCTAGTAAGCCTAAAACATTAATTTGATGGGTTTGGGCGTAGATGAGAATGGCTAAAAAGACAATAATCAGGTTAGCTAACCATTTGAAGAGAATTAGTAACTCGCTGCTGATTTTTTGTCCACTCTTGAAGGCGGCGTTTAATAAGTAGAAGTCAAAGAAGTTTTTAAATATTTGTGATGCTAACCAACTGCTGGCGATCGCTAATATTAAGCTAGTGATAATTTCACAGGAATTTGTCCACTGATTTTTGGGAAATACCACTGTAATAGTCTCGATAATCCCAATTATACTAACAACAGTTATTAAGCCTTCATTTGGTTTGATTAATTTTTGATATGGATCACTAAGCTGTAAATTAGATAAATTCTGCCAAACTGTTGTGATTTGGTCAATAAATGAACGACCAACTAAGAATATACAAAATCCTACTACTAGACCGAGTAAACCAATTTGTATTTCTCCACTTGTCAGAATCTCTGATAAAGAAGTCAGCATTTATCTTGTTTCATTGCACAACTTACTATTTGGCAAATATTATATGATTTGCCATAACATGAAAAAGGATCTCTAATAATTAGAGACCTAATCATGATTCATAGTGCATTGTACACCAGTCAGTTCATTCATTTAAGTGCTGAGAAAGCGACAGCCACAAATAAACGCTGGAAAGGTAGACTACAGCCAGGATACAGATAGTAGATATAAATTCAAAATCATTCATAATCTTGAGCCAAATGAGAGTGTGTGAGCAGTGAACCAGTTAAATTGGGAAAGGTGAAACTGTGCATTTCCGTTAAGAAATGCCGCAAAAACAACTTGTCACCCAAAATATTGGATGAATTAAAGATAATTAGGTCATTACACTGATAAAGCTGCTAGTGTGAGATTAGTCTAGATACAACTCACCTCAGACAATCTAAATCACCGATTGACCTGAAATATAAATGCTACTTTTGAACAAAATTCAAAAGTTTTGTCGCAAAGAGAACCTATACAACCCTATTTGGGCAGTAATTCTCGTTAGATAGATCATCAAATCTTAGATTTGATGGGAACATATACCTATAACGAACTCTCAGTAACACAGATGTCAATATGACTTCTGGCTGCTGTTAGCAAACTCTGGGCGTAGCCCATTCTTCTTTATTGGTAAACGTCCCCCAACTCTGTTGAGGTAAGTGGCTAAATGGCAGTGATGAATTACACGTCTTGTTTTTGACTAGCTTTTCACCAAAGCTTTATCTATGCTACTAACCCTCAACTGCTGTAGATGTCAGCAGCATCAACCAGGTAGCTAGCATTTCTTAGCCAATTATTATGATGTCGTTTTTGTGAACTACTGTGATTCTATATTAAACCAAATAAACAAAACTGGCTAAAAAATATTGGGGAAATTTTAGTCAGCAATCTTACCTAATTAAACAAAATCAATCATCCTAAACTAATAATTTTATCAAAAATGTTATGCTTGCTACATTACTATATTTTATCTCTAGCATAATCACTTGAATCAGTATCAGATTGAGGCTGTTTTTCAGATAATCAAGCCCTAATCCGTCAATTGTTTCAATATAAATACGGTGATATTTGTGGTTGATTTTCACATATAACCGTATTTTTCCGCTCATAATGACTGAGTGACAATTAACAAAAGGTATACAAATAGATATAAATGTAAATAAATAATACGTTCCTGATAAATAATTTGGGGATTAAGGTTTTTGAGATGAAATCGCAGAACCACAGAACTGAGGCAAGGGGTATATTATTTGTAGCTGGTAGTCAGGACTTGACTTACCATAGACAAATGCGGAAGCGATCGCATCTGATTTAGGTAAGATGAACAGGTGAGAAGGTACGAAAAAATTTAAGGTTAACTTAATTTTTACTTAACTCACAAGTTTCAGACTTTTAGCAGATAAATAAATATTTCAGAAAATAATTCACCTGCTAGAGAATAAAACCTCAAGGGTATGGTAGTAATGATTTGCTAAGAGCGTACAAATACCATAGTGAAATAACCCAAAGGTTTTTTGTGCGATCGCTGATTGAGCCTTTGTGTATGTTGTCGCAAAAGGAAGCAATTATGTCTAATTATGAGCAGGTTTTTACATCAACACAAACCCTAGAAGAACCCTTGAGTTCCGAGGAAGCAGTAGCGGCTATTGGGGTTGTGAGTGCAATTAGTGATTCTGGAATTGATGAAGTCGATGCAGAAGGTTTAGCCGGTATTCTCTGGGAATTTGAAGTTTTTGCCGAATATACAGAAGATGACATCATCGACATGGTTGATGATCTGATCGCCGTTGCACAAAATGAAGGTGTAGGGGCTTTGTTAAATACAGCCACTCAAGCCCTCTCCGAAGACATGACTTGGGATGGTTTCGCGGCTGGTGTAGTGGTACTCTTAGATCCAGAAGAACTAGCAATTCCCCCAGACAAGCAACCTTACCTCAAACAACTCCAAGAAGCCTTAAAACTCACGGATGACGAAGCCCAAGAAATCATCCAAGAAGTAGTGGCTGCATTCCAAGAAGGCGATGAAGAATATTTAGATGAGGAAGAAGACACAGCAGACTAACTAATTTAGCGTTTAGCGCAAGTATTGCACGGCAGTTGCTATAAGTCTGGCGACCGAAAGCACTGCCTCAGCAGTGCAACTACGGTAGGGATAGTAGCTAGTTAGTGATTTGCTAACTATTCCTCACAAATACTCACATTTAATCCGGGTGAAACAACTGATGTTTGTGGTGATGATATCGAGCTTTGGCTGGTAAAATAGCATCATGCTACTAGGATTTAAGACACAACTAAAACTCAAGCGAAAACAAAGACTACTACTAGCACAACACGCCGGAGTAGCCAGACACGCTTGGAATCAAGGTTTAGCATTGTGTCAGCAACTACTCCAACATAACAAGTACGGGCGAACGGCCGTTCGCCCCTACCAAGACAAAATCAAATTCCCCACAGCCATAGATTTACATAAATGGTTAGTAGCATCAATTAAATCTACCCATCCTTGGTATTATGAAGTTTCCAAATGCGCCCCCCAATACGCATTGAAACACCTATCAGATGCTTTTAAATCTTTTTTCCTCAGCATGACGGCTGAGGAGTGTCAATATTGAAAATGAGTTAACCCTGCATCGCGTGACGATGCAGAGCATTGAATGGACGCTCTCAAGAAGATAGATACTGTCCAATTTCTGGCTGCTGACGACGCAGAACATTCAAGGCTTGCTGCTGGATTTGGCGGACTCGCTCCCGACTGACATTGAGCTTCTGCCCAATCTCGGCTAAACTGCGTTCTTGATCATCTAACAATCCAAAGCGCAAAATTAAGACTTCACGCTGCATGGGTTTGAGTGATGCTAACAAATTATCTAAGTCTTGGCGCAGCAGTTCTTGAGTGATTTGGTCATTAGGTGAGGTGCTTTCATCACTGAGGAGTTCACTCAATTCTGTATCTTGGTTATCCCCCACCTTTAAATCTAAAGAAACTGTCCCACTAGCAGCACTCAGATATTCTCGAATTTGGCTAGGTTCTAAGTCTAATTTTTGAGCAATCTCAGCGAGAGTAGCACGGCGACCGAGGGTTTGAAACAATTCTCGCTGTACCTTCTTAATTTGATTGAGTTTCTCATTGACATGTATTGGTAGCCTCACCGTGCGGGATTTTTCTGCGATCGCCCTGGTGATTGCTTGACTAATCCACCAATATATGTATGTTGATAACTTATAGCCCCGATTGGGGTCAAACTTTTCTATACCTCGTTGTAAACCGATTGCCCCCTCTTGAACCAAATCCAAAAACTCCAGATTGTGACGCTGATATTTTTTAGCGATCGAAACCACTAATCGTAGGTTTGCTGTCACCATCTTTTGCTTTGCTCGTTGCCCAAACCGAAGTATTTGAGTTACTTCTGTTTCACTTTTATTGACGAAATTAGCTAATTCTGCTAATGTTGGTTCCCGTTGCAATTCTTGACTGAGCTTGTCTTTCTCTTGCTCAATGGCAATCATTTGTTGTACTTGCCTGCCATAAGTTATTTCTTGGTCTGATGTTAATAATGGAAACTGACCAATTTCTTGCAAATAAACGCGAACCATGTCAGAACTCAGGCTAGACATACAACTGTATCACTTCTCCATAATTAGACGGAATTAAAAGTATAAATCAAATAGTTCCCAAAATTTTCCTAATTTTGTTTGTTAGTTGCACAATGTCAACCCATGGAACAACCTATTATAGTGTGAATTTCCAATAATTAGCTATGATTGTTGCGTTGCCGTCATCGCAGCTACCGAGACAAGGGGACACCCCCCTGTCTACCAACAGGAATTCCCACCAGCCTACGCCTGAAGTCGCTGCAAAGGGGAGACACAGGTGACTCTCCCCAAATAACTGGTTAATTTTGGCGCAATTGTTGACAGACAACCTCGATGGTAATCTCACCGCCAAACCAGTCGCATCCAACCAAACAATTTACTCAGCCACAAATCAACTTTTGACAGTCATCAATCCACTCCTTCCTCTGCCAATTGTAGAGGATTTCGCCCAGAAACAATCATAAAACCCACAGAATCAAGCGTCATTTGTGGCTGGCGAATCCCTTCTAAAATTGCTGCCTTCAAAGCACTTTCTATGTTCAATTCTTCAGCTAATTTATGCTCCCAAGGTTGTCGATTGAGACGCAGGTGTAATTTTTCTAATCTATTACCTAATTCCTGCTCGGCAGCCTGAGTAGATTTTTGACACCAGTCGATAAAATCCGGGTGATTAGTGAGTAATTCCCCAGAGGTTTGACGGGTTTGCTCGCATAAATTCCGCCATTTACTCGCATCTACAAAATTATCCAGAATTGCTAAACGTTCCTTAGCTAAATTGTAATCTCGGCGGTGATTACTGGTTTTATTTTGATAGGGACGTTCTAAAATATTTAACAGGATTTCATCCTCAACAATACTCATTGGTTCATAGCGTGCATCAATAAAAATTGTTTTGACAGTTGGCGGCAATAAAGCATCTACACGCCGCTTCAAGATTGTGTCTAGGGAACTATCCAATTTGTAATCTATTAACACCTGTTGAACAAATGTTAAATTAGCCTCAATGAGATAATTGCATCGGAAACCAAACCACTCCATGCCTTCCCCAGCATCCCAAGATGGATCTGTGCGCCAGATGGCAAAGGCTTGACCTCGGTCATCCCAAGCCATATAGTTTGAGACTGATTCCACCAATGGTTCCCCAATTCGCAACAGTTTAATGCCAGGATTTTGGTTGGCAACCCTGCGCTTATAAGTAGCAAATTGCTCTAGATAACTATTGGCAAAACGAGATTTTAATTCATTTATAGGCACAAGAGTCCGAGTTGTGGGTTGATAACGCCGCATCTCCAAGGAATTGGGGTTGTTGATTGGCTTAAATGCCAGTACGTCACAAAGCCAGCCTTCAATTGCTTGTTTAATTTCTAGATGGCAAGCATCATAATTGTCTAGGTCGGCAAAAGTTTGGATGGAGACTTCATCATTAGCGTCAATCTCATCTAAAACATTCTGTTCGCTAATTTTGCCGATTTCTGCGGTAATTTCTGCCTGAATCGGCTCAACCATCGCCAAAAGTCCAGCCGCACTTGATTGAAACAAAGTTGTTTCTAATGCGGCAATTTTCTCGTCTACGTAAAACTGTAAACTGGCAATTGATTGTTGAAAGATACCAAACCCATCTTTTAAGAGTTGATACCAAGCATTATGGGGGCTATCTTCCAAATAAGGGCCTATCAAAACTGAAGATTTTGCCGCTATTTTGCTGCCAATGCGGTCAATTCTGCTGATTCTTTGCTCTAATTGATTAGGCGACCAAGGCAGGTCAAAGTGAATTAAACAGTCAGCAAACTGAAGGTTTAGTCCTGCTTCCCCAGTGCGATCGCAGACCAAAATCCAACAGTTTGGGTTATCCTGAAACCGACTGATGCTTTGCTGAATTTTTTCTGGTGATTCTCCGAATTGATAGCTTGCTACTGTTGCTTCACCGAAGATATCAGACAAATACCGCACAATGGCTGTACAACTTTGCACAAAACTGGTAAATACGACAATTTTAGGCAGAGTATCGTCGGCAGTAGGTCTACGGATTCTCTGCTGTATCCTGAGTAATAATTGATTTTGGTTTTTCCGCACAGTTGGCGGTATTTTGAAGAATTCAGCTAGCTGATTTAACAGCACTGTTTTCAAATTTTCCCTACGTTCTCCGTCTTCTAGAGGTTGACGCAGAATTTTGAGTATGGATTGTAGAATTTCTGCTTCTTCTGGGAATTGGGCGGTTGAGGTTAAGATTTGCACATCATTTGTCCCAAACTCTTGGATGAGTCGAGAATCGGCTTTACCACTCAAACGGGCAGTAATTACCTGTTCTAAAATACCTAACCAAGTCCCGGAAGCCCGGAATAACAGCAGAAACATCCGTTTATACTGCTCCTGATGGGGGGCGACAGTACGCCATTGATCGATGAGTTCGTGAATATCAAGCGATCGCTCATCTAAATCATACTCTTCTTTAGGTATGATATTGCGGTCAAATATCACATCTTCCACCGCCGCACGACTGTTACGAAGCATTCGCCGCGACAGGCGATAGGTATCCTGAATGTGAGTACAAATGGCGCGGACAATCTGTTCTTGTTCAGGGGAATTTGTTTGTAAACAATTTTCCCAATCGTCTACTAGCTTCAGTAAATACTCATCCTCAGCCAACAAATGCCGTAATTGTTGGAGGTTGGTTTTCAGAACAGTAGGCTTTGTCGCTGCTTTTAAAGCCAGGAGAACTCTACCAATTTCCTGACGAGTTGCCACTCTAGCGCGAAAACCTTGTACATCATCCAGTTTATAGCTTGTGGGATCGAGCAAGTGCAGCATTACCAAAAAATCTCGCTCGTGGTGGAGAACTGGAGTAGAGGATAATAACAGTAAGCGATCGCTCTTATAAGCCAGATTTTTGCAAGCATCAAAACGCTGGCGCACTGTTGCATCCCTAGAGACTGCCATTGCTGCAATCTGCTGGGCTTCATCTAAAATTACACAGCCGATATCCACTTTCAGCCTAATTTGATGGATATCTTCCAGCGTTACCACAGCTACGCGGTTAGGAAAATGGGAGATGTAAAACTTGTTTTCTAACTCAGTCCGCCATTGTTGAACCAAATATCGTGGAACTACCACCACCGCAGTTTTTTGCGGTTCATCAATCAGGAATTGACGCAGAATTACACCAGCTTCTACAGTTTTCCCCAATCCTACGTCGTCTGCTAGCAAGTAGCGTTGAATTGGATCTCCCAGTACACGCCGAACAACTTCAACTTGGTGCGGATAAAGTTCAATATTCGCCGACATCAGCCCTGTCATCCCTTGACTCACAGCCCGTTGCTGAATCAAGCATTTAGCTAAAGCCAATCTTCTGTCATGGAAGTAGGGCGTTTCGTGTCCCTTAATTGCTAGAGTTTCCGTTGGATCAGTGATCGGTAAATTACATCTAACGTAAATTTCCTCCTCACTAGCTAGCATCGTTCTCTTATTGGGTAGATCAATTTGATACTGCTCTATTTCTTCGTCCCAAGCCGCAATTCTGCCAATTATCCATTCATCCAGACTTGTCCATTTGATATAACATCGAGTCTGATGCTCAAGCCTGACTGGAGATAGCGAATTTAAAGGTACTGTTTTTTGAGAAGATTGTCCTACTGAGCAGAAATACTCGACAATCACATCAAAACCCGATATTTCAATGACCTTTCCGATGCCCAAATTATTATTCTGGGACTGCACAAATGAACCAACCTCAATCATAATTTCAGTCCCCTATACACACTAAGAAAATTTTGCCAAAGAGTTTGTTAACCCATATCTGACAATCTGGGAAATTGAGTTGACATACTCCCCCCCTAGAAGGGCAGAGATTCTGGGGTCAAACAGCAATTGCAGGCCAGAGCCAGTCTCACATCGCCTAACCCAATGGGTAAATATATAAACAGTAAACTGGTGTCACAGTAAAAGCGGTCTCATTGCCCTGAGATGTAAATTGGTATATTAATTAACAAATAGTAAATGATTATGGTTATAAATTTATTTTGGATCAATGGCAAAAACATTAAATAGATATTTATCTATAGTTTACCACAGTCAGCAAATATAATCAGATCCACTACCTCAGCATATAGCTGGACGGGTTGTCTCACTGCCCGTCTGACTCACGATTCAGTTTTTGGTAGGAGTCGAGTCGGGAATCCCTTCCCCAGCCTCTGTTTCACAATCAGACGTGAGTCTTTCGATTCATCCGACTCCTCAATGAACAAAGGTATTTAATGCAAGAATTTTGAATTTTGTAGGCGCAGCCTTTGCTACGCTGGCGTAAGCCTACCCGCAGGGTATTTTGAATTTTGAATTCGGAGCGCAGCGACGTGACTTGGTGCTGTCTCACGTTTGTTGGTTTTCGTGCACCGATGTCAGGCTAATCTCTGAGTTGCTGGTGAGCATCTGTTAGCTTTTGTTAGTCAAACACTGACTAGATGTTAACCCTCTAACTACAGGTTTTAGAGAATATTTGTCAACACCAAACAATAAACTATCCAAATTGACTGTTAGTAAGGTGCGTCAGAATGAATAGTTTCTTGGTATAGCTAGGGTTACTCGTACTGACACACCCTACATTTTGGATGTTTTTTTATCTGTAATTCTCTTAGTCTCTACTTATGCACACATGCCAGCTAACAAAAATTTTTCCTGACTTTTATTATATTTTCTGCGTTTAATAATAAAAAATTAATTTTTCATATCTGAGAAGATTTTAAATTAAATTAGCCAAAAAAATGTATGTGTTCTTACAATTGGCCAAAAATCATAATTTGTATATGAATTTTAATTTATATTTCTTAATTTAGCATTTTTTCATTTAACCTATACTAGAGAAAATTTTAGTTCTGCAAATTAAATGATTAAAAATCTGATTGGTGATTATTCCAATCTTTCTCTGCTAAATCCACGTAATGACTCTTCATTAGATACAAACAACAATCAGCAGAAACGAATTAAATGCTCAATTTGTGATTATTGTGTAGATGAAACAGATGAGTCAGCATTTACAACTTTTTTCTGCAATGTTAGAGCTTTTCACCATGAAAAATTCCCAGTTTGGCGGTGTCCGCAGTGTCAGTCTATTCATTGTTTAGATGTAGTCGAGCTTAGTCATTACTATGCAAAATATCCTTTTACTCAAGCCGTAATGACATGGACTTTAAAAATTTTATATAAAAACCTACGCCAACAGCTATCTCAGCATGGTTTTTCTCAACACCATTCATTTCTTGATTATGGCTGTGGTACTGGTTTGTTTGTCAGGTATCTACAACAACAGAATTTTACCAATTGTTATGGTTACGATCCTTATGCGCCAAAGGAAAATTTTGGCGATGCTAAAATTCTGGAAAAAGGCCCATTTGATTACATATTGCTTCAAGACGTTATTGAACACGTTGAAGAACCAAGTGCTTTATTATCTGAATTAGATTCCTTACTCGCGCCTGGTGGTTATATTTTGATTGGCACACCAAATGCAGCTAATATAGACCTTTCTCAGCCTCACATATCTGATTTTTATAACTCAGTTCATGTTCCTTATCACCTGCATATTTATACTCGCAGTGTACTAGAATCTCTGGGAATGAATCAGGGATGGAAACCTGTAGATTTTTTTGACCGAGCTTTTCATGATACACCTTGGTTTGGGTTAAATACTCGTGCTTGGAATGAGTATCAACGCCTTTTGGATGGTACTATCAATGTAGTGTTTCAACCAATCCAATTAAAAAAAGCTTTGTCCTCCCGTAAATTTATTTACTACGCTATTTTTGGCTATTGGTTAAGTTTGCACACAGAGATGGCAATTATGTTCCGCAAAACTTAATTTTTAGACTGGGTAAAAAGTAGTAAGTTTGATTAATTTCATAGCTCTTTAGAGATGTTGCAGGCGCAATATCTCTAAAGGCTTGATTAATATCCATAAGCGGGACGCTACGCCAATGAAATGTACAGCCTTTCATTCGCGTTAGCAGGAAAGTCAGCGTCCCGTAGGTCAGGATAAGAGAAGCGTTGACTTGTCTGACGCGACGTTGCGCGAACAGGTATGCTCTCGCATCTGGCATACTTAAGTATTCTTATACTAACAAAATAACCTTACGTAGACTCTTTGACTTTTTAGACATCCTCTTAAAGTAACCGTTAAAAAATGATTAATCAATGTTCAACATTAGACAATAAAATCTTAACTTTTGACTGATATTTTGAGGCCATTATCTACCAATTCCCATCACCGGGTTATCTTTAGCCAAGCAAAATCTGCATTTACCCTGGTAAGAAAAAATGGCAACAAACACAATTCGTTTTGCCCAATTCAATGCTTCCCTTAACCGGAACGCAGCCGGGCAATTAGTATCTGATTTAACTAACTTTGATAATCCTAATAATGATGCAGCAACACAGGCTAGAGTCAACCAAGCTAAAACAGTTGCAGAAATTATACAGCGCAATAATCCAGATGTATTGCTGATTAATGAGTTTGACTATTCTCCCGAAGCTGTCAATCTTTGGAGAGAAAATTTCCTACAAGTTAGTCAGAATGGTGCAACACCTGTCACTTACCCCTACTTTTATATAGCTCCCTCTAACACAGGTATAGCTTCTGGGTTTGACTTAAACAATAACGGTGCAACGGTGACAACACCCGGTACAACCGGATACGGTGATGATGCTTTTGGCTTCGGTAATTTCCCCGGACAATTTGGGATGTTGCTACTGTCAAAATATCCCATTGATACTGCTAAGGTTCGCACCTTCCAAAACTTTTTGTGGCAGGATATGCCAGGAAACCTGTTGACTAATGACCCAACAGTAGATGATCCTAATACTGCGGTGAATGAAAATCTCAATGGCTTTTATTCACCTGAAGAAATTAATATTCTGCGTCTTTCTTCTAAGAGTCATTGGGATGTCCCCATTCTCGTCAACGGTGAGACAGTTCATGTTTTAGTTAGTCATCCCACACCACCTGTATTTGATGGTGCAGAAGACCGCAATGGTAAGCGCAACCATGACGAAATTCGTTTTTGGGCTGATTATGTGACTCCCGGTCAAGGTGATTATATATATGATGATGGGGGTCAAACTGGCGGGTTAGCGGCTGGCTCTAGCTTTGTAATTATGGGGGATCAAAATGCAGACCCCAATGATGGTGATAGTTACAATCAAGCTATTCTGCAACTTTTGCAAAATCCCAACATTAATACTAACGTAATTCCTAGCAGTCCCGGTGCTGTTCAACAGGCAACTTTACAGGGTGGTGCAAATAATAATCATCAGAGTAATCCGGCTTTTGACACCGCAGACTTTGCTGATACAAGCCCAGGAAATTTGCGGGCTGATTATGTGTTACCTTCATCGGACTTACAAATTAGTAATTCTGGAGTCTTTTGGCCTAGCAATACTGTTCCCACATTTCCCTTAGTGGGTACTTTTACCTCTAGTCTCCCCGGTGGTTTTCCCAGTTCAGATCATCGCTTGGTGTATGCAGATGTGCAAGTGGGTGCAACTGAAGCCGGAAAAACAGTTGTTAGTGCAGAATTTAACGAGCAAACTATATTTAACACAGGATTTATTCCTACTGGGGATGCTCAATCAATCAATGGTGTTGATTTAGCTGTAGGTGGGTTGTCTGGTGTTACTTATGATGCGGCTAATAATCAATATTATGCCATTGCTGACGATCGCTCATCTAATGCCCGGTTTTATACTTTCACTCTCGACCCTGTTACCAATGCAGTCACCTTTACCAAGGTTATACAACTCAAGGATAGCAATGGTAATCCTTTTGCAACTAATAGCCTTGATCCAGAAGGGATTGCCTTCACAAATAATGGTACAGTATTGATTTCTTCAGAAGGAGAAATCAGTGCTAGTCGGATTGTTGAACCCTTCATTAAAGAATTTAACCTGACAACAGGGGAAGAAATTAGATCATTTGCTGTTCCTGCTAAATTTCAACTACTATCTAATGACCTGAACCAAGATGGTGTTTTAGGTGGTGGTGAAACCCAAACTTCAGGAGTAAGGAACAATTTAGCTTTTGAAAGTTTAACAATTTCACCTGATCAAAACACCTTATATACAGCGACAGAAAACGCCTTAATTCAAGATGGCGATCGCACTACCTTAAATGCTGGGAGTAATTCTCGGATTATCCAATACAACTTAGTCACAGGACAACCAGAAAAAGAATATCTTTACATAGTTGATCCTATTCCCAAAGCACCTAACCCTAGTAATGGTTTTTCTGATAATGGTTTAGTAGATTTATTAGCCATAGATAACCGGGGTAGTTTATTAGCTTTAGAACGCTCTTTTGCTGTTGGACAAGGTAACACCATCAAAATCTACGAAATCAGCTTACAAGGTGCTACTGATATCAGCACCATTGACTCTCTCAATAGTTTAAGCACGGAAGAATTAGCAGCTATTCAACCTGCTCAAAAACGCCTCGTATTAAATCTAGACTCCCTCAACTTGCCGAATAGTGACGGCAATCATCCTACAGGTGTAGATAATATTGAAGGTTTGGCTTTTGGGCCGAAATTGGCAGATGGTAGACAGTCTATTGTCTTAGTGAGTGACAATAACTTTAATGCAACTCAATTTACCCAAATTTTGGCTTTGAGTGCAGATGTAGTACCAACAGTGACACCCATAGTAGAAACTCGTCCTGACTTGTTGGATGATCCTAATTTACCTTTTAGTCAGAGGGCGGATGCTGATGACCCGGCCATTTATGTTCATCCCACCGACACTAACCAAAGTTTAGTATTAACTGCGGTCAAAAATGGCGGTTTACGGGTTTATGATTTGTCTGGTAATTTGTTACAAACCATTAATCCTGATAACACTCGCTACAACAACATTGATTTGCAATATGGGTTTACATTAGGTGGTGCAGAAATTGACATTGCAGTAGCGAGCGATCGCAATAATGATCAACTAGCAATCTTCCAAATAAACCCCAATGCCACTAACGGCAATTATTTAGAAAATATCACCGACAACAACATCGGCACAATTTTCCAAAATACCCCTTTCCTACCACCTTATTCTCCATCTAGCCGCAGTGCTTACGGACTCACAATATATCGCAGTCCCTTCACCAATGATTATTATGTCTTCACTGGACGCAGACAAACAGGAGACATCGCCCAGTTTAAATTAATCGACATGGGCAACGGTAGAATTGGTGCAGAACGAGTCAGACAATTTACCGTACCTACAATTAATGATATCGACCCTCAAACCGAGGGCATGGTTGCAGACCAAGAAACCGGTTTTCTCTACATCGGTCAAGAAAATGTCGGTATTTGGAAATTTGATGCAGAACCCAACGGTAGTAATATCGGTAAACTAATTGATACAGTCAAAGATTTGGGTGGTCAAAATCTTGTCGATGACGTAGAAGGTTTAACTATTTACTACGGTGCAAACGGTACAGGTTATCTACTCGCATCTAGTCAAGGAGACAACACCTTTGCAGTTTACACCCGTGAAGGTAACAACGAATTTTTAGGACGTTTTGCTGTTGGTAACAATGGGTCAATTGACAGCGTACAAGAATCAGATGGTGCAGATGTCATTAACGTTCCCCTTGGTGCTAATTTCCCATTCGGTTTATTTGTCACCCAAGATGGTAATAACGACCCAGCTACATTAGTCGAAGATGATGGCGAACTAGAAAACATCAATAGCAACTTTAAGTTTGTACCTTGGGAAAATATCGCTAATGCTTTTCCCAAAACATTAAACATTGACACTAGCAGTTACGACCCCCGCAACCCTGTAATGCAACCCAGATTAACTAATTACGAATTTACCAACTTACCCAAATTAGGCACAACCAGCACAGGTCAAGATATCTTTTTAGGTGGCTTCTCTGGCTTGTATTTTCAAGGTACTGCACCTAATGGTAATTTACAATTTGTCACCCACACAGACCGGGGGCCAAATGGAGAACCCACAGGTCAAAATCGACCATTTTTATTACCCAACTTTCAACCAGAAATAGTCAGTTTTGAACTCAACCGCCAAACAGGTGAGATTACTATCACCAAGCACACAAAATTATTCCGTGAAGATGGCACAACACCATTAACAGGACTACCAAATTTGCAAGCTGTAGCAGGTGGTTTAGCTTATACTGATGAAGTTGGTGTTGATTTGAATGGTAATGTTTTAACTAATGACACATTAGGGGCTGATTTAGAGGGAATTGTCATTGCACCAAACGGTGATTATTGGATGGTTGACGAATATCGACCAGCAATTTATCACTTTGACAGTAACGGTAAATTAATTAATCGTTATATTCCCCAAGGAACAGCCACAGCACTCAACCCAGACGCAGCAGCAGGTACTTTCGGCACAGAAGTATTACCAGCAGTTTACGCCCAAAGACGCAATAACAGAGGTTTTGAAGCAGTAGCACTGGAAGGTAACAAGCTTTATGCTTTTATTCAGAGTGCCATTGATAACCCAGATGTTGATAATGATGCAACTTCTCGAAATTCCCGTAATTTGAGAATTTTGGAATTTGACATTATTTCCAAACAAGTTACTGGGGAATATCTCTACCTACTTGATGATATTTCTGGTAGTGGTAATGCTAGAACCGACAAAATTGGTGATGCTGTTGCATTAGGTAATGGTAAATTTGCCGTTGTCGAAAGAGATGATAGAAGTGATAACACTTCCAATAAACTCATCTACCAAATTAATTTAGCAGGGGCAACTAATATTAATAATCCTGCTAACTTTACCTTGCCAAATGGTAAAACTATTGAACAATTAACCACAGCAGAATTAGCGGCTGTTAATATTCAAACAGTTAGCAAAAGTTTGATTGCTAATGCTGCCCAATTAGGTTACACAGGAGTTGAAAAATTAGAAGGTTTAGCATTAGTTTCAGACAACACTCTGGCGTTAATTAATGATAACGATTTTAACGTTAGTGGTAATACGCCTGTTGAAAAATTGGGGATTTTAGAACTACCGAACAGCATAGCTAGTGTTGATTTAGAGTTGAGTCAAAATGTAGATGTTACTAACCCAGTGATAGGGGGAGAAGTAACCTTCACTTTGAGCCTCTTTAATAACAGCCCACTTGTTGCTAACGGTATTAAAGTTACAGACTTATTACCACAGCAATTTACTTTCATCTCTGCAACACCAGAACAGGGAACTTACAACAATCAAACTGGTGTTTGGGATGTGGGAGAAATTGCAGGTAATACCACCCGCACCCTCACAATAACCGCCAAGGTTAACCAAAGTGGCGCATTGACTAATCGAGCAGAAATTACTGCTCAAAATCAACCTGACTTGGATTCTCAGGCAGGTAATAACAATCCACTAGAAGACGACCAAACTTCAACGACTGTAAATATAGCTTCTCCTATGGTGACACTCAAAGGTTTTGCATCTCTTCCTGCTGACACTTTCGCTGCTGGCCCTGTATCCGGTGCAGCTGTAAATAACCCAACAAATGGCCGTCCTACACCCTTCCCTGGTCAACCAGTGCAAGGTTTTAGCGGTGTACAGTTTGCGCCTAATGGTGGTGGTGATGTATTTTGGTTTTTAGCAGATAACGGTTTTGGAGCTAAAAACAACAGTGCTGATTTTCTGTTGCGGATTTACCAAGTTAACCCCAATTTTGCGGGTTCAGAAAATGGTAATGGCACTGTTGCGGTTGAAAGCTTTATTCAACTGTCTGACCCCAACAACTTAATCCCCTTTGATATTGTCAATCATGACACCGCAACACGGCAACTGACTGGGGCTGACTTTGATATAGAGTCCTTTGTCATTGATGCCAATGGGGATATCTGGATAGGTGATGAGTTTGGGCCATACTTACTACATTTCAATAGTGAAGGTGTTTTATTAGAAGCACCCATCCCCACACCTAACCCGGTTCAACTCAACACTCTCAACGGTGAAGCACCGATTGTTATCGGACATCGTGGTGCTAGTGGAGAACTGCCAGAACATACCATAGAAGCCTACCGACTGGCAATTTTGCGCGGTGCAGATTTCATCGAACCCGATTTAGTATCTACTCAAGATGGGGTATTAATTGCCCGTCACGAACCCAACCTGATTAATACTACTGATGTCGCCAGTCGTCCCGAATTTGCCGACCGTAGAAAGACGATGATGGTAGATGGGGTAGAAGAAGAAGGTTTCTTTGCTTCTGATTTTACCTTGGCAGAAATTAAAACCCTGCGTGCTGTCATGCCCCAAGGTTATCGCGATCAGGTGTTTAATGGTGTGCTGGAAATTCCCACCCTGGGCGAAATCATTGATTTACTCAAAGAGGTGGAAGCACAAACGGGTAAGAAAATCGGTATTTATCCCGAAACTAAACACCCCACCTATCACGACAATTTGGGCTTGTCTCTGGAAGAAAAACTGATTGACACCCTCAAAGACAAAGAATTTACTGACCCCACCCGCGTATTTATTCAATCCTTTGAAGTTAGCAACCTCAAGGATTTGAATAACAACATCATGCCCGCCGAAGGTGTAGATATTCCCTTGGTGCAGTTGTTGGACGCTTACGATGTGGCAAATGATGGCACACTTTTATACGAAAGTGTGAATGCTCGACCCTATGATTTCACAGTGGCAGGTGATACCCGCACTTATGCAGATTTGCAAACTCCTGAAGGGTTACAGGAAATTGCTACCTATGCTGACGGGATTGGCCCTTGGAAACGGATGATTGTCTCAGTTAGGACTGTAGACAATAATAATGATGGTCAGCCTGACGACCTAAATAATGATGGTGTAATTAACGATGCGGATAAAGTTACCCTACCACCTAGCAGCTTAGTTAGTGATGCTCATGAGGAAGGGTTGCTGGTTCATCCTTACACCTTCCGCAATGAAGGACGCTTCTTAGCTTCAAACTACAATAACAATCCTGAATTAGAGTATCGTCAATTCATTAGCTTGGGTGTAGATGGTTACTTTACCGATTTCCCCGGTACAGGTGATTTGGTGCGTGATCAAATTACGGCTGATGAAGTGCGATCGCCCCAAAATCCCACTGTTTTATCTCAACCCGAATTTGATACCCTCAATGGTCAAGCTCCGATAGTGATCGGACATCGTGGCTCAAGTGGTGAACGTCCAGAACATACCCTAGAAGCATACAAGTTAGCCATCATTCAAGGTGCAGATTTCATTGAACCTGATTTAGCCGTCACCCAAGATGGTGTATTAATTGCTCGTCATGAGCCGATGTTAGCAGTCGCGGTTCTCAATACCGATGGCACAATTCAACGTGATGCTAACGGCAACCCTGTTATTAATACCACCAACACCAGCACCGATGTTTATCTCCGTGCAGAATTTGCCGATCGCCTGACAATCAAAAATTTAGATGGTCGCAATGTGGCTGGTTGGTTTGCGGAAGACTTCACCCTGGCAGAAGTTAAACAACTGAATGCGATTGAACGTCTCCCGGCTTTACGTAGCACTGCTTTTGATGATGACGGGTTAAAAGTTCCTACCCTGAAAGAAGTCATTGATTTGGTGAAAGAAGTCGAATTAGAAACCGGTCGTCAAATCGGTATCTATCCCGAAACCAAACACCCCACCTACTTCCAACAGCAAGGTTTCAACACCAGCCAAATCTTAATAGATACTCTCAAAGCTGAGAACTTTACCGATCCTACTCGCATCTTCATTCAGTCCTTTGAAGTCAGCAACCTCAAAGAACTCAATAACACCATCATGCCCGCCGCCGGGGTTGATATTCCTCTGGTGCAATTGTTCGGTGGTTCAGGTAGACCTTATGATTTTGTAGTCAGTGGTGATACTCGTACCTATACTGACCTCTCCACACCCGCAGGGTTGGCGGAAATTGCTACCTATGCGGAAGGTATTGGGCCTAACAAACAGCGCATCGTTCCCCAGTTGACGGTGGATAACAACAACGATGGTCAGCCTGATGATTTGAATGGGGATGGTGTAATTAGTGATGGCGATCGCGTTTTAGGCACACCTACAACTTTAATCCAAGATGCCCATGCAGCAGGTTTGCTCGTCCATCTCTACACCTTAAGAAATGACGAGTTCTTCCTTCCTGATACTTACAACAACGACCCTGGTGCAGAGTTCCGTAAGTTCATTGATTTGGGTGTAGATGGTTTCTTTACCGACTTCCCCAAAACAGGACGGCAGGTATTAGTAAATGATTACCTCGCTGGTACTGGTTACACTAACCCTAGCAATGACCCCAACAACCCCTACTATGGCGAACTGGTAACGGCAAACTTGAGCAGTTCACGGGGCTTTGAAGGTATGGCATTTAGCCCTGATCGCCAAACTCTCTATCCCATGCTGGAAGGTACTGTTGTCGGTGATCCTGCTGGTTCTGTCAGAATTTACAAATTCGATGTCGCCAGCAAAACCTACCAAGGTCTATTAGGATACTATCAATTAGCAAATCCCAGTCATGCGATCGGTGATTTTACTCCTATCAATAACAACGAGTTCTTAGTTATTGAACGGGATGGTGGACAAGGTAGTGCTGCCGCCTTCAAGAAGATATTCAAGGTAGACTTCAGTCAGATTGATGCTAACGGGTTTGTCTCGAAACAGGAAGTAGCAAACCTGCTCAACATCCAAGACCCCAATGATCTCAATGGTGATGGCAACAATACTTATGATATGCCTTTCGTGACCATTGAAGATGTATTAGTGATTGACAACAAAACCATTCTAGTCGCCAACGATAACAACTATCCCTTCTCTATCGGTCGTCCCCCAGCGATAGACAACAATGAGATGGTGGTGTTGGAACTGGAACAACCCCTAGCCCTTGATTCCCGCTTGGGTGTGACTGCTGCTATTGCTGAAGCACCGAGTGTCAAATCGGGAACTGCGGGTAATGATACAGCGATCGCTAACGACCCCACCAGCAATGTCAAAATTGATGGCATCAACGATACGATTTTCACCGGTGCAGGTCAAGATGAAATTGATACTGTATTTGGTGTAATTTCACCTTTTGGCGGTAACAACCGGGTGAATGCTGGTAGCGGTGATGATATTATCACTGTCAACAAAGGCGATCGCGTTTTTGGTAGCGATGGTGATGACATCTTTGAAGCTACTGATGGTAAAGGTAGCAACCGGATGTCTGGTGGTGCTGGTAATGATATCTTCTACCTGGGTAGCAATGACCGCGCTTTAGGTGGTGATGGTAACGACCAATTCTGGGTACAATCTGGTGGTGGTAACTTGCTGTCTGGTGGTGCTGGTGCTGATCAATTCTGGATTGTTAATACAGAACTACCCACAGCAGCCAATACTATTCTTGACTTCCAAGTAGGTACTGATGTGATTGGTATTCTTGGTGCTGTCAGCTTAGGAATTACAACCTCAACACTCCAGTTAAATCAAGTTGGTGCTGATACTCAAATTAGCTTTAACAATCAAACTCTCGCTGTTCTGACTGGTATTCAAGCCAGTGGTTTGAATGTGACTAACTCCAACCAGTTTGTCTTAATTTAACTTGATTTTTCCCCCTTCCCTACTAGGGAAGGGGGTTAATCAACAGACTCTTGCGATGCGTTCAAGTTCACACAGCCCGCTTGAGTGAACCATCGGCGTATAGTTCTAGAGGTACTAACTCAATTTTGCCGTTTACTTTCACTTGAGAATAAACTACTTTTACTAAAGGAGCATGATTTTGGTTGTAACGCAAAGACATAATGTCTCTCCTTTTATCTGTTGTGTAGACTAAAAGGCCGCCATCTCTAAATTTACCTAATTAGTTGGTAGTGCTTGTTTAGTCTTGGGGATGATTGTTAAATCATTCTTTAGTTTTAACACCATTCTATGAAAATTGGTTATAAAAGGTTAAGGGTATTTATAAAGTTTTTGTCAAGTCTGATACTCAATTAGATTAAAAAAAAGAAGATTTTCATCAAAAATATTCCTCAACTCTAGTGGCTGTAGGGTTTTGCAATGCTCAAACCCTACTATCTGTGATTGCAACTTGGTATAATATCAAGCCCACTTAATTACTGATAATTAACTGAAGATGCAGACATTTCTCTGACTCTGTTGCCTGTTGCCTGTTGCCTGTTGCCTGTTGCCTGTTCCCTAGCCCTCACAAATATGATAACTATTCTAACGGACATGATATAAGTTCTTGCTTGTGCTTACTTATTGGCATTACAACATTCATAAATAAACCTATGTCTTTTTAGGGATGACGTTTCTGATACCACTTTTAGTCCCGATAGAGTCACCTTGATAACGCGGGATGATGTGAATACTGGCGTGCATCACATTCTGCCCGGCGGCACGATTAACGTTCATCCCCACATTAAAGCCATCAGGAGCAAATTCGGCGGTGAGCATTTCTTGGACTTTATTTACCATCAACCAACAAGCAGATTGCTCTTTGAAAGGTAGCTCAAAATAATTACTCAGATGACGTTTAGGAATTACTAAAACGTGTCCTTTGCTGAGAGGATAACCGTCAAACATAGCATAAGCCGTTGCCGATTCGGTTAATAATCTCAGATTTCTCCGAGGATTGCAAAATATACAATTATTAGATGAGTGACGCTGATAATTATAAGGAATATACTCATATAATTCTCGACTTTCATCTACATAAATTGACTGAAAAGGCAGTTTGACAATACATTGATAAGTCGGCTTTTTGTGGACGTAATGTTCTCGAAAGCCTTCTCTTTTGATATCCCTTCTTACCGCATAATAAGCTTTTCCACCGGGTTTTAATAGATGAGATATTGCCATCAACACCTGAGATTGTTCTTCAGGGAACAAAACATTTAAAACATAAAAGCAAATGATGGTGTCATATTTCTCAGCAGGATATTGGGGAAAATAATAAGGATCATAGCCTGTAATATCCCAGCCTTTTTGCTGTAATAATTTCACATCATTACCAAAGCCACAACCAAAATCTAGTATTTTACCTTGCAGCAGGTTTTGACTGAGTAAAAACTGTGCAGGAAATGACAGGTAATTTCTTTCAATAGCCGTAAGATGGCTGAATTGATTTTTTTGCTGTTTCATGGCAGTTAAATATTTGTATTCCACCTGTCTTAACACAGCTAACGGTGATTTTGGGGACTGGGTAAGCGTGAGCTTGGGTAGGATGCGTCAGTACGAATATTTTCTTGGGATTGCCTGCGTTTTCTCTGACTGACGCACCCTACATATTGGAGACTGTTTAATTTGGCAATCCCTGAACATTACGTAATTTTGAATTTTTTGGGATTCCTTCACAATTTTGTGACCAAATGCTCACGAACAAGAGATAATAGAAAATCCCCATCGACCTCAGCTTTAATCCCATCGTCCATTACAGAACTTGTTTTGGCTTGGCTGACGGGTCGAATTCAGCAAGCTGCACTCAATGAGATGATGAAAACAGCCACCGAACTACAAGCTAGACTAGAGTTTTACTATCAGCAAATCAAAACTGTGATTCTGACGCGTCAGAATCCTATTACTGGTTTGCTACCTGCAAGTACGGCGATAACTGCTCACGGTGATTATACCGATGCTTGGGTGAGAGACAATGTTTACAGCATTTTGGCAGTTTGGGGTTTAGCACTGGCATATCGCAAGGTGGATGACGACAAGGGACACACCTATGAGTTAGAACATAGTGTGATTAAGCTGATGCGTGGGTTGTTGTTTGCGATGATGCGACAATCTCCCAAAGTAGAGCTATTTAAGCATACTCAGTCACTTTTAGATGGGTTACACGCTAAATACAACACGGCTACGGGGGACATTGTTGTAGGTGATGATGAATGGGGACATTTACAATTAGATGCGACATCGATATTTTTATTGATGTTGGCAGAAATGACAACTTCAGGGTTGCAAATCATTTATACAATTGATGAGGTAAATTTTGTCCAAAACTTGGTTTATTACATTGGACGAGCTTACCGCACTCCTGATTATGGCATTTGGGAACGGGGAAATAAAATCAATCATGGGAATGCGGAGTTAAACGCCAGTTCTGTAGGAATGGCGAAAGCTGCTTTAGAAGCGATGAATGGACTGGATTTGTTTGGGGTAAAGGGAAGCCAAGCTTCAGTCATTCATGTGTTACCAGATGAAATTGCTCGCGCTCGCACTACTTTAGAATCTTTATTACCGAGGGAATCTGCTTCTAAAGAAATTGATGCAGCTTTGTTGAGTATTATCGGCTATCCGGCTTTTGCTGTGGAAGATGTGCAACTCAGAGAACGCACTCTGAATGATATTATTAATAAACTCCAAGGTAAATACGGCTGTAAACGCTTTTTGCGTGATGGACATCAAACGGTTTTAGAAGACACTAACCGTTTACATTATGAACCTTGGGAACTTAAACAATTTGAGCATATTGAGTGTGAATGGCCGTTATTTTTTACCTATTTAGCTTTAGATGGGTTATTTCGTGGAGACAAAAAGCAAGTTAAATATTACCAAGAACGTTTAGAAGATTTACTGGTTGAACGTGATGGTTTGCGTTTATTACCAGAGTTATATTATGTTGCCGCCGAAAATGTGGAAGCGGAAAAGTTAGCTCCTCAAAGTCAGCCACGTTTACCGAATGAAAATATCCCGTTGGTGTGGGCGCAAAGTTTATATTTTCTCGGTAATATGTTGAGTGAGGGGTTGTTGGCGTTGGGTGATGTTGACCCTTTGGGTAGACATTTGTGTGTGGGGAAAAAGCGGGAAGCTGTAGTCCAAATTGCGTTGTTAGCAGAAGATGAGGATTTACAAGCGGAACTAGAAGTATATGGGATTGAAACGCAAACACCCAAGCAAGTAGAACCAATTCAAGTGAGAAAAGCGAAGGAACTTTCTCATATTTACACCCAAATTGGTCGTAATGATAAACTGGGTTTGACTGGGCGGCCTGTGCGCCGTTTGCGGAGTTTGACTACATCAAGAATTTTCCGCATTCAGGGGGAGACGGTGGTATTTTTACCATCATTTTTAGATTCGCAACAGTTTTATTTAACTCTGGATTACCATTTTTTGGTAGATCAACTCAGAAGTGAATTGGCTTATATTCAAAAATATTGGAGTGATTTAGGTCGTCCTACTCTAACTTTAATGTTGACGCACACGATTCTGGAAACTGGTTCTCAGGCGTTACTAGAACTGATGCAGGAGTTAAAAGCGGGTGTATGTAATGGGGTGCAAGTTAAATTAGGGCGGCTAAATCAATTGATGCTGACGGCGGGAATTCAAAGAATTGATTTTATACCGGCTGGGGAGTTGGCTCAGTCAGCAATGCAAAATGCTGCGCCGCATTGTTATTATTTGGCTTATCATCCTGGTAAAAGTCGGCGTTTAGGAAATACTCAAGAATTCCAGATGGAATGTGAAACTAACTTGAGTTTTTTATTGTCATCTCTGCGTTCTTCTGAAAATCTCTACGAGCAAATTGAGTTATTGCAGACTTTGACTCGTTTGCAAGGATGGGAATTTGATACTGGGTTTGGGGGGCCGGATCATCCGGTGATGGTAGCTGATTTACTGCATGAAGTCTACACGAAAGCGGGGGATTCTGGTCACTGGGCGGTAGTGCGACGGGCGGCTGGTTTGCTTCAGATGGTGGATATTGGTTTGTCGGATGCGGTGACGAGTATTTTGGTACGGGGTAAACAAATTGCTGTAGGTAGGGCTTACAGTGAAGCGTCTTTGATTACTGTGCCGATGCCGCATAATGAAATTTACGAGAAGATTAATAATTTCTGTCGTGAGGATATCCGCGATCGCGTGTTAACCCAAGAAATTCTGATTTATCTGGCTACCTTAATTAAATCAGAACCGGACTTATTTAAAGGGTTACTGACTCTCAGAGTCGGCTATCTCATCTTATTAATTACTAGCGAACTGGCACGAGAGTTACAGGTAACTCAGGATGAAGCCTACGAGCGTTTAATGGAGCTTGCACCTTTTGAAGTTAACACCCGTTTAAATAAAGTCTTGACTGCCTATACAGGCATGAGTCAACTACTGCGACAACAGGAATCTCTGCACGTTAAGCAAAAAGAAAGCGACATTGATTGGGTGGTATCACCGACAATTGCAGAAGTAGAGGCAGAAGTTACCCCTGGTGGTTGGCGACGTTTTCGCCAAGCGGAGGGAGCTTTAAACCGTGTACCGAAAAATTTCTTTCAGCAGGTGTGGTTATTAATGCAACACTGCAAGGGGTTAGTGATTGGGGATAAGTTAGAGCGTCGCAATCGCTTAGATAGTGGTGTGATATCGGAGATGACAGCCGGGGAGAAGAATTTTGCTCTGTTGGTTGAGCATCTGTTAAATAAAATTGAAGCTCCAGAGTATCGCCAAGTGAATATTGAAGCACTGATGGAGTTAGGGGCGATCGCATCTAAAAACCCCAGTCTACAAATTGAAGAATATATTGTTTTAGATGTGTTAATTGGTCATGCGGTGCGGTTAACTTGGTTAGATCAACACCCAGAAGGAGGCGATCGCTATGATGAAGATAAAGCTTTAGCATGGCCACATTTTTACAACACTTCCCCTAGAGAATGCGCTAGTTATATTCTCAAGGCGTTTAGATTCCTAACAGAGTTTGAGCAAGAAGTCAATAGTTATTAGTCATTAGTCATTAGTCATTAGTCAATGGGTATTGGGCATGAGATTTTTCTCCTCTGCTCCCCCTGCTCCCCCTGCTCCCCCTGCTCCCCCTGCTTCTTCCTATCCCTCAAGGAGAGGTAGTTTTATTACTGCTGACAAACTTTGGTGCTGCAACTTGTAAATTCATTTGCTGATAATTTAAAGTTAAAAAAGGTTGACCTAAGCCTATCTGAGCAAATGCACTGTCAGCAGGGACTTCTAGATGAGAAGCAACCATACCCAACAAAGATTCACATTCAGCCGGAAATATTACTAAATCTTTCCCCAAGGTGCTGAAAGTAGAGATGCTTAACTTCTGCCGCCAGGCAAAACCGGGTAGTTTATAGTGGAGAGTAGACAGTGTTTGGTTTGCCTGACGCACGGTGATATATCCAGCCTGTTCCCGATGAAATTCGGCTAATTTCTTTGGTAGTCCCCAAATTTCTCGACCACCAGCCATAGAATCAGAATTATCTACATAAATGTGGGAAATCCAAGCACCGATTTTACCCCCATAAGCGACTACAGCCGGAACCACAATCAACTCATTATACTCCAGCACTGAGCCAGAACAGTAGGAGGCGAAATATACACTAGCAATTGTTTTGCTAGGCCATAGGGAGATAATGTTTAACTCTGGAGGAATCAAGGAACGTACTCGCTCAATATTGATTATATGCAGAGTTTGAATAGCATAGCCTGTCAGTGTCCAAGGTGCTAGCGGATAGGGCATATAACAATTTGTGATTGGTGGTAGTTCTTTCTGAGCAAAGCATTAAATCACAAGCCTCCTGCCTCCAGCATAGCTGCTTTCTTTAATCCAAAATTCCACCGGATTCCTATATTGTGGGTAATTTACCGGATAAAATATCAAGTTTTAGCATAATTTTCCGGAAAAATTAGCTTTTTTTTGATAGAAAAAATAAAAATACTCAACAGTGAAAATACTAAACTCTATCTATTGAGAAAGCAAGTTTGAGAGTTTATACTGTTTAATTGTTTTGATTCAGTAAATATAATTGTTTTTTAACTGGTTTTATGACTGTGAACTACTACTGTAAAAATTTGAAAAATCTATGAGCGATCGCCTACATAATCGCAAAGCTAAAATGAATCCAGAACTCGTTAACAAATTAGTAATATATAGTAGCAGTACCGCAGTTTTATTTACTGTGAGTTTGGTGATAGTGAAAGCTCTATTCTTCTACTTTAGTTCTCTTGATAAAGCACCCTTTCCTGCGTCAATTCCCTGGATACAGAATCAATTTGAATGTGAAAAAACTGGGAGAAATTGGAATAATAACCAGTGTTGGGATGAGGAACATAGTCCTTGGTTTTGAGAATAACTCAACTGGATTGTTCCCAATGTATTGGCACTTCCATATTATCAGGTAGTCGAGTGGTGCGATCGCCTACTGCCAGACAAATTTGTTGAGATTCTAAATTTTTCGCTCCGGTGAGAATTGCTCCTTCTAGTTTCACATCACAGAAATTAGTATCAGACAAGTTAGCCCCGACTAAATTAGCCTGAGTCAAATTAGCTTCATAGAGAGTGACTCGTTGTAAATTTGCACCCATGAGGTTGGCTTGATATAAGTTTGCTTCTGTTAAACTTGCCCCAGTCAAATCAGCAAATAATATTTCTGTTTGTTGCAGTTTAGCTGCATTCAGGTTAGCCCCAAACAAATTAGCACCATTCAGGTTTGCTCGTTGTAAATCGGCTCCAATTAAACCACAAAGATACAAGTTAGCTTTGCCCAACTTTGCCCCTTGCAAGTTCGCCAAAAATAACTTTGCACCTGAAAGATTAGCTAATTTCAAACTCGCTTGTTGTAAGTTGGCTTTATATAAATTTGCTCCTTGTAAATTAGCTGCGCGCAAGCTGGCACCCACCAAGGTAGCACCCCGGAGATTTGCACCCGACATCTCAGCACGATTCAAGTTTGTACCATTGAGATTTGCGCCTTGTAGATTAGCTTTCAACAAGTTAGCTTCATAAAGAATCGAACCTGTCAGTTTAGCACTCTCAAGATTAGCACCTCCCAGATTACAGTCACGTAAATTAGCCAAGCGCAAGTCAGCACCGCGCAAATCTGCTTGTTGTAAATTGGCTCCTAACAAGTCTACTCGTCTTAAATCGGTATATCTTAAATCTAGTTTTTTACTTGCCTCATCTTGCTGAAAATTGCGTCTACCAATCACAGTTAAAGCCGCTTGAATATCCCGGCGAATTCTGATTGATTCTTCATGAAGATTTATGCCTAAATGTTGTCCTCGACGCTCCCCATTTTTATACTTACTAAAGTAAGGTGAAAAGTCTTCTTCTCTGGCTTCTGCTGCTTCAGTGATAATCGCATTTTCTCGGACAAAAGCTGTGAGGATTTCCATAATTGTCCAATGTTCTTGAGGACAATCCTGTGCCAGTCTTTCTAATATATAAATTGCACTTGTCCGAGTTTCAATTTTATCATGTCCCAGTTGAGAAATTGCAGCCATCAACCGTTCTGATACGAATCTATCTTGAGAGAGTTTGGCATTTTGAAGATTAATTTCTAGGTTTTTTTCCGCAACCACTGCACTTTTATATGTTGCATCTACACTTTTAGCTGCATAATAAGCGTTAATTATCACTCCCATACCTAAAAAAACAATGGCAGTGGTGGTTAATGCTTGATTTTTGTACTGCAATTGTTGCTGAATTGATAATTTATCAAGATGTGGTGAGGTAAATACAATCAGAGTAATAAAACAAGAGAAAATAACTGTTATGGCGATTAACCAGTACCACAACCTGTCTGTTTTATTAGCAGACATAAACGCATTATTACCTAGGGGTTTGTGAGCAATAATATAGCATTTACTTGTAAAATAGAATATCTTACTACAAAAATTTAGGTGTGTCTTTTCCAGCTTCCAGAAAAAACACAGCGAAATTATAAATATTGAATGATTTTGAGGGTAAAGAAGATATTTACTGAATTTTGCAGCTTTTATTTCCCAGCCATCTCAGAATCTCGCAGATTTGCGCCATCAAGTCTAGTATTATCCAGAATTGCCCCATGTAGATGAGCTAAATAAAGGTTGGCTCTACTTAAATCAGCACCAGCCAGATTTGCTTGGCTCAAATTGGCTGCACTGAGAATTGCACCTGAAAGGTTTGCACCTGAAAGGTTTGCACCTGAAAGGTTGGCGGCTGTGAGGATGGCTCCTGATAAATTTGCTTGGCTCAGATTCGCTCCTGCCAGATTAACATGATAGAGGTTTGCTCTTTCTAGGTTTGCGCCTGGGAGATTTGCGCCTCTGATGTCTGTGTAACTTAAATCTAGTTGTTGATTTTCTAAGGATTTTTGCCGGGATATTTTGGCAATTATCGTGCAAACAGTTGGAATTTCTGGGCGAAGTGCTAAGGTTGAGCTATTTTCAGCTTTGGCTGAGGAATTGTAGGGTGCGTTATGACGTACAAACTCACTCAGAAACTCAATGATGATTCCTTGAGATTGGGGATAATCTTCAGCTAATTTACCTAACTGATGAATTGTTTCTCGCCATTGTGCGATTTGTTGATTGTGCCAATATTTTTTGGCTAATGTTACTTGCTGCTTGACTAGATGATGCGAAAAATTGTTTAACCGGAGATATGAAAAATATTTCTGCGGGAATATATCTAAAAAAGGTTTTTGATTATTTTGAAGGTTTTTTGTCAATGATTTAGAATAATTAATAGTTTGGCTCAACATATAAAAATAGATTATTAAAATTGGTTTTGCGTCGTTTTTGCGGATGTTTAGAGTTGATACTCGTTAAATCAATTACTACTACACTACATGATTACTATGAGTAATTACTGATGATTCAAGAAAAATTTATGTTAACTTCAACTTGATCGGAGGAATCATATAAGTTGATATTAGCGTCACACTTACGTATACTCTGCTTTCTTCCAACTGATTAAGAGGAAACCTAGCCTCAGTATGTGCCTAAGTTTACAGATGCAGCCGCCTTTACAGTTGAGCGGACAAAATTTAGTATTAGTTGGTGGTGGTCACAGTCATGCTATTGTACTGAGAATGTTTGGCATGAAGCCTCTACCTGGAGTGCGTTTAACTTTAATTACTCCGGCTATAGATACACCCTATTCGGGAATGCTACCAGGACATATTGCTGGTGTTTACAGTCGTGAGGAATGCCATATCGATTTGCAAAAATTAGCTAATTTTGCTCAAGCGCAATTATATATTGACAAGGTAGTTGGCCTGGATTTAAAAAACCATCAAGTGATTTGTGCTAACTGTCCTGCTGTGGATTTTGACTTACTATCTATTGATATTGGCAGCACTCCCGCCACAATATCTGTATCAGGTGCAGCAAAATATGCGATCGCAGCTAAACCAGTAGAGCAATTGTTAGAGCATTGGTATGAACTCGTAGCCACTGTAGCACAAAATCCCCAAAATCCCATCACAATCAGCATTGTCGGTGGTGGTGCTGGTGGTGTGGAATTGGCTTTATCAATGCAATCTCATCTCCACCGCATCTTACAACAAGCGCAACAACCATTACAAAATTTGCAAATTCATTTATTTCAGCGTCATAGTCAACTGATGGCTAATCATCATCCATCGGTACAGCATCTTGTGCAACAGGTGTTAATTCAGCGTGGCGTGAAGTTACATCTGGGTGAAACTGTGACTGAGATTGCACCATCTGCCGGCAGAGAATTATTGCAGGTAAAATGTGAATCTGGGTTAACCATAGATTCCCATAGAGTTTTTTGGGTAACGCAAGCCTCAGCACCCCAATGGTTAAAAACTACAGGATTAGCTACAGATGAGCAAGGCTTTATTTTAGTCAAAGATACATTGCAATCTCTCAGCCACCCAGAAGTATTTGCGGCTGGTGACATTGCGACAATGGAAAACCATCCCCTACCAAAAGCGGGTGTATTTGCTGTGCGTCAAGGAAAACCTTTATTTACTAACCTGCGGCGAATGTTATGGGGTAAATCACTCCTACCCTACAAACCACAGCCACAGTATTTAAGTTTAATTGGTACAGGAGAACAACGGGCGATCGCTAATAAAGGCTGTTTCACTTTACCACCTCACCCACTCCTCTGGCAGTGGAAAGACTGGATTGATCGCCGCTTCATGGCACAATTTCCCTAGATTATCCAGATTTTTCTCCTAATAAAAAGCCCCCAGCTATAACCACCGGGGTACTTATTTATGTATGCCATCAACTCTATTCCTACCAATAGAGGATGCCATTTATTGGACTTGAGCGCATCCGAGAAAATGCAAAAATTGCATAAAAGATATGCGATTTTTACAACATGGTAGAATTGCGTAAGTAGAGAAATGCTGATAAACAACAGTTAAGAAGCGATCGCCTAATTTTTTCCCCAGACAAAAAATTAACTCATGGTGAGGAAGTAGATTCTGGCGTTAACTGTTCCGGTGTGGCTGCCGACTCCCAGCCATCGACTATATCTTTAATTAAACCCGCCACAGGTACGGCGATAATCAATCCTATCAACCCACCGATATAAGTACCTAGTAGCAAAGAAATCAACACCCATACGGGCCTAACTCCTGTGAGAGTACCAAACAGTCGGGGTGCGATCGCTTGGTCAATCAACTGGTCTATAATCACAGCTACAGCTAAAATTTTCACCGCTAACCAAAAATCATGGGAAGCGATGATTAAACTGATCACAATTAAACTCACCACATCCCCAAACGGAATTAAACTAAAAATTCCAATTCCCAAACCAAACAGCAACCCAAACTCAACTCGAAACCCCAAAAACATCAAAGTTTGGGAAGTTCCCACCAAAAAAGCTAAACTTACTTGACCAATCAAATATTTTTGAAAATTATCCTGAATAGACTGGCTTAACTTTTGAGCAAAAGACCAAGGTAACTTCTTAAATAGACCTTCCCAAATTCTCTGACCATCTAATAAGAAATAAAAAGTCAAAACTATAGTTACCAATGCTTCCGAAAGACTATCAATTGTATCGATAGCTATACTTAACAATTTATCAGATATTTGCTCTAATTCATCTGGTATCTTATCAATTAACCTGGTAATTATTTGACTGACATTCACCTGAAACCTTTCTCCCCATACCAAATCAATATAATTTTGAATTCTCGCCTGACTAGCATCAATCCACTGGGGTAGGAGTTTGGCAATTTCATGAAATTGTTCTATTGCTACTGGCACTAATATAATCGCCACAATGATTAATACTAACAAAGCCACAAAAAATACTAAAGCTATCGCATAATTACGCTCAATTCCTCTTTCTTGCAACAGCGAAACCGGATAATTTAAAATAAAAGCTAGCAAAGTTGCTAAGATAAAAATTGCCACTAGCGGCTGGAAATATTCAAAAAAACGCAAAACTAACCAACCATTGATAAACACTAGCGGAAATAACAAAGTAGCAATTAACAATTTAAGTAATTCTTCGAGAGATATATTCATAATATTGAGTCAAGAATATGTCTGGAAAAACTTACATCATACATCTACCAATAGTAAGAGCTATGCCAATTTACTTTGCATAGCTCTTAATTCTCAGTATGACAGAAATTTGAAGCTTTAACTTTCACTTAACGCCAAAAATTGCTCATCGTTAATTCTTCCTGATTGATGCAGCACCTTTGTAATTTCAGAAATAGTTAAAACTGCATGAGCGCGATAGCCATTTTGTTGTAGTCTATCTTTTACCCCTTGTTCGTGATCAATAAACACTACAATATCACGGACATTTAAACCCGCAGATTTTAACTTTTCTGCACCTTCCATTACACTTTTACCACTAATCAGAATATCATCAACGACCGCTACCGTTTCCCCAGGATGAAAATTACCTTCAATTAATTTTCTAGTTCCGTGTGCTTTTACCTCCTTACGCGGAAAAACCATCGGGCAATGCAACCGTAAAGACAAACCTGTAGCCGTAGGTAAAGAACCATAAGGAATACCTGCTAACCTATCAAAAGAGAGATTTTTTAAAATCTCCTCATAGCCAGCGATAACTTGACTAAAAATTTGGGGATTAGAAATGATTTTGCGTAAGTCAATATAATAAGGAAAAATTGCCCCTGATGCTTGGACAAAATTACCAAACATAATGCAACCAATATCATAAAGCTGCAAAATCAAATCATGTAAAGGATGCTGATTTGCAGAAACTACATCTGGTAGCCAAACCGCACAGGTTTCACCATTCTCAATCACCTGATTTCTTACCTGATTAATTTCTCTATTTAAAAACTGGATTTCTTCAGATAAATTTCGTTTTGCCAACATATCTTGAGGCACAGGAATCAATAAACCATCCCCATTAGCATCCAAACCAGCTTCTAGAATTTGCTTCAAATTACCGCCTTCAGCCCAAATACTCCGCGCCATAATTATCCGTTCCGGTGCAATTGTCCGAATTTGAGATAAAACATCAGGCTTATTAGTTCCGACTTCTAAAGCTAATTGTTCGGGAGTACCCCAATTTTTTGACTCTTTTACTACCTGTAAATAAAGCGGTGATGCGTTGCTGGGATATTGTTGTAAAGCTTCTGCACCTGGGTTAGAAGTGCAACATAAAATAAACACCGTTTTATCAGGATAAACCAAAAACGGCACTACATGATCTTGTCCTGTGTAGGGGCTGAGAGTGATAGCATCCACCAGCCATTCTGTAAACACAGTGCGAGCAAATATAGTGCTAGTATTTAAATCACTATGTTTAGCATCTAAAATAATCGGGATATGATTGGGGATAGCTGCTAAAGTTTTTTGTAATAGTTCCAAACCTGGAATACCCAAAGCTTCATAAAAACCTAATGTGGGCTTATAAGCACAGACAAAATCAGCCGTTTCCGCAATGATAAATTGCATCCAATCCCACAAACCAGAAATCATATTTTGAGATTCATACTCAGACGGCATCATCTCTGGATTTGGATCAAGTCCCACAAATAGTAAACTGTTATTTTGGGAAATGCTGCCATGTAATTTATCAAAAAAATTCATGTTTTTTTCAGAAATAAGTACAAAAATTTAATAAATAGGACTTACGCAAGTGTCATCATTAAAATCTCGTTTAGGGTGCATCAGGAACGATAGTTGGGTAAAAATCACAGATTTTCAACATCTGACGCACCCTACTAATATGCTTGCGTGGCGTAGCCATAGATGGACTTTATTCTGCACTGTAGAGACGTTGTATGCAACGTCTCTACATCATTTATTTTGTGAAACTTCATAGAGAATTGGTATCACTACGAAAAAAACAGATTTCACATTTAATTATCTCTAGCAAATAGTTAAAGGGCAAGATAAAAGTATCCCTTGAACCTCCTTGATTTAGATGCCGGCAAACCATTCATAACCCTGATCTTCCCAATAACCCTTAAAAGGTGTTAAATAACTGGTGAGGGTAATTTGAGTAACCCACTTACTTTGTTTATAACCCAATTTAATCGGAGAAGCTAAACGTAAAGGCGCACCATTTTCTACTGGCAAAGCTGCGCCATTTTTTTGATAAGCTAACAGGGTTTGTGGGTGTAAAGCTGAAGCAATATCCCAACTTTCATAGTAGCCATCAGCAGATTTAAAATAAGCATAGCGGACATTGTTTTTAGGTTGCGCCAGCGCAATAATTTCTTGCAGACGCACACCACCCCATTGGACAATCGCCGCCCAACCTTCGACACAAACATGGCGTATAATCATGGAAGTTAGCGGTAAACTCTGAATTTCTGCCATGCTGAGACTCAAAGGATTATTTACCTCGCCATCAATGACTAAACGATATTTTTCTAAGTCAATAATTGGCGTATACCGAAAGCTATTCACTATCAAAGCTTCTGGTTGAATTTCACTCGGCGAAAATTCTGGTACTAACTTGTGTTGATTAAATATTAGTTTCTCAACTTTTTGATTCAGTGGCGCAGAAAGTGTACCAACCAAATCTTCAAATATTGGAGTACCACAACCACCAAGCAATAAACCTATGCTAGAAACACCGGAAATTTTCAAGAATTCACGGCGTGTTAATTGGGGACGACGTAAGCGAATTAAATTCATATTTAATTATGCAGTATGCTTGTATTTGATATAGGAACCATATTTGATTTCTGAAAAAAAACTCAGTAAACCCCTGTTCCTACCTATTCCCTGTTCCTACCTATTCCCTATTCCCTATTCCCTATTCCCTATTCCCTATTCCCTATTCCCTGTTCCTACCTGTTCCCTGTTCCCTATTCCCTGTTCCCTGTTCCCTGTTCCCTATTCCCTGTTCCCTAACTACACAAGTAATTCCAATAATCAAATCGAATTCCTATAGTTTCACCAAAACATTGACTCTGTAAGTTTTTCACCTCCAGCTTGACGACCTAAAGCTGCATGAATAATTGTAAATATTACCACCATTGGCACTGAAGCGAAATGCACAATTCTCAATCCTTGCCAACTACCAAACATATCGACAATCCAAGGAAATTGAGCAGGTTTATACATACCTATACCTGTGAGTAATGCCAACAGCAAAATTGGAATTATCGATGTGTAAACAATGCGATGCCAAGCATATACTAAACGCTGGGAATTTTTAGTTTTTTGTAATGCTTTCAAGTCATTCGCACCGACAAATCTATGCCGCCAACGTCGAGTGATGACAATATAAATTCCATACCAGAAAAGATTTAAGGAAAATAACCACATCGCCGCAAAGTGCCAATGTCTACCACCTGCTAACCAACCTCCTAATGTAAATATCGGCGGAATATGTAAACCTGAACGCCCGCCAAACACTGGGTTAGCGTTGTAAATTTGCAATCCACTTGTCATCATCAGGAATAAGCTAATGATGTTGATAGTATGAAAAATTTTCGCCCCTATCGCCTGAGTCGGTAACTTGCGCGGTTGTTTCGGATTGGTTGTAGTCATATTTACGGATAAAATTTTGTTTTTAGAGGTTTTTATTAAACATTATTTAACAGTTATCTTAAAAAATGTAAAGTATACTTTTCAAATAGCATATTTAAAGGTAATCATCAGCACAAGACAAGCTCAACACAAAAATGAAATGTCCTCACTGTGCATCAACTTCATACCGTAAAAATGGTCATCGGAATGGTAAGCAGAATTACCTTTGTAAAAATTGCGGTAAACAATTCCTAGAATCTGCTTTACCCTATGCCCAAAAAGATGAATTGATTGCGGATATTAACGGACATAAGCAAATATCGGTAACTCCCGCTACAAAACTGACTTTAGAAAGCAACTCTGTACAGACAAACGCTACTGATAGTTTAGAATCCTTGACACAAATCCTGCAAACCATCCTCGCTACTGGTTGGTTAGAGTCGCCTGTTGTGGGTAAAATTATCAAGATAATTCACCAACAATTAGAGATTCAAAATAATTCGGTAGAGTTAGGCAGTTCTCTATTGCTTTTAGATGTAGAAAATTTAAAAATTTCTCTGGAAGTAGAGGTATTTTTGGCTAGTATCTGTCAATATCCTCTGACTACTAAAATCGGGTTTGCTAATTGGAAAAATCCTAGTGTGAGTAAGCATGATGTGGAATTATATGAACGTGGTTATCAACTGATTCATGTTCCTGATGGTAAAGATGGTGCTGATGCCAAAATGATTGCGATTGGTGCTAGTATTTTACGTTCTTATCCCAGTGTTAAAGAAGTTTTAGTCTGTTCTGGCGATGGAATTTTAACTCACCTGTGTAATCAATTGCAAAATCAAGGGTTGACAGTATATTGGGTGCGGCGACAAGGGCAAATTTTGCATATAGAAAACCGTCAGACAGGAAAAGATATTTTTTATCATCTGTCGTTAGCAATGGCAGTTCCTTCTTTAGAGGATGTGGTGCAGAAAATTGAGAGTTTAATTAAAGCTGAACAAGAATCTATTGAGGCAAAGCTGAATAATTTAGTAGAGATAGCCACTCTTTTTCAAGAGCGATGTCATCTGGAATTTAATGAGAAAAATTCAGTAAAATCAGAAAAAAATTTATCATCTTCCTCGCCGGATGAGTTGACACAATTAAATTCTACTGTCAAAGCAATTAATTCTCAAGCTGAATTAGAAAATCTGCTTATAGATATTATTAATAATACCTATATTGCATCGCCTACAACTAAGTTAACTGTGTCCAAGCTAGGCTCAGAATTACGTAAAACCTGTGGTAAATCTCCGAATGCAATTATCAAGGAATTAAAACTAGGTTCTAGTTTTACCAAGTTTTTACAGTCATCCCCTAAATTTAGTTTAAAACTGAGTGGCAAGGAATACGAAATAACTCGGTGTCAGTAAATTTTATGCTTTCATTTGGTATAATATAAATATATTAAATAAATGTAAATATTACTGGTAATTTTAAAAATCTTGTGGTAGGCGGTGCTATAGTGTAGGCTTTGTCTACGGAAGCACTACCTCAACGAAGTGTGTTTAAATAATTATTGCCTAGGAAAGACTCGGAAATATAACTATAAAGAGAGAATTTAGAGTTATATAAGCTGTAGTGCTAGATTTTGAGAGTTTATGAAAATTGATCATGTTCACTTTTATGTAGAAGATGCTCAAGTCTGGCGGGATTGGTTTGTCAATTATTTGGGTTTTACGCCCATAGCCAGTGGTATCCGTTCCTTCCACACGCGCACAGAGGCGGTTAAAAGTGGTGTTGTTAAGTTTTTGCTGTCTGCGCCGTTATTACCAACTAGCCCAGTGGCGGAATTTTTGCGACAACATCCCCCTGGTGTGGCGGATATTGCTTTTGTGGTGGAAGATGTGGAAGCGGCGATCGCCCACGCTCAAGCTAACGGTGCTACAGTTTTACAATCGATTGCGGAACGCCAAATCGGTAATCTTACCCGCAAGTGCAGCAAAATCACCGCTTGGGGTGGGTTGACGCATACATTACTCGAAACACTACCGATACCAGATGAAGATTCTCAAATAACTGCATCAACTCACTTTGTCACCGCTATTGATCATGTAGTGTTGAATGTAGCAGCAGGTGATTTAGAGGCGGCGGTGAATTGGTATCACAAAGTGTTAGATTTTCAACCGCGACAAAGTTTTAAAATTCAAACTGCTCGCTCTGCCTTGTATAGTCAAGTGATGGTTTCCCGCAATGGTAGCGTACAATTACCGATTAATCAGCCAGCTTCCAGAAATTCCCAAATACAGGAATTTTTAGATGTAAATCGTGGTGCGGGAATTCAACATATTGCTTTGCAAACACCGAATTTAGTGGATGCGATCGCCCAATTTCGTCAGCGTGGTTTATCCTTACTTTCCGTTCCCCAAACCTACTACTCACAACTGCAAAAACGCCCCAAACTGCCTTTATCACCTGTGGAATTAGAAGCGATCGCCCAACAGCAAATTTTAGTCGATTGGCAACCAGATGTTCATCCCGGCGTATTGTTACAAATTTTTACTCAGCCCATCTTTGGACAACCAACCTTTTTCTTTGAATTTATTGAACGTCGTCGTCAAGCGCAAGGCTTTGGTGAAGGAAATTTCCGCGCCTTGTTTGAAGCCATTGAAACTGAACAAATTAAACGCGGCACTCTCCAATAATGGGATAATTTCATAAAAATTAACATTAACTTGCGCCAATGCTGAGACTAATTACCGACTTCGACGGCCCGATTATGGATGTTTCCCAGAGATACTACCGTGTTTATCAATTTTGTTTACAGGAAATTCGCTCTCCTGATCAACCAGTGCGACAGCTGTCGAAAGCGGAATTTTGGCAGATGAAGCGTGAACGTGTTCCTGAAAAGCAAATTGCCTTAAACTCTGGTTTAGATGAGCAGCAAGCCCAAGAATTCGCCCAATTACGACGCAAAACAGTACACACACAACCTTATTTTGAGTATGACAGCCTCATCCCCGGTGCTGTCGAAGCATTATTAAAAATTCAACAGGCGGGGATTGATTTAGCGGTAATGACAATGCGCCGAGTCCGAGAATTAGACTATGCCTGCCAAAAACACGATTTAACCAAATTTTTTCCAGAAAATCGCTGTTATTGCCTGAGTAATGACTATGTAAAAACCCGTGATATTGAAGATAAACCCTTATTAATGACAAAGGCATTGGCAGAATTACCACCGGCAGCTGATACGTGGATGGTGGGGGATACAGAAGCCGACATTGCCGCCGCCAAAAAGCATGATATCAAAGTCATAGCCGTCGAGTCTGGGATTCGCGATCGCACCCAATTAGAACTTTATCAACCTGACTTGATTGTGCCGAATTTAAGCACTGCCGTAGACGTGATTTTAAAATCCGCAGTCGCCACTGTCGCCGTAAAAAGTTAAATTAATAACCCCTTCCTGAATAGGGAGGGGGTAGTAGCTGTATTTCTTCTTGACAGTAATTAGGTTGGTTGGGGTATGGCTGGGTGAATCGGTTTTCTGAAGGCTGAGTTAGAATGTTCGATTGATTTAACGCAAAAAACTGCTAACTAACCACAACAATATAAACGTCAGCACAGTCGAAAACTGATTAGCTGTGAGATTGAGAAACGTTATTTGTGGCAAGAGCCAGCCAGCAATTAGTCCCCCTGCAATTAAGCCGATAATTAGCCCAATCAGAGTAAACAAAACTGCTCGGCCAAATCTACCTTCCTTGCGGTTAAGAAAGTAAACACTCACTCCTACCCCAACCACTAACGCCAGCTGTAAAACCTGATCGCCTGTAGCTGGGTAAAAAATACTAATCGTACTCAAACCCACATACCAAGCACCAGGTAACAGCACATCTGCCGTTGTCGGCTGATCTAGGAGATTTTGCAGCCACGCAGGTGACTTTTCACGAGGGGTTGGGCTTTCTTTAGGAGGCGATTGTACTCTCAGTTCTGGGAAGCGGATACGCTCAGGTACCTTGATTTTTCCTTCCTGGCGCATCCGTAAGCGATCCATTAAAATCGCATCGTAAGCCGCCTCAACGATTTCTAAACTCTTGGCATCGCCACTATATTGCTCCATCAGACGATTGCGAGCATCTTGAATCTCATCGAAGCTAGCATCTTCTGATACCCCAAGTTTTTCGTAGGGATTTTGATCGCTCATGGGAGTTTATACTTCAGCCTTAGTCTGCGGCAGTTTTGTGTTGAAGAATAACAATTTTAGATTTTAATTTGATCGAAAACAAAAGTATCGACCGAATTTTATGCTCTACCAGGATAGTAGCACGCGTTAGCCAGATTGACCGATAATTTTAACTACAGCCACTTTAACATATTGTCACAACTCCGTGCATACCCTCATGTCGTTGACCAGTTCTGGTTATAACCTAGAATTGCAACTGGAAATACCGCAAAAATCCTTGATTTTCGCAAAAATCTTTTCTGTTGCTGATGAGAGCAATTCACCGTAATTTGAGGAAATTACCATGATTGAGTCCCAAATTCAGTAGTGGTATCAATCCACATAAAGTTATAAAATTAAACAGTTTTCCATGCCCATTCTCATGAGATTCCTAAAATCTCCCGGCTAAATCAGCATTTGTGGCTCCTAAGCTGACATTGGGTAGCTGGACATGAAGTTGAACATAATACCTGATTTTAATCGTCAAAATAGCTACTATAGCTTTCCCAGTGTCGTTGTTCAGCATCTTGATTACACTAGGATCTGGATAACTGAGAAAATTTATTTTTGAGCTTTGTAGTCTCTAAAATAATCCCAAGTGGAAACTGCGTATTTACGCAAAACTACTGTTAATATTAATAAATTTTGTGAAAAGTGATGGTCATGGCTCCTGCCAAGATTCTTGTAGTAGATGACGACTCGGCGGTTCGGAATTTAATCCAACGCTTTTTGTTGAAGCAAAACTATCAGGTAGAGGCGGCTGAAGATGGTAAGACAGCCTTGTCTTTATTTGAGCAATTTAACCCCGACTTGGTAATTCTCGATGTGAATTTACCAGATGTGATTGGGTTTAACCTCTGCCAAGAGATGCAAAGTCGTAATGGTGTTTTTGTTCTCATGCTGACTAGCCGTGCAGATGAGGCTGACAAGATTCGCGGCTTTTCTAAAGGTGCTGATGACTATCTCACTAAACCGTTTGGCTTAGGAGAACTAGAAGTCAGAGTAGCAGCGATTTTGAGAAGACAGCGAGTTGTCACCACCGCCGAACAAAAACGCCTAGTATTTGAAAAATTGATGATCGATCCGGTGCGGCGCGAGGTAACACTCAACAACGAACCCGTACCCTTAACAGCTTTAGAATTTGACCTACTGCATTTTTTAGCTAGCCATCCTGGTAGAGTGTGGCGGCGTGCAGAACTGATTCAAGAAGTCTGGGATTATGAATATGTTGGTGATCAGCGCGTTGTAGACGTGCATATTGGTCAAATTCGTAAGAAAATTGAAGTTGATGTCACCCAACCGGCACTAATTCAGACTGTACGTGGAGTTGGGTATAAATTTGAATGTTCTACTAACTCCCAGTTAGAAACAAATTCCTGAATATTAGTTTTTGTTCAGAGTTGTTGCACTATCAAAACATAGTGGGAGTGTGAGAACCCCTACTCTTTAGAGAGGGGATGTAGCTTGTTTCCCCGTAGGGAATTAAACAGTGCTGAAAAACTTGCTCAAACTTACTCAAAATCCACTATGATTAGGGATAAGCGAAAACCAAGCTAAAAAAATTTTAGGCTTGAGAACCTGTACAAAACTTTTGAGAGTAGCCAGCCTGTAGCAAGGTAATTGAGAAAATCCAGAAATTTTAAATGGCTGAAAATCAGGGAGTAAAGTAGCAAAGCCTCTCAATGTAAAAACTCCAAAATAGGGTGAGTTACGCCCGATTTTAAGCCTGTGGACTGGATAATGCCGACATTACCAGAATGAAACAGGAAGCTAACGTCTTAAGTCTTTGAACAGATTTAAGCAAGTTTAGTTTAACGGGTAACACGGACTCAACAGGTTTTAACCTGTTGTTTTAAGACGAGACTTATGGTAAATTTTTCCTGATGATGTTGGTGAAAAACCCATAACAAAAAGCATCATAAGTTGACCAAAAGTAGCCGTACAGCCAAGCAATTGGTCGCGGCAGGTAGGACTGTTTGAGCCAGTCAAAACCCCTTTGGGGCAGAACAAACATTGCGTAGTCTGCTTATAGCAGGCATAGCAATAAGTAGGTGGTTGCAATTAAATATAAAATGTGGGATGGGCTTCTAGCCCGTCAACAGGCTAGAAGCCTGTTCCACTATCTAACAATTAATTAAGCCTACTTACTTATCAGTTCAGAATCCTGGTTTTTCAAAGCCAGGAGAGTTCAACAAACCTCGACGCTTAATTGATCAAACTAACTCATCAAACTTAAAATTGAGCATAGGGCATGGAGAATTCATCTTTCCTTGCCCATAATTTTATCAGGTTCAGTTAAGCGCGTATCTACGCATCTAAGCAAGGAAATTTCTCCACTGATCATCCTGATATCTAATGTATTGCTCAATCATTCCTGTTGATTTGGGAAAAACTCGGAAGTAGCAAAAGCCAGGTTTGTACCATTGACACAATCCCCGCCCTAGAAGGTTGGAGATTCTGGGTTAAAACAGCGATAGCAGGCGAAAGCCCGTCTGATATCGCCTCGCCCAACAGACAATGCCCTGCCTGTTTCTGCTATTCTATCAGAAAGCCGTCCTAGAAGGACGGGGAACCTCAAACCCATTTCTGTGGTAATTAAGGGTGTCTGGTACATTCGCTGTTTCTGGTGCAGCGCAGCTTTGATAATTAGCAGTGATGAAACAAAGTTTCTAGGTAAACACGGGCAGCACGGCGATCGCTATCTCCATTTTGCAGCAAAAATAGTGACAGGGCTGCTGTCAAGACTCGATTTTGATCCCAATCTGGATGGGTTTCTAAATAGTTTTTGAGGGAATCATGAAGAGTTTCGGGAATTTCAGTAAAAATACTAACTGTTGCGTTCATAGTTTTCCTTCTCCAAGGTGAGTCAAGAGCGGTGATTGCTTGCAGTGAGGCAGTTTCAGACAACATCCCCACTGATATCTCAGGTCGATTTTGATGTGAGCGGTCGAACCAACTATAAAACCCGGCCGCATCATTGTGCGACAAGAGGGGGTAGGTTTGTCAATGCTGCGAAATGTTAAAAACGTTGGTATAAAAAATAAATGTCAACGTCATCATTAGGGTTTGAGCCAATTTTTTGTAACATTACTTCATAAAAACTCAGTTGGTTGAGCTTCTACATACCCTGAGTGAAAAATCCCCAATAAAGTGGCAAGAGCCTATTCATTCGTAGAGCAGCTGTGGAAAACTGTCAGAACACCTGTGGAAACTCTGTGGAATCGGTGAGGAAATTTTCAGCTAATGATAAGAATTACAAAAATCTTGGTATTGATGCACAGGGCATTGGGCATTGGAATTTTCTCCGCCGCTCCCTCTGCTCCCTCTGCTCCCCTACTCCCCTACTCCCCTGCCTCTCTACCGTCGGCGTTCTTGTAGTTTCCGATAAACTGCTTTTAAATCGACTTGATGGTGAGCCAAAGCCACCATTGTATGGTATAGCAAGTCTGCCACCTCACCGGCGATCGCCTCTTGGTCATCATCCTTAAAAGCCATCACCACTTCCGCCGTTTCTTCACCAATCTTCTTCAAAATCTTGTTATCACCCCCTGCAAATAACTTACAGGTATAGGAACTTTCTGTAGGGTGATCCCGGCGATCGCATATCACTTGGAACAACTGCGACAAAGTATCCCCTGGTGGTGCAGTAATTTTCCCATCTACTTGATGAAAACAACTGCGCTCACCCGTATGACAGGCAATATCTCCTATCTGCTCCACCCCTATCAGCAGAGCATCACTATCACAGTCATAACGAATACTTCGCACCTTTTGGATATGTCCAGAAGTCGCCCCCTTATGCCATAATTCCTGACGGGAACGACTCCAAAACCAAGTTTCTGCTGTTTCTAAAGTCTTTTGTAATGACTCTTGATTCATCCACGCCATCATTAAGACCGTACCATCCAAATAGTCTTGAACTATTGCTGGCACTAAACCCCGTTCATCGTAGCGGATTTTTTCCACGGGGATGGCCTTGTGTAATGAATCTGAATCGGTAGAAAACATACCAGCTAATTTGCTCTCATAAAAATGATCCCTGGTTTCACGATATCATTAAAGAATAGGGCAACTGGCATGATTTTTTCCTACAGTAAGATTTTCACTTCTGTAAAACCGCATCCTTTGCCATAGCCGACTGGATTCTGACAGCACTGAGTGCAACCTGGTGAGCTTTTTCTACTTCACCGTACCAATGAATAGCCGAGTTATAAGCAGCGCGGTAAAGGTCTTGGTATGCCTCAGATAGTTGGTTACGGATCTCTAAAGGCAAGTCTTGATTCGACTTGTATAACATATTGTTATTTTTTGGTTCGTTTAATTCTATACGATAGAAATTCTGAGGGATTTTTAACCCTATCCTAAGATAGAGCTTTTTTTGAATGCCCACGTTAGGAGAGAACCTTGGTAAATACAACGATTAAAACCACCAAATCACAAGAAATTTTCGCGTCTGCCCAAAACCTCATGCCAGGAGGCGTTAGTTCCCCAGTCCGTGCCTTTAAATCTGTAGGGGGACAACCCATAGTTTTTGATCGGGTGAAGGGTGCTTATATCTGGGACGTAGACGGCAACCAATACATCGACTATGTAGGGACTTGGGGGCCGGCTATTTGTGGTCATGCCCATCCAGAAGTAATTAGCGCACTCCATGATGCTTTGGAAAAAGGTACTAGCTTCGGTGCGCCCTCATATCTAGAAAATGTCCTGGCAGAAATGGTGATTGATGCTGTTCCTAGCATCGAAATGGTGAGATTTGTCAACTCCGGTACAGAAGCTTGTATGGCTGTATTGCGGTTGATGCGAGCTTACACCAACCGCGAGAAAATCATCAAGTTTGAAGGCTGCTACCACGGACACGCTGATATGTTCCTGGTGAAAGCTGGTTCTGGTGTAGCCACCCTCGGTTTACCTGATTCCCCAGGTGTGCCTAAATCAGCCACTAGCAACACTCTGACCGCCCCTTTCAATGATTTAGAAGCCGTCAAAGCTTTATTTGCAGAAAACCCTGATCAGATTGCCGGTGTGATTCTAGAGCCGGTGGTGGGTAATGCTGGCTTTATTACTCCCGATGCTGGCTTTTTAGAAGGTTTGCGGGAACTAACTCACGAGTACGGCGCGTTACTCGTGTTTGATGAAGTGATGACAGGCTTCCGCATTGCCTATGGTGGCGCACAAGAAAAATTTGGCATCACACCGGATTTAACAACTTTGGGTAAAGTGATTGGTGGCGGGTTGCCAGTGGGAGCTTATGGCGGTCGTCGCGATATTATGTCGATGATTGCCCCGGCTGGCCCTGTGTATCAAGCAGGAACTCTGTCAGGTAATCCTTTGGCAATGACGGCGGGGATTAAAACCCTGGAATTACTACAAAAGCCAGGTACTTATGAGTATCTAGAACGGATTACTAAACGGTTAGCAGACGGTTTGTTGCAAGTTGCTCAAGAAACTGGTCATGCAGCTTGTGGTGGTCACATCAGTGCCATGTTTGGTTTATTCTTCACCTCTGGCCCTGTGCATAACTACGAAGATGCCAAAAAGTCAGATACAGCTAAATTTGGCCGCTTCCATCGCGGGATGTTAGAACGCGGTGTTTATTTAGCACCTTCTCAGTTTGAGGCTGGTTTTACCTCTTTGGCTCACACTGAGGAAGATATCGACAAGACTATTGCGATCGCCCGCGAGGTGTTATCTAGTCTGTAGATTGCCACTGCTGCTGTTCATAATTATTCACAACCCTGTCCAGTTTTGGCCAGGGTTGTTGATTTTGTTTAACAGCCACAGCCACCGTGACCGCAGCCTTTGATAGTTTTATGTCCTTCAGCACAACCTTCCGAGCAATAGTATTTGCCCTCTTTGCTGATGGCTTTGTCTAAAGAAACGATACATAAGCAATCCGGACAGGCGCACTTCATTTGGGTAACGGTTGTCATAGTTGGACTCCATTTGTTCTAGCTATTACACTATAACATCTGAACATATATTCATGTATTATTTACATAACTTAAGATACCTAGGGAACAGGGAACGGAGAGGAGGGAAGCGTTTCCCGTTGCTGTGAACTATTTCCCCCAGATAAATGGAAGCCGTTCCCCGTTAAGGTGTTGGTATAGCCGCTCGGTCAGCAAAAATTATTTCAGCAAATATACGTAGACGCAATTCCAGAGGCTGAATTGAAGAAAGTCGATCATGTCGGTTACTTAAGTAAATAAATCAGGCGATCGCGGTTGTAGATGGCAGGCGAAAATATATACTCGACACGACTGGTTAACATCAGTATAATAAGTTATTTGATTGGGAGCATCGTTTTCAGTAATTTAGATTCAACTTTAGGAACTCTTCAAAGGATTTCCCGCAAAACTTACCTAGTAAGAACAGAGTTGAAATATCAATAATGGAAACAGAGTATAACGCTCCCCGTGAATATTCGTGCAGCGAGTTGACAGTGCATGAGCTATTGCATAAATCCCACCTGTCCCAATCCAGAGAATGTAGCATATAGCCAAAGGTGTCAATCTTGTGGCTCGCAACTACTGTTGCGCGATCGCTATCGGGTGTTGAAGCCATTGGGTCAGGGTGGCTTCGGAGCGACCTTTTTAGCCCGTGATGAAATGTTACCAGGAGAACCAAGTTGTGTAATTAAGCAACTACGTCCTTTAGGAACAGCACCACAGGTTTTACAGATGGCGCGAGAACTGTTTGAGCGAGAAGCCAAAACCCTAGGCACCATTGGTAATCATCCCCAATTACCCAGACTGTTGGACTATTTTGAAGCACAAGAACAATTCTATTTAGTTCAGGAATATATTAGTGGTTCCACCCTGCAACAAGAGGTGAAACTGAATGGCACTTTTAGTGAAGCTGGTGTCAAGCAATTCTTAAGCGAAACTCTACCATTACTACAATACATTCATGATCACAAAGTGATTCATCGTGATATCAAGCCAGCTAACTTAATTCGCCGTACTCAAGATGCCAGAATGGTACTGATTGACTTTGGCGCAGTCAAAAACCAAGTTAACCAAGCAGCCACAAATCAATCAGGACATACAGCTTTAACTGCTTATGCCATTGGTACTCCTGGTTTTGCACCTCCAGAGCAAATGGCCATGCGTCCAGTCTATGCTAGTGATATCTACGCCCTCGGTGTTACCTGCGTATATCTCATGACGGGTAAAACACCTAAAGATTTAGATTACAATCCCACCACGGGTGAAGTGATGTGGGAACATTTAGTACAAGCCAGTGACCACCTGATCAATGTCCTGCGGAAAATGTTAGAAGTCTCCGTCCGCAATCGCTACAAGTCAGCCAAAGAAGTTCTCAGAGCCTTGGAGATCGAGCCGTATTTAGACAGTTTAGCTAGTGGATTGCTAGTTCAAACAGAGGCTAACAATAAAAGCCACACACACCATCGTCCAGAAAATTCTGCGGTTTTATGTAGCAACCCTTCGGCTGCGGCTACTGGTCTAGGAGTATCACAGGTAGCCGCAGCAATTCGGGCTAGGCGAGCCAAAATTGCAGATAACACGCGATTAGACGCAGGCGGTATGCGACCAGGGATTTCCGGAGGTAAATCTACATCTGTCGGGAACAGTCACAGCAATGGTTCACATAGTCAAAAATCTAAAGTTGCACGCCGACTGGATACCCAAACTTTACTCACAGCCTATTTAAAAGGTAGACGAGATTTTGCTCTACACAATTTAAACTTGCTCAACCTCCAAGGTGCTGATTTATCAGGAACCAATTTTCATTCTTCTCAATTACAACATACGAATCTGCAAGGAGCTAATCTCCACAATACTGATTTTGGTAGAGCTAGTCTGACTCGTGCCAATTTAAGGGACGCTAATTTAAACAAAGCTTACTTCAATCATGCCGATTTAGAAGGAGCAGACCTCAGAGGCGCAGACCTGAGCAATGCTTATTTGACTCATGCTAATTTGCGGGGAGCAAATCTCTGTGGTGCTAATCTGACTGGGGCAAAAATTTCTGATGAACAATTGGCATTAGCCAAAACTAATTGGATGACAATACGTCCCAATGGTAAGCGAGGCTTGTTGTAATTTGAAAATTGCCAGTGAGTTTTTTAAATTAAGTATATTTTCAGTTGTCATTGAGAAATTATTATTATAACTAGCTGGTTTTGGTAAGTATCATTAGCGATTATTTTGGACTAAAATTTGATGATTTCAGGATTTATACTAATTCTATGTCAGGTTGCGTCTCATATATTCCGTAGAGACGTTACATCATAATGTCTCTACAGTCGCCACGCCAGCTAATTAAAAACGGTATAAGTTTGATATTTGATCGGGAGTATGGACAAAAGTTGTTGGCATTTCTGTTTGGCTGACATATTTAAGTATTTATGCAGTATTCTATTAATTTTGGGATACACGAAATAGAGGGAATTTGCAGCCAACCAAACTTCCGAGAAACATAAAAAAGTTTTGTGGCATTAATCTGTTGGAATTATGAGAAAAATTAATAGTTTATTCAGTTAAAATTTACTTTTCTTAAGAAAAAATATCTGTTAAAATTAGATTATCTACCTTTAAAATGTAGAGAAAATAATCACAATTTTTGTTAAAAAATGCTTTTTGATATTTCTAGCTGTACAGACTATTGGAGAAAAACTTAGTCTCAAGTTGGACAAATTGACAAATCCTTGATAACTGCTAAAATTCCGTGGTTGTCAACAGATCAAATAGTTTTTCCTGATGCTGGTTTGTAGTGCAATATTCTTGACCAACATCAGCAACTAATATGTCTCGATTTCACCATATAAGAGATATAAGTTATGATGACGAAATTACATAATCAAGAACTAGAAAGACGATTAAGTTTGTATCAGGTATTTCTGTCTTTGTATGAACGACATGGCAATCTTTTAGATGAAATTCTTCAGCTAGAAAATTTGTCTCAGTCATCTGTGAATGGTGTCAAGCCACTGTATGTGCAGGGTGTAGTCGATGATTCATCTGTTTATGTGATTACTAACCTGTGTGAGCATCAGACACAAACTTTACAACAGGCGCAGCATCTTTGGACAATAGGGCGCGATCGCAGCAATGGTATTTGTACTCAAGAGCCGCATTTATCCCGTTGTCACGCTGCCATTCAGTATGTAGAAAATCAAGGCTTTTATTTAGTTGATTTTAACAGTACAAATGGTTCATTTGTCAATGGTGAACCTGTATATCAGCCAGTTAAACTTAAAGATGGCGATCGCATTCGTTTAGCTAGCTTAACCTTTGACTTTTTTTTAAATCAAAAACGCCGCGTTTTACCAGAATTATCCACCAACTTACTCACACAAATATTACCCCCAGTAGCCAATCAGCCAACAACTGCATTAAATCATATTTCTGTTTCCCAGGAATGTAAATGTGAAAAGACTGAAGACACTGTACAAATTGAGCTAGATTATATTAGCGTGGGCAGGGGGGAATCTGGAAAACATAACGTTATTCAACAAAAAAAGTCAGAAATTTTAGAGAGATTTTTCTCATCAACCAATAACGGCTAAGAAGATGTTTGAAAATCCTGATTGCTGACAGTTCGTAGTAAGTGATTCTAGCCCTTTTATTAGGACTAAAGTCCTTACTACAAACCCTTCATTATTTACGCCTATTTTTTGAATTTTAGACTTGCCCAAGTTACCGGCTGTTCACTTTCCGCTTCGCCTTCATCCACAGCATCCCCCAAACTCAACTGCTTAACTTTTTCCCTAATTTTGGCAATATCACCTTGACTAGCTGCTTCTCTTAAATCCCGTTTTAAACGAGCATTTTTAATAGCTTCTTCAGGAGAACGGGAACTGGTATCAAAACATTTTTCTAGGCTATCGTAAATACCTATACGCTTTGATTTCTTGCGAAATTGGTATTCTGTGCTTAACAATTTTGCCATCAGTTCCAAGTGCATAGCATCACCTGCACAGATTTCTTCTAATACAGCCCACTCATCCCTACCTAAGAGATTTTGGTCAGCACCAGGGCGTGGATCTTGGAATTTTTCACCAGTCACTTCTTGATAAATTCTGGGTAAGCTATCGTCAAATTCGTGTTTTTCTTCTAGCCATATCCGGCGAATTTCACTCATTTCTTCGATAGAAATCAGGGTGATATCGCGCATATTTTCTGGTGCTGTACTGCGAATTTGTTTTTCTGCTTCTAACAAGCGTCTCAGCCAATATTCGCGCCAGTATTTTGTATAGGGGCCGGGTATTGGTTCAACAGAAATATTGCCATCTTTATTACGCTCAAAAAGTTGAACTTCTCCCCAAATTCTTCTAAAATCTCTTCTTTCCCGATCATCCCTAATATCTAACTCATTACGGATATCTAATAGAGGCTGCATCCATTCTTTTTCTTCATCATTTTGGATCATAGCCTGCATAGATTTATCCTGACTCACCATTGTACAAACCCAGCAACCAAACCGGGAATCACCACAACTAGGCGTAGAAGTATCAACCACTAAGGGACATTCATTATCTGCTGTTGCACCTCGATATAGACTGAATAATTCTTTATTGCTGCTTCCCCAAGGATTGTCCCACTGATTAAGATATATCCAGACATCGTTATTACTCCAATCCTCAATAGGAGTATAGATTAGGGAATTAGGTAGACTAGCATTAGGACTGAGCCGTTCTCGTACTCTGCCCGCCTGATGCTTCTTCATGGTGGCGGCACGTTTGGCACTTTCGGCTTTGCGAGTACCTAATACCAGAATTGTTTCACCGTTAGCTCTAACGATTTCACGGATAAATTGATTTGCAGGGTTAATTTTCAACCGAGGTGTACACCAACGAAATTGGTTACGAGGTGCTGGATACCCTTTGCCAATCAGATTTACCCAAAATGTATCTGCAACTACTGGTTTGAGTAAATGTGGTTCAATCGGCATCTTTTGTTGTTGTGCAGCCGATTTCAGTTCCTTTATGGATTGACGAACCCAGCCGGCAACCACAGGATTCTCTACCTGAGTGTCTGTCGTGATGACATAGATTGTTTTAGTACGTTTTTCTAGAGGCAGAGCAGCGATCGCATTCCACACCAGTTGCAACACTGTACTGGAGTCTTTGCCCCAAGATACACCTATGATCCAAGGTATCGCATCTAAACAATACAATTCTTGAATTTCAGTGGTCAAAGCTTGGATATCTTCCACTAACTCTGCTACAGTACGTTTCTGCTGACCTTTTTTTTCTGGCTGCTGTGCTGTACTCATTTCTCCCTACCTCTGGACACATCGGCGTTACTTAATTTTTGATCTTCCACTCAAAATCATTAGCGGCTAAACCTAGGCAATTCAACTGTCCTGGTGGCTAATAGGTTTTTAAAAATTGCTTTATTAGTATCTAATTTTTTGGATAATCTAACTACACTACCTTACATTGTTTTTAAAAATTAACATGAACGACAGTGCATCTCATCCCACGGCCGAAATTACCAGCGAGTATCTAGAACGAGAAAACAAGGAAAAACAAGTCTTATCATTACTTTTAAGCAACTTTTTAGCCAAAAACGACCATATTTTGGTTCAAAAGACCGAAATGGGCGGAACAGAGGCTTATGTGGGTTCTGTGACTTTAGAATGGTTTGCGGGTAGGGTTCACTTCGCTTCTGGTTTACCCTTACTGCAAAAAAAATACAATCCAGATACGGATAATATTGAAATTGACGCGGATAGTATCGATGAAATTCAACAGCGTCCCCTAGACTGGTCGCGTCAAGCACCCCTAGTTCAGTATTTGGCTGCCAGAAAAAATCATAAATTTCCCCCAGTCTTAGTAGTAATTAATCAGCCTTGGGTGGATGACCTGAAAGCGACTGAGTGGGATGGAGAGGGACGCGCCAGAAAGTCTACAACTGATTTCACACCATTAGATAAAGATGGTCAGGTCGGATTACTCAATGTTTCTCAGGAGAATGTCACCATTTACGCGCTAGATGGTCAACACCGACTCATGGGAGTACAGGGGTTGATGGAGTTAATCAAAACTGGCAAACTCCAACGATATAAAAAAGATAAAACAGCTGATGATAATTTTATCACAGTATCAGATTTGATAGACAAATATCAAGTAGACCCTGCTTACTTACAAAGTTTACCCAAGGAAAAAATTGGAATTGAATTTATTTGTGCGGTGAATTCTGGAGAGACTCGCAGCGAAGCCAGACGCAGAGTCAGATCAGTTTTTGTTCATGTTAACTTAATGGCTGCACCCTTAACTAAAGGTCAGTTAGCACAGTTAAATGAAGATGATGGTTTTGCAATTGTAGCGCGAAAAATTGCGGTAACTCATCCACTCTTGGAACAACGACCAAATCGTAAACCTCGCGTGAATTGGAATAGTGCCACAGTGGCAACGAATGCGACTGTTTTGACGACGCTACAAGCTTTGCAAGATATGTCAGAAAGATATTTGGTTCACAAGTTTCCCCATTGGAAACCTTTTGAGAAAGGCTTAATTCCCATGCGTCCAGAGAATGAGGAAATTGAGCAGGGAATTGCAGAATTCAGCAAACTTTTTGATAATTTGGCTAACTTACCTAGTTATAAAATTTTGGAACATGAAGATACACCTGTTTTAAGAAGATTTAGCTTTGAAAAAGGTGGCGGTGAAGCTAATATACTTTTCCGTCCTGTGGCACAAGTTGCTTTAGCGCAAGCTTTAGGATTTTTAGTATTTAGAAAGGGGTTGACTCTGAGCAGCATTTTTAAGAAGTTGCGGAAATTTGACCAACAAGGGGGCTTTAGTGGTATGGAGTATCCCCAGTCTCTTTGGTATGGTGTATTATATGACCCGAATAAAAAACGAGTGCAGGTTTCAGGTAAAGAGTTAGCTGCAAAGTTATTAATTTATATTCTGGGTGGAATAGATGATGCAATGGAACGGGCTGAACTTCGTAAAGCTTTGGCTAATGGTAGGACTGTAGAAGATAAAACAATTAATTTTTTTGGTGAGTTTGTAGAACCCAAAGAAGTAGGACTTCCACCGCTTTTATAAGTTAAAAAATGAATAAGTAAATTTTGTAGTGTTTTCACTGATTACAAGCAAGTTAACAACAGCATAGAATGTTAACTGCTTGACTGAAATTAGACAATTATTTCTATGCTTGAAATTAACCAGGATAGTGCTGATAACATTTCGCCAGAAGTTAAAGCTGAGTTTAGAGCTTTTATTGAACCGTTTTTTTTTCAATATCATCGTGAGCGATGCTATCCTGGGCTAATTTTTAGGCAGGGTAAGCGTACTATGCTACAAATCAATGTACCTGCCAGTGATTTTTCTGGACTTCTGCAAGCAAAACCATCTGATAATAATGACCCCGATTCTGGAAAAAATCGCCCAGAGGTAAAAGGTCATGCAGAAGAAATTAAAAACTATATTGTGGAACGAGCCAGAAAGGGAAAACCTTGGATTGTTGGAACGCTGACTGCAAATGTAGATCCAAAAGATATCACAATTCTTGAATTAGGTAGAGGTATTTGTTTAGTTGTTATCCGTCGTGGAGTTAAATTAGATATCACTGACGGACAACATCGTAAACGCGCCATTCATGACTTAATTGAAAGTGCTGATAGTCACTTAATTAGTGATGATGATTTTCCCATTACACTGGTGTTAGAAGGAGATTTTCGCCAATGTCAGACAGATTTTAGGGACATGGCACAAACTAGACAATTAGATAAATCATTGTTATTATCATTTGGTGAATTTTCTGGACGAGTTGGCATTAGTAAAGAATTAATCCAAAGAGTGCCAATGTTTCACGGGAAAACAGAAAAAATTAAATCTACACCCTCTACTAAACAAAGATTAATTTATACTATTAACTATATAGCTAGGTTTGTTAGTTGTGTCTTTGCAAATGATCCAAATCACCAACTACAAGATTATGATGTCTATCAAGCCTCTGATGCTTTAGTGATTTGTTTGAATAAATTTTTTGTACAATGCGGCAATACAGAGTATATTTTTGATACAAATGTTGAAGAATTAACGGAAGATGACGTTGCTGCATTTAAAGAAGATTGTCTTTTAGGTGTCAGCGTTGGTTTGGAAGTTTTAGGACGTTTATTACATGACGCTTATTCGCAAGCAGATAACGATTTTAATGAAGCAAAAGTCTTGCAACTCTCACAACTAGATTGGTCAAGAGAAAACCCTGTTTGGAAAGATAATATAGTTAGGATAGACAAAAACCCCAAAAATCCAGAGAAGCCTTACAAAATATCTGCTTCTGCAAATGCTGTAATTGATGCAGTCAAAACTATAAAAATTAAGCTGGGATGGATGTAAGCAATTAATTATGAATTTTCCCCACCATTTAATTTAATTACAAGAGGAATTTACTCAAATCAAATTCCTCTGCTGGTTCATCTTTTTGAGTGCGTTCATAACTGAGAAATAAGAGAATTCTTTCTGAATAATCAACGGCTCCGCGCAACTCAGTTTGAAGAATTTCTAATCCACCGTTAGCATATTCTTCAAAAATGTGATGACGTTGAGTTTCATTTGCTGCATCATAAGTGGATAAGATGTTGATATCCTGAGTTTCAACCATTCCCAGTAATATAATCACTACATCATTGCCCACAGAAGCGAAGTGTTCTATCCTGATGGGTGATGGTTCTCGTTTAGAAATTTCGCCTAAAGGTACGCGCTTTTGATGCTTTGCACCCAACGCCGCAGCAAACACAATCACATCAGCAAAAGTTTGAAAAGGGCCTGTACCACCATCTGAAGAGGTTAAAGCTTTAACTAAATCTGCTTTATCCTTAGCAACCCTGATTCTACCCGTTTCTACCATGATACTGAAGTCTATAATAATCGCCAATATTTAGCTTAACATTTTATACTAAGTGAAAAAGCTTTAGCATCGCTTACCGTAGGTATCGCCTACATGAGTAAATCCTGTAAGTGCATAAGTCCTCATCCATATTGAAGATTAAAAGTTAGTTGAAATCCTACCTGTGGTTAGAAGCTGAATCAAGTCATAGGAATTAATTTGTTAAGTACAGTTAACTTTGACCTTGGATGCTTGGTTTGAGCAAGTGCAGACACAAAGGGACTTCCAGATGAAAAATGTCCAAAATGTAGGGTGCGTCAGTATGAGAAACCCTAGCGATACCAAGACAATATTCATCCTGACGCACCCTACTAACAGTCGATTTGGATAGTTTACATCTTGCACCAGTTGCTTTATTGCAATTAAAGTCAGGCGATGCACTGCTGAAAATACTACGGTTATTGAGAATGGTGCAAGATATCAGATAGTTTATTTTTTGGTGTTCCCAAATATTCTGCCATCAAATTGCATAGACCATTTAGACAACTCTCCCTGGCTTCACTTTGGTTTAAATTAACTTATTCACTTGTTTGAGAGAGTGTTATATGCAAAAACAAAGCAGTCAAAAAGATTATTTTCGGAAATATCTTTCCCTTGCGCCAGTTCTAGCGGTGATTACCATCTCAATTGCATTTTCTATCTGGGCAATTTTTAATTTTATTTTCCCTGATCTTCTGTTCCATCCTATGCCCTAAAATATGAAAATTTAATTTAGCTAGTTGTGACTGGATGAGGCAAAACCGGCGGAGAATTCAAAATTACAAACTCAATCAGCTTCAGGTGGGCATTGCTGGCAACTTCAAAATAAGTGTCTGAGCTACTATTAAGCAATGCCCACCCTACAAACTCAATCAGCTTCAGGTGGGCATTGCTGGCAACTTTAAAATAAGTGTCTGAGCTACTATTAAGCAATGCCCACCCTACAAACTGCGTGTTTGCGCGAAATTAATTACTTTTACCAATCCCTTTCCACTGCCACAATTTCTGTGTATTCAAACTCATTCGGACTTTGTTTTACCAAAGGATATCTTTTCCCTGCTAACTCAATATAATCTTGTTCACAATCAGGTTTAGAAGAATAATAAGTCAATACATATTCCCTGCCAATTCTGTCTAACATTTCTGCCTCAACTTCACCGCGCCACTGAGTTTTAGTTACTAACACAATTAACTGATTCGCTAATTTAGGTAAAGTTTGAGCGATGCGCCGACGATGAGTTTCATCTAAACTGCCAAAGGGTGAATCCATGACAATGGGAAAGGTACTACTATCGGGAACGGTTAAAATTTTCCGCCTTTCACTCCACTCGCGCACTTTATCAATGATGCTGGCGATAAATGATAAACTGAGAATTTGATTTTCTCCGGTAGATGCTGCAACTGGTGCTTCTAATCCTGATGTATTTTCAACTAACGTTAATTCATACTTATCGCTAATTTTGGGTTGATAAGGTGTGAACGAAATTGCTGTAAAAATCTCTTGTAATCGCTTTTCTAGTTGCAACCGAAATTGCTTTTCTTGACGGTTTCTGACTTCGGTTAATCTTTCAATTGCATCTTGTGTGGCATTCATCCGCCGTTGTGCTAATAATTGCTTTTCTTCGTTAAGTTTCTGTTTGGCGATTTGTTTGATTAAAGCATCAATTTCTGTTTGCAGATGGGAGAGTTGCTGTTGATTTGCTCCTTGCTCGCGGTTTAATTCGTCAATTTTATTTTCTATTTCATCTAACCGTTTTTGTAAACTGCTAATTTCTTCATTGGCATCTTTTCGTAAACGTTCTTGAATATTATGTAATTCGAGTTCAATTTGGGAAATGTTTTGGCGTAAATCATTAATTCTTGCTTGTTCTCTGTCTACTTCTTCCCAAAAAGCTGTGGCTTGTTTGTCGATTTCGTCTACTTGCGCGCTCATGCGAATTGCTGTTTCTTCTACTGATGAAGAACCAGCTTTTTCTAACCACTTGCTGACATTGATATGAGCATGACTACCATTATGTAATTCTGCACCACAGATACAGCGTTGAGAATTGAGTAATTCATGGACAAATTCCCGCGAAATTCCTGATGTTAGTTCACCTCGCTGTTTTAATTCGTGGATAATTGTCCGGAATTTGGCTGTGGTGTCTGGGAGTAAAACGGTGTAACCTCTGGCGGAAATAATTTTTTTGAGTGCTTCTCTTGTTTGTCTGAGGTTGTCTTGGTGTGATTTTTTCTGTGTTTCTAATTCTTGTCGTCTTTCTTGCAGTTCTTTAGCTGCACTCAGTTCATGTAAACGATTACCTGTTTCTTTTTTTAAGGTTTGTTGATGTTCTAATTCTTGGATAATTTCTGTTTGTCGGCTGTTGATGCGTTCAATTTCTTGTTGAATTTTTTCTTGTTCACGCAATAATTGTTTAATTTCTGAGTCGCCAATGGCTTTTAGTTCGTTATCTAAACTTTTTTTGGCTTCTCCCAGGTGTCTGATAGAACGGTTAATGACTTCTACGCCTAAGAAAATCTTGATGGCTTCTGCAATTTCGGCTTTTTTATCAGAACGGACTATTTCTTCGATGCGCTCACCGTCAAAGAAGAAATATTGATGTAAACTGACTGGTAAAATCTGTCCGATAATTTCTTCTGGTTGCTGATTGGGGTATAACCATCTGCCATCATCCCCAGCTATTTGCATGAGTAATTCTGTTTTGGTGACGGCAAAATCAGTTTTGTTTTTATACACCCGACATTGGCGTTTGACGTTGTAGCGTTTACCTTCGTGTTCCCAGTTGATTTCTACCCAACATTCTACTGATTGACTGGGTTTGGCTTCGGCGATCGCTCGTTTATTAACTAACTGTTCTGTGGATGCAAAGGCTGCACTAAACTTCTCATATAATACCCACGTAAACGCATTTAGTAAACTGGTTTTACCTGCGCCATTATTGCCGTAAATTACTGTGGTGTTGAGAACATCTCCCCCAGAAATGATGATTTCTGGTGTCTTGCCATAAAAAGAGCGAAAGTTACACAGCTTTATTGAAGTTAGCTTCATTGCACCGCTTCCTTCACAATCTTCAAAATATCTTCATTGATGGGGCTATTACTTTTTCTATCTAGTCGGCTTTTTTCTAAGTGCCATACTCGCTCAATAATTTGCCGCACCTCCGGCGGAGCATTCACAATTGGCTCTTGCACATCGTCAATATTTTGCTCTGGCAACATCTTGTGGGTTTTTAATAGCGTTTATTTTTATTTTAACTGCCTTAACCTCTGCTGTTAAATCCGTGAATTCACGATGCCGCTATTTGCTAACTCCCTCAAATGTGCGTCAAATTTTTCAGTTTTTTTTGCAAAAATCTGGTTTATTTTGGTTCTGATTTCTGATATGATAAAAATTCCAGAGTGATTCTATTATAATCGAATGTAAGCAAAATTTTTAACGCAAGTTACACCCCATTATAATAAAGACATTCTTATCTTCTCACACAACGCACCATCAACCACAACTACTTTAAAAAACTTTACAAAAATTGTTCCACAGTTGTTGAGTTCCCAGTCCCTAGTCCCCACTCCCTAGTCCTCACTCCCAATCACATCCGATAAAGTATGCAGTAAATCTTGAGCGGTGTAGGGTTTAGAGAGAAAAGTGGCAGCACCTGCCGCAATTGCTTTCTGCTCGTTAGTGGGTAAACCACTGGTGGCGATAATCTTGACGTTGGGGTTGATAGTTCGCAGGGTGCGGATAGTGGTTAAGCCATCCATGTTGGGCATGAGCATATCGAGCAAGACAGCACTAATTTCTGGCTGATATTCCACATAGAGAGCGATCGCCTCAATACCATCTTCAGCTAGAATAGTTTGATAGTTATAATCTGCAAGGGTTTCCTGTGTGGTTTGTTTAACTATCTCTTCATCATCAACAATCAAAATTAACTCACCGTTACCTCTTGGCAAAGCTGTATTTATGGTTGACTCGGTTGCTGTTCCTGTGGCTATGGGGAGAAATATCTCAAATGTAGTCCCTTCGCCTACTTGACTGGATACCTCCACAAAACCGCCATGATTTTTCACGATACCTAAAACCGTTGACAAACCTAACCCTGTACCTTTGCCAACTTCTTTTGTGGTAAAAAACGGATCAAATATGCGCTCTAAAAATTCTGGAGCAATTCCCGTTCCGGTATCGGCAATGGTAACAACAATGTAACTGCCTGGTTGCGCTTCTAGGCGCATTCGGGCATAAGTTTGGTCAATGACGCGATTTTCGGCAGTAATTCTGAGTATACCACCATTGGGCATCGCATCACGGGCATTAACTGCCAAATTCATCAACACTTGTTCTAATTGAGTGGGATCAGCTTCTACCATCCATAGTGTACTGGTAGGAATATCAGTCATAATTTCAATCGATTTAGGAAAAGTCTGCTGGATAACTTTGACTAATTCTTTGAGCAAATGTCCAGGTTGCAAAAGGATGCGTTTACCTTCTGTACCACGGGCAAAGGTGAGAATTTGTTTAACTAAGTTTGCTCCTCGTTTAGAACTATTTTCTAATGTTTTAAACAGTTCTTGAGTCCGCGCATCCACATTTTTACATCTTAAAGGCAACAATTGAGCAATCATGGTAATGGGAGCAAAGACATTGTTAAGGTCGTGAGCAATCCCACTAGCTAGAGTTCCTATACTCTCTAGGCGTTGAGCGCGGTAAAATTGTTGTTCTAGTTGTTTTTTTTCGGTGATGTCGGTGTTGACTACGAGGATAGATTGAGGTTTTCCAGATGTATCACGTACTAATGTCCAGCGACTAGCAACGATAATTTCTCTACCAGTTTTGGTGATTTGCTCTAACTCCCCTTGCCAAGAACCCTGTGCGATGGTGGCTTTTAAACCTGCTTGCAGTTGAAACGAGGATTCTTTGTCAAACAGTTGATCAGCTTTTTTACCCAAGCTTTCTTCTACTGTCCAACCATATAATGTTTCTGCCCCTCGATTCCAGAATAAGATATGATTGTCTAAATCGCGGACAAAAATGGCATCAGTAGCCACATCAATTAAAGCTGCTTGTTGTTGAATTCTTTGTTGTGCTTGTTTGCGTTCAGTAATGTCTGTAGATATGCCACAGACAGCGTAAGGGTTTCCGGCTACATCCAACAGGGGAAACTTCACGGTTAAATAAGTATGTAACCCATCATCAAGTTCAATCACTTCCTCAAACTGCAAAGGTGTTCTAGAAGTCAGGACATTTTGATCATTTCTGGTTAAGGCTTGAGCAATGTCAGGAGGGAATACTTCAAAGTTAGTTTTATGTTTGACTTGCTCTCTGGTTACGTACAGGGTGTTTTCAAATGCAGAGTTTACCAGAAGGTGCCGCCCGTGGATATCTTTAACATAGATGACAGCCGGAGAATTATCTATAATTGCCTGTAGCCGTTGTTCGCTGGCTGTCAGTGCTGCTTCTGTTTGTTTGCGAGTGGTGATGTCAATATCTACCCCCATCATTCGCAGGGGTTGACCAATATTATTATATAAGACTTTACCATTGGCTCCCGCCCAGCGAATTGTACCATCAGGTTTGACTACTCGAAACTCAACTCTATATTCAGGTACTTGTGCATTAATCGCTTGCTGAATCGCATTTTCGACTAATTCACGGTCTTCTGGATGGACGAAATGAAAAAATGATTCCAACTTGCCGTCAAATGTACCACTATTTATACCAAATAAAGCAAACAAACTTTCAGACCAAATAATCTCATTTGTTTGCAGATTCCAGTCCCAAGTACCGGCGTTACCAGCCCACAGCGCGAGTTGTAGCCATTGTTCGCTTTCGCGACAAGATGTTTCTGCTTGTTTGCGCTCCTCGATTTCCTGTTGCAAACTGAGATTTAGTTGCATGAGTTCGGCTGTACGCTCCGCCACCCTTAATTCTAGCTTTCGTTGAGTTTGGCGTAGTAATTTTTCTACCTGACGGCGTTGTGTAATTTCCTGTTCTAGTTGAATGGTTTGCTGTGAAACTTTGGCTTGTAAGGCTTGGATAACGCTGACGATTTCTACAGGATCAAGCACTTGTAGAAGGTTGGTTTGTGTTAGCACTCCTTGCAATTCACCTTGTTCTCCGACTACGGCTAACCGCCTGATTTTTCGTGCTTGCATCAACTGGTGAACAGTCCATAATGATGCGGTGGGAGAGATAGTTAAGACAGGGGTACTCATCACCGCTTGCGCTGGAGTTTGGGCTATATCTAGTCCCTGTAACTGTACTTTGAGAATATCTTTCTCAGTTATCATCCCCACTGGCATCAGTTTTGTTTCCTGTGGGGTGACAATCACAATACAACTGATGCGGCGATCGCTCATCTCATGCGATAATTCCAATACAGATGTCGTTGGTAGCGCATGAACCACTGCTGTCTCCATCACCTCTGTCACACATCGCAGTTTCAGCAGGTGCGCTGGTTGGAGAACTTGACGAATTCTGTCTTGGCAAATCAAGCCGAGCAATTGTCCTTGTTCATCTACTATCGGTACATGACGAATGCGATGCTGACGCATGAAAGATAAAGCTTGCAGGGCGTTTTCTGCTTCAGCCAAAGTCAGGCTAATAACTGGCTGTGCCATCACTTCAGCAATTCTTACCCTGGATAAATCAACCCCTGCCGCCGTTAGCCTGACTACATCCCTTAAAGTAAATATACCTAAGACTTGCTTTTGCTCAACTACTAAAACACAACCACTGCAATCAGATGCACTGCTGTTTACCTGATTCATCAGAGCGATCGCATCAATCAGTAGTGTATCTGGTAAGACAGTTAAAGGATTACATTCCAGTACCTGTTCTAATGTAGGCAAATCCACAGAATAAAGTGATTGCATTAGTTAAACTGTTCAGTTAAAGCAATAAATAAATGATTTCAAAAGTTCAGCACAAAACCCAGTTAAAAATCTTGAATCCTCCAGCCAGATGGCAAAATTTAGCTTTTTAGTTAAATCAAACTTTTGTTTAAATTTGTGTTGATGTACTTTTAGCGAGTTTATCTGAGTATGAACCAAATGAAATTTGTTTAAACTTTATCTAACGTTTTTACATGTAAATTTAAAGCATCTTCATGAAGCAACCATCTGAGATGAATTTTTGATTAAATTATTCACTTGTTTTTAACTAACAGAACTTCTGCAACTGACACATTGGTAGGCTGTGTCAGATGTCAAACCTAAGTTTATTTGCAGCATTTATGTAGGCTGGCGCACCCTGCATATAGATATTTAGGGTGACACTTGCGTAAATCCTCACTAAATGCCCTACATCGATTATACAAATATTTCTTATGCTAACAATTAACTCGCTGGTAACTGATAAATATGGCAGCTACTAATTAAATGTCAAGTAAACCATAGCGTTTTTGCAAATTCAGCAACTTAATGCGGGCTTCCCCAGCATTATCAGCCAAATCAGCAAATTCGACAAACCGACGTAACTCTTTTCTTAACAGATTGCGTTCTACTTCTAGAGTTTCCCGGTCTAAATCTGGTGGTAAAACAATCATATCAAAAATAGTCGCCCTGTCTTTATTGGGGTGAGGACGCAAAACTCTGCCGCGTCGCTGAATAAATTGGCGAGGGTTTCCAGAACTTGACAAAATTACCGCCGTTTGAATTGCGGGAATATCCACTCCTTCATCTAAACAACGAATAGCGACTAAACCCTGTAATTCGCCATTTTCAAATTGATGACGTAAGGTTTCTCTTTCTTGTAAGGGAGTGTGGGCGGTGTATGTACTCACCTTGTAACCTAATTCTACACCTAATATTTTGGCAACGGCTTTGAGTTGACGGAGAGATGAACGTTGTCCTGTATCTGGCGAACCATCACTACAATAAAAAAGTGTATGGGTGGTATGGCGACGAGTTTGCATTAATTGACGCAAAGCTGTTAATTTATTAGCTGCTGCGCCAATTAATCGCGCCCTTTGCATTAATAATGGCTTTAAATCTTCGTTATCTTCTAAATTAGAGAAATTGCCGTTTTCTCGTTCGCGATATAAGAGCGATCGCCCGATTTTTTTAGTTAACTTTAAATAAGCTATACTTTCCGCTTCCGTCAAATCCACAAGTATAGGATAATACAAATAATGCACCAGAGCATTTTGAGCGATCGCATCCTGTAAAGTAAATTCTGGTTGTAAAACCGGGCCAAAATAATCAAATAAAGATTGTGTTCCTAAATCATCAAAATATCTTTCGGGTGTGGCAGATAAAGCCAGTCTCAACCCCACACTGCGAGGTAAACTTTCCTCTAGCTTAGGCGCACCTAAATTATGAGCTTCATCCCCAATAATTAAAGTTTTAGCCGGAAAATACTTGATTTGTGATTGCAACCCCTCCCCAATTAAGGTAGAATTAGTAGTGATAACTGTGACAAAACTTTGAGAACCAGAACGCAGATTGTAAAGTTGTGTAGACAGTTGACTTTGCCAATTGCGGACAGTTTCAAAAGCTAAAATTGGTTGTAAATTAAACTTTTCACATTCTCGCGCCCATTGGGTGACAAGATGACGATAGGGACACACTACCAACAAAACTTGTAAGTTAATTTGTTGGTAGAGTTCACAAGCTATAGCCAGTGCAGTGATAGTTTTACCGCTACCAGTCGCCATTTTCAGGGTACCTCTGCCGTTATTAGCAAACCAGTTAGTCACGGCTTGTTGCTGATAGGGGCGTAATTGCAGAGATGCCGGCATTCTAGGGCATCCTGGTAGGGGCTGAGTGTGATAACTACCCTGACTCTCTCCGACAACAGGTAACTTTAATCGGAAAGAGGAAACTGGCTGCACTGGTTTTAGCTTCAGGTACATAGCAATTCAAAATTCAAAATTCAAAATTCAAAATGAAAGAAATACTGGGGAATGGGGATGGGGTATGGGGCATCGATGCACTGGGAAATATTCTCCCTTGTCTACCTTGTCTACCTTCCAGTCCCCAGTCCCTTCCAGCCCCCAGTCCCTATTTACACATAACCACGCCAAACGCCTACGAGTGAACCTTGTACTTCTACCTGCATGGCAGACACTTCGATGGGGTTGTATTTGGGGTTGGCGGGTTTGAGGGTGACGCGATCGCCACTGCGATAAAAACGTTTTAAAGTAGTACCGTAGCCGTCAACTCTCGCCGCGACAATGGTGCCATTTTTTAAATTATCAGGTTCGGGAACTGGACGCAGAAACACCAAATCACCGTCACTAATTAAATCTTCAATCATGCTGTCGCCTGTTACCCGCAACGCATAGGTTTTGGCAGGTAAATCAAAATTATTAAAGTCGATATGGTCTATAGCATCGGTAAATGGTTCGATTAAACCACCAGCCGCGATTGTACCCAAAACTGGCACACCTTGCTTCATCGGGTGCAGAATCCGAATAGTTCGCGCCTTGCCTTCCGTCCATTCAATATAGCCTTTGGTGCGTAAATGTTCCAAACGACTTTGAATTGGTGCCGGCGATTTTAAATTCATCGCTTGCATCATTTGCCGAATTGAAGGAGAATGCTGGTTAATGCGGATATATTCTACCAGCCATTCATAAAGTTCTTGTTGCGCTTGTGTTAGCCTTTCCATAAAATCAAAGGGAAGTAAATATAAATGTCCCTAGAACATTGGTACTATAAAAACTTGAGAATAACAAGATAATAATCAAAAAATCAAAGGCAAAAGAAACAGAACTTATCTTTCTTTTGCCTTGATTTTTATGACCATTGATTGATTACTCTGCGCCTAAAATACTAGCTAGCAAAGCTTTTTGAGCGTGTAATCGATTTTCTGCCTGATCCCAAACTCGTGATTGAGAACCTTCAATTACTTCTTCGGTAATTTCTTCACCACGATGGGCAGGTAAACAATGTAAAACAATGGCATCATCAGCAGCAAGACTGAGCAACTGTTGAGAAATTTGATAAGGTTGAAAAATCGGAGTGCGATCGTCTGCTTCCGCTTCCTGCCCCATACTTGCCCAGACATCGGTGTATAGTACAGATGCACCTTTAGCGGCTAATTCTGCATCATGAGTTAGTAAAACTTCCGTTTTGTCAGATGCGATCGCCCGTGCTTGTTCTACAATATTGGCATTTGGCTCATATCCTTTAGGAGTGGCAATTCTCACATTCATCCCTGCCAAAGCACAACCTAACATTAAAGAATTAGCAACATTATTACCATCGCCAACGTAAGTCAAAGTCAGCCCCGAAATTGTGCCGAAACATTCCTGTACAGTCAACAAATCGGCTAATATCTGACAGGGATGCTCTAAATCTGTCAGCGCATTAATCACAGGAATCTTGGCATAATCTGCAAAAGTTTCCAACTCCTGTTGTGCAAAAGTGCGAATGGCCAGAATATCTAAATAACGATCTAAAACTCGTGCTGTATCCTGTACTGGTTCACCCCGACTCACCTGTGTCACATTAGGGTTAAGATCAATGACTTGTCCACCCAGTTGATACATCGCCACAGTAAAACTAACTCTTGTCCGAGTCGAGGCTTTAGAAAACAATAAACCCAGTACCTTATTACACCGTAACTGCAACTGTTGTGATTTCAATTGAGTCGCTAATTGTAGGAGTTCTTGAAGTTCTGTAGGATTCAAGTCCGCCAGACTTAACAAATCGCGTCCAAACAATGTTGCCATGCTTTTGAATCTGTAAAGAACAATTCTATACTGCTAGTCAAAAAAAAATACAGTTTGGCAACTGTACTCAATGTTTTTTCTTCAAGTCTAGGCTCTAGCTGATTTTGCTATGCCTATTAATTTATCAAGTTTGTGAGGTTTTGCCATCACTGATTTTTGAGAATTTCTACATCTTGGCAACGCTGGGGAGTGGGGGAAGTGGGGGAAGTGGAGGGAGAAGAAACTCCAGTCAACCATCAACCCTAGAGAAAAATCAAATCAGGACTAGACAAATAATTTTGTTGTGCTATAATTAGAAATCGGTGAATGATTCAAACGCATCACCTAATTTGCCAGCATAGCACAGTGGTAGTGCATCCGACTTGTAATCGGAAGGTCGTCGGTTCAAATCCGACTGCTGGCTTTTCAATCATCCTTTTGTCGATTTTTGACTCTGATAATTATCGGTTTGTGCCGTCTGTGCTTCCTCAATTTGCGAATGGAAGAGAAACTAATGTTTTGGAGTCTGAATATTGGGACGGTATAATACTAACCACAGAAATGTCAATATCTTGAAAGTCCTGAATTTGGAAAATTTAATTAAAAATTAAGTATATTCACTGTTTTTACAGAAAATTTATCAAAATTTTATTCATATAACTTGTTAAATATGTGTATTCTTATATCACTAGGTATACATAGAATACTTATTTTTACTTATGTGCTTATAAATACAAGAAAATAAAAGGAAGCAGAATTGTGAAATTCCAGAACTTTTGACAGCGATCGCGCTTCGACAGCCCAACCCCAGTATTTTGAGTGCAGACTTGCTGAAATATACCGGTATTGTCCTCGGCGACTGGGAATTAGCTAGACACTGAACCGCTTCAGTTTGCCAGTACGGTAGCTAAATAATTGCAATATCAAATTCCAGTTTGATGTTGAAAAATAGCTATTTGCCAATAGCCTCAGTGCGGTGTGTCTGCACCTAACTATGACCTAATTAACACCCCATTTGCACCAAAAAAAGCAGCAACCTTATGACATTTACCTTAGATAATCCTTTAACTGGTGATGACGTAACTTTTGAGCCAACGCTATTACTAGCATTAGAACAGGTGGAACTTTATCTGAGGAATTTTGCCATCAGTCCAAAGTTCCTAGAAAATATGCGCTTGGCATTTGGAGATACCTTTGCACAGGAAGCGGCTTTAGCTTTAGTGCCAGCTTGGCAGAATGGAGATTGGTTGCCAACAATTGAACTCCTGAATTCATCCCAGTTAAATGGGGCAAATGGGGCTTTTGCTGCGTCTACCAACCAAATTTATATATCTAGGGATTATCTCAGCCAGGTAGTCAAACAAGGGGAAATAGAGTCTTTAGTTGGCTTGCTGTTAGAAGAAATCGGACACAAGATTGATAGCTTACTCAACGCACAAGATAGTGCTGGAGATGAGGGAGCGATTTTTGCTGATTTGGTGCGTGGGGAAAGTTTAACAGATGAGAGGTTAGCACAGTTAAAAGCAGAAAATGATACAGGGGTAATCGTAGTTAATGAAGAGGTTATTCAGGTAGAGTACCAAGCAACAAGAACCTGGAAAACAGCAGTTGATGGATTTTGGGATGTCAGTAGTAATTGGACAGACAATCAACCTCCACAAACAGGTGATGATGTAAATATCAGCTTTGCCAGCCACAATATTACTACCACTCATCGCACAGGTAATACTTCCCTGAATGATGTAATTTCAGATGAAGCCTTGGTTGTTTCTGGTGGGGCATTAACAGTTAACAATCTGGCTGTTAACAATACCCTCACCCTCAGTGGTGGTACTCTAGCATTCAATGGCACAACTGCCAGCGAAGTCAATAATTTGACTATCAGTGCTGGTACTTT